>CAIWNB010000176.1 GCA_903913965.1 uncultured beta proteobacterium
ACAAGCGCCACACGTCGGTGCCTCGGCCTTCGCCTACGGCGGCGTGCACATCAGCGCACTGCTGCAGGAAGGCTGGTTTGTATGGGAAACCATGCAGGCCGAAACCATCGGCCAAAAACGCCATGTGGTGTGGACGCCGACGGCACTGGAACGGCACGGCATGGCGGGCCCTGTCGCACTAAAAATAAAACGCATGGGGCTGCCATTCAACGAGGCGCAATTGGAACAGGTATTCGCCCGTATGCGCATCGCCATGGCGGAGAAAAAATTCGCCACTGACGAAGAACTGGAAGTGGTGGTGCGCGAAGTGCTGGCCTGAGCCTGACCTGAAAACAGACGGGCGCTGCGCCTCGAAGGTGCCGCGCCCGTTTTCATCCCGGCGACCTTAGTCCGCGCGGATGCCGCTTAGTCCGCGCGGATGCCGGTATCCTTGATCAGCTTGCCCCACTTCGACATTTCGCCTTTGACGATGGCAGAGAACTGATCCGCCGTCGTGCCGACCGATTCAACGCCAGCGGCAAGAAACTTTTCTTTCACATCGGGGCGCTGCATACAACGCTGGATTTCCATGCTGAGTCTTTCGACGATCGGCCGTGGCGTGCCGGCCGGTGCGAACTCGCCAAACATCGCCACATATTCATAGCCCGGCACACCGGACGCAGACATCGTCGGCAATTGCGGGAAGAGCGCTGAGGGCTGCGCAGTGGTCACCGCGAGACCACGTAATTTTCCGGAATTGACATGCGGCATCGCCACCGCCGCCGGGGCGAACATCATATGCGCCTGATTACTCAAGAGACCGATCACCGCCGGTCCGCCGCCCTTGAAGGGGATGGGGACGATTTTCAAACCCGCCATCACATTGAACAACTCGGCGGAAAAATGCGTCGGGCCGGCTGGTGCGGCGCGCGCGTAGTTGTATTCACCGGGACGTGATTTAACCAGCGTAATCAACTCCTGCACCGTTTTGGCCGGAAATGAAGGCTGCACCAGGAATACATTGGGCGACTGGTCTGTCATCGAGATGGCAACGAAATCGCGTTGCGGATTCCAGCCGAGATCGCTTTGCACGAAAGGCAGTAACCACAAGGCGCTGCCGTTATGGACGATGGTGTAGCCGTCGGGCAAGGCCTTGGCCACCACTTCATTGGGCATCACACCGCCGCGGTTTTCTACCACCACCTGCTGACCCAGCGGCCCGGAAATGCATTGCGCGACCATGCGTGCACCGAAATCCGTGCCGCTGCCGGCTTCCGTCGTCACGATCCGAATCGGTTTAATCGGATAATTTTGCGCAGCCACGGCGCCCGGGTAAACCAGGGTCAATACAATCAACAAAAAGATTCCGCGCATACCTGCCTCCATCCATCGTGGTTTGTGGCCCTGTCGCCACCGTTTTTTTTGAGTACTAGCCGTGATACATATAATGAGACTGCAGACGGCCGTCAATGTCCGTAAAAAAAATCGCTCTTTGCCCCCCCTCTTGGTAATGAGGGTTTGACTCCTCCGCATAAAACCACCTGATCTATAGAATTGAGATTGAAGCCTGCGGCCCAAACCCGTCGCCTATTTGACGTTTGCAGTATTGCATCACTTCAGAAATTTACGCCTACCTGCCTGCGGGAACTTTGCTTGGCTTGGCGCCTTGCATCGAATAACATTCGATCGACCTGCTGGCGGGGTAGTTATCTCAACAAAAATCAATGTATGGACTCAATGTAATTCATGATCAATAGAATTGAAGGCTTTTTTTCGTACCCTAGAGCGCGGGCTTTGGCGACCTTCTTTGCGGCCCTCCTGCTCTGCACGCCGGCGCTGCCAGCCTCTTCGATTGACCCGGCAAACACGCCCGCCATCAGCAAACGACCGAAGATTTGCCTTGTACTCTCGGGTGGCGGTGCGCGTGGGGCCGCCCACGTTGGTGTCATCAAGGTACTCGAGGAATACCGCATTCCCATCGACTGCATCGCCGGAACCAGCATGGGCGCGCTGGTCGGCGGCGCCTATGCCAGCGGCGCCAGCGTCGCTGAAATGGAAGACATCATGCGTTCCGTCTCGTCGGAACTGCTGTTCAAGGAAACGCCACCGCGCCAGGAACTATCAATACGGCGCAAGATGGATGACAACAGCAGTTTCATTGGCCCGGAAATCGGGGTCGGCAACAAAGGCCTGGGATTTGCCAAAGGCATCGTCAGCGGCGTGCAACTACAAAGCGTATTGCGCCGGCTTGCCAAGCTCAAAGGCTACTATAACTTCGACAAACTGCCGATCCCGTTCCGGGCTGTCGCCACCGACCTGGTGACCGGCAAGGCAGTGGTTTTCAAAGAGGGTGATATTGCCAACGTCATGCGCGCCAGCATGTCGGTACCGGGTGCGGTGGCACCCGCGGAGTTCGGCGGCATGATGCTGGTCGACGGCATGCTGACCAGCAATCTGCCGGTCGATGCGGCGCGCGGCATGAAGGCCGATATCATTATTGCGGTGAATGTGGGCACACCGCTGCTTAAGCGCGAACAGTTAAACGGGATCTTTGGTGTCACCGGGCAGATGCTCAGCATTTTGACCGAACAGAACGTACAGGCTTCGATCGCCTCGCTCAAACCTGATGACATTCTCATCGCGCCTGAGCTTGAAGATTTTTCCACCTCGGACTTCGACCGCCTGCAGGATATTGCACCGCCAGGGGAGGCAGCGGCGCGTAAACTGGTCGCGCGACTGTCGGCTCTGTCCCTGCCACCGGCTGAGTACGCAGCGCTGCGCAAACGGCAGTCAGTGTATGAGACCTTGGCCGAAAATACGGTCGATGAAATTCGCTTCGAAAATCTGCGGCAGGTCAATCCCATCAGCGTACGTTCAATCATGGACACCAAGGCCGGACAGCCGGTGCAGCAGGAAGTTCTCGACCAGGATTTGCGGCGGATTTACGGTTTGGGCAATTTTGAGAATGTGAATTACCGTTTCCTCGAAGAACCGGGTCGGCGGGTGCTGGCCATTGAGGCGGTCGAGAAATCCTGGGGCATGGACACCCTGCGCTTCGGGCTTGGCATGTCGAGCGATTTCAAAAGCGACTCGTTTTTTAATCTGCTGGGCAGCTACCGACGCTATTGGCTCAATTCGCTCGGTGGCGAATGGCGCACCGATATGCAGATCGGTCGCTCCAGCGGCTTGACTACCGAGTTTTACCAGCCGCTGAATCCCGAAGGCAGTTTCTTCGTCGCCCCGCATGCAGGCATTACTACGCGGGAGCAATATGTCTATCAGGGCGACAATCGTATCGCCAGTTACTTTAACAAGGAAAGTCTGCTCGGACTCGATGTCGGCACGGTGTTCCGCCATTACGGCGAGTTGCGCTTTGGCGTTCAACGCGGGACGCTGGACACTCATTTGGACACCGGCCCTACCAACTTGATGCCGCCCCTGCAGGATATCTCGAGGGGCGCCTACACAACGCGTCTGGTACTCGACCAGATGGATAACCTGCGCTTTCCGCGCTCAGGCTGGCGTTCCGGCCTGGGGATCTATAACTCTGCCTCCAGTCTCGGCGCTGACCAGCCCTACACCAAATGGGATGGCGACGCCTCGACTGCCTTTTCGATCGATGGCCATACTTTTCAGTTAAGCGGGAAAGTGGGCGGCACCCTCGGCTCGAATATGCTCCCCGCCTATGACCAGTTTCAGTGGGGCGGATTTTTGCAGCAGTCCGGCTACGCAACCGGCCAACTGCTAGGACAAAGCATGAAATTCGGACGCCTGATGTATTACAACCGCATTATGAAAGGCACCCTGCTCGAGGGTGCTTACGGCGGCATCTCGCTTGAAGCCGGCCAGGTTGATAAACCACTGATATCGGGCAATCCGACCGGGCTGCTCAAATCAGCGAGCCTTTTCATCGGCGTTGATAGTCCGATCGGGCCGGCCTATCTCGGTTATGGCCGCGCCATGGACGGCAACAGCAGCTTTTATTTTTATCTCGGCAAACCGTTCTAAGAAGGCCAGGAACCGGCGCCACCTGAGACGACACATTCCCTTGCATGCAAGGGAATGTGCTCTCCACCGACCGGGCCAAACCCACTGATGCGCGCCGCATACATTCCGGCTTACGCCATCTTAATTACTCAGCCTTAAGATTGGCCTTGCGCGCAACCGCCGCCCACTTCGCAATCTCGGCTTTTTGAAACTCCGCAAACTGCACCGGCGTGCTGGCAACGATTTCCGCCGCTTCGCTACTGAGACGCTCGTTGACCTCTTTCGAGCGCAAGGCACGCACCGCAGCGCTATTCAGGGTATTCAGAATGGCGGCGGGCGTTGCCGCTGGCACATACAAACCATACCATCCCGTTACCACATAACCGGGCAGGCCCGCTTCGCCCACCGTCGGCAATTCGGGTGCGACCGCAGCGCGCTTGCCGCTGGTGACCGCCAGTGCGCGCAACTTGCCGGCCTTGATCATCGGCATGCCGGCGAGAAAGTTATTCAGAAACACTTGCACTTGCCCGGACACCAGATCGGTCATCGCCTGACCGGCGCCCTTGTACGGCACGTGGACCATTTTGATGCCGGCCACACTCATGAAGAGTTCCATCCCAAGATGCGGCCCGCTGCCGTTACCGGATGACGCAAAAGCCAGCTGGCCGCTGCGAGCTTTCGCAACGGCAATGAATTCCCGCAGCGTCTTTGCCGGTAGCGAAGGATGAACAGTGATGACAAACGGATATTCTGCGAGCAGCGAAACCGGCGCAAGATCGTTCAGTGTGTCGTACGGCAGCTTTGCGTAGAGCGTCGGATTGATCGCATGCGAGGCGATCGTGATCAATACCGTGTAACCATCGGCCGGCGCCTTGGCCACGAGGTCGGCGCCGATAATGCCGGTGGCACCGGCACGGTTGTCGACGATCAGCGGCTGACCGAGGATCTCGGTCATTTTTTGCGCTACCGTCCGCGCCACCACATCAGTGCCGCCACCCGGCGGCCAGGGCACGATCACCCGCACGGGTTTGGTCGGATATGGCTGAGCCCATGCGCTCGTAGCAAAGCTTAGAGCAGCCGCAGTAGCAGCCAATAATGCTGCACAGGGTGCGCACCGCGCACGCCAGCCCAAACGCTGATCGCGCGCGGCGCCAATATCACCCACTCGGCTTAGCTTTGGCACGATTGACATCTCAACCACCAACCGGATGACGCGCAACAAAATCGCGCACCGCCAGCGCCGAAGCGTCGGGATCGGTGGCCGCGGCATGAAAGGAATCTCCGGGCAAGACCACCAGCTCGGAATGGGCGACCTGTTGCTGCCAGGCACGTGTTTGCTCCACCGAGGCAAGACCGCTTTCCTGCGTGGTAATCACCAGCATCGGGCATTTGATCTTTTTCACATCCTCCGTGATATCGGAGAAATTAATCGTTGCGCAAAAGCCCGCCTCGGTTGATACCGCGGTGCGACCCATATACTGAATCCACCACTCGGCACCCGCCTTTGGGAATTTACTGCCGAGACGCCCGCCCATGCTGCGCCGCGCCCAGTGGGCGATACCCAGGGTCTCGACTTCCTTCACCCGTTCGGCAATCGTCGCCAGATCCAGCCGCACCGGTGGCGGCGAACCCACCACCGTCAGCGTATGCACACGATCGGGCCGGCGTGCCGCAAAGGCGCGGCCGATCACACCGCCGATCTTCGCACCGACCAAATGAAAACGCTCGATCTTCAGCGCATCCATCAGGCGGCAGTAATCGTCGATGACGATATCCAGCGTCCACGGAAAATCGCGCGCCATCGGCGTGGATTGCCCGAAGCCACGCATGTCCGGGCGCACCACGCGATAGTGGCGCGCGAGATGCGGCACCCAGCCGTACCAGGCGTAACCGGATTCGTTGTTGCCGTGTATCAACAACACGGTCTCGGATGGTTCCCAGGGATCGGTAAAATCATCGATCACATAATGCATGTCGAGAGCGGGCGCGATGTGCTGCACGGGCATGGTGTGTTCCAGTCTGTCGGGAGCGTTAATAAGCGTTAATCATTCCGGACGCACACGGCGCCCGGTCCTGCAATACCACTAATCGGAGGTCACGCCATCGAGATGAAATGGCTTGCCGTTGACGTCGATGGTACTCGTCAACGCGACCGACTGCGTGATCAACCCCTCGGCAAAACAGCCGGCCTTGGCATTGCGGATCAGATGCGCGATTTTTTCCGGTGGTGCGTCACTTTCCACGGAGAGATGCGTATCGACGCCATCCCAGCGGTTAAAGACCGTACCCTTCAATACCGAGCCACCGAGAAACTTGCGAAAGCGCACCGAGCACTTTGCATTCTTTACTGTCAACTTCATCATGTGCGCGTACCGCGCAACCTGGGTAAGCAGTCAGAAGCCCACCCCCATCGCCATGTACGACATGGGCGATGCGTAGCGGTCGGTGCCGCCAATGCGCGCAGCCTCGTCGCTGAAGACTTCGAATTTACCGATGGTGCCGCGTTTCAACTGACCTTCACCGACCACGATTTCTGTAAACACGGTCGAGTCCGTCAGCAGGCCCTGCGGTGGCAGTTCAGGCTTGTCGATGATGCGTTCGCCAACCTTTTCCGGCAGATCAAATCCGTCGAGTGGTTTTTCCATGCTCTCCTCCAGTGTCACGCGCCCCGGGATGGGGCGCTTTTCTTTCAAAGGAAACGACAGCAGCCCGGGCTTACGCGCCTTCGCAGGCCTCGGGGTTCCACTGACCGCGACGCATCCGCGTGATGGTGATGGTGGCAAACACGCCGTTTTGCGCGAACGCATCGCCGTCAGAGAATTTCTTCGCCTCGGCGCGGCTGTTGACGTTGACGATGAACAGGCTACCGATGGCCGCAGTGCCCTCGTCGTTCTGCGTGGCGCCGGCGAGCACAAGAATGCCCTTTGAATTCTGTAAATGCGCACGGTGCGCTTCGAGATGTTTCTCGCGTATGGCCGCGGTGTCCGGTTTGTCGATGCAGGAAATGGCCCACAACATGATGTTCTCCTTGGAATTGATGAGTTGAAGCGCAGACGCATGATGCGGGCGCTTTAATGGTGTACACGCAGCCCCGTGTGTTCGTCAAGCGTGTCCTCTAAAACGGACGATGTCCCCCGACGGGTTAAACTATGAAAAACACAGAGGAGGAACACACCGTGAAAACAGCCAAACAACTCTCGCAGCAAGCCGACGAATTCCGTGCGGTGATCGATGCGCACCTGCCCAAACCGAGCCCGATGATCCGCATCTCGCCCGATCACACCCTGATCGGTAACGAAGTGATGTGGGGCGGTATCTGGCGCGAGCCCGGTCTCGATACGAGGTTGCGCAGTGTCGCCACCATCACCGCGCAATGCGTCAATGGTCATGATTTCGGCCTGCAACATCAAATCCGCGTCGGCCTCACGCTGGGTATGACGCCACAGATGATCAAGTCAATGTTTGTTGAACTGAAGTTTTACGCCGGCGTGCCGGCCTCGGTGTTTGCCCTGCTGATGGCCGACAAGGTGATCAGCGAACGCGACGCCTGGAAGGCACAGGACACCGGCAACGACGCGCCCTGGCTCGATAGCGTCGATGAAAAAATGCAGCGCGGCCGTGCGCAGCGGAGCAAAGACTGGGGCCAGACCGCCGACCGCGAACTGGCCGCCTCGCTGACGCAGGACATGCTGCCGGGTGCTGCCGAAATCGTCGACAGTTATCTCTACGGTGAGATTTGGCAGCGTTCACCGTTGACGGTGAAGGAACGCATGGTGATGGTGTTATCGGTGCTGATGTGCCGCCAGCACATGAAACAGTTAAAACGCCATATCGGCTACGCGCTCGATGCCGGCCTTAATGCGCGCGAAATCTGCGAGACCTTCGCGCAATGCGGCTGGTACCGCGGCTGGCCGCATGTCGAAGACGCGCTGGAAATTGCCAAAGAAGTATTTGCCGAACGCAACATCGCACTGGAAAAATAAAACGGGCTGCACGGCACTCGCCTTACGCGTTTGCCGTGCAGCCCGCCGTGCTACTGCGAGGCGTCAGAACCGCTTAGAACTGCGGAATCCCGAGCAGCTTCGAAGCGGTGCCGCCGAGCATGGCGATCCGCTCTTCATCGGTAAAGCCGGGCGCACTCAGCAGATGGTCGACCGGACGCTGCCACCACGGAATCGGATGGTCGGTGCCAATGACGATCTGGCTGGAGCCGACTTCGGCGGCGAGGTGACGCAGCGCCTCGTCGGTGAACACCAGCGAATCGAAGTACATTTGACGCAGGTATTCAGTCGGATGCTTCTTCAGCTTGATTTCCGGATTGCATTCCTCGGGGGCGACACGGCAACCGTTGTCCGAGCGCGGCGCGTAGGAGGGCAGGAAGCCGCCGCCATGCGCAGAACAGATCTTCAAATCGGGGAAGCGGTCGAGCGTGCCCTCGAAAATCAGGTGCGACAGCGCGATCGTGGTATCGAGCGGGTTGCCGATCACATTGGTCAACCAGCCGTTGCCCTTGAGGCGCTTGGCCAGTTCCGGCGTGCCCTGCGGGTGTATGAAAACGAGCTGACCCATTTCTTCAACCTTGGCCCAGAACGGATGAAACTTCGCTTCTGAAAACGCTTCACCGGCAACACTACCGCCAACGGCCACGCCCTTCATGCCGAGTTTGTTGATCGCGTATTCAAGTTGCTGAATCGCCAGATCCGGGAATTGCAGCGAAACGGAGGCCATGCCGACCAGGCGGTCGGGAAAGGCCGCACACAGTTCGGTCAGCTTTTCGTTCTGCGTCTTGATCAGGGTCTCGGCAACATCACGCTCGGCCTTGTACCAGAACGGGTTGATGCTGATCGCTTCGACGTCAATCCCTGCCTCGTCCATTTCGCGAACGCGGCGCAAGCCGACTTCACCAATGCCGGGGCCGCGCTGGTCTTCGAGGCGCAGCCCCATCATCGCCAGCGTTTCGGGCAACACGCAATGGCAATGCACGTCGATAGTCTTCACGCGCTTGCCGCCGACCATGGTCTGGCGGCGCGCGCCGCCGGCCGCGGCACTGTCCTGCGTGGCGTGGTTACAGCCATCGTGGTGCACATGGGATTCGCGCTTCATGCTACAGCCGTGGAACAGGATTTCCGGCAAGCCGGCATTGATTTCAGTGGACATCTGCTCTCCCTGGTTAGTGTGTTCGCGTTGAAAGGTCCGCACCGCACGACGCAGACCCGAAATTGCCGCGGCGATTATCGCACAGCACTAAAACACGGCGGCGGCGCAGTCAAATGTTTGCATTCGTAGTGCGTTCACGCTACGCTCAAAAAAACAACGCTGGCTGTAGACCGGCGATCACATCAGGGGGAAACCATGTTGAAACAATTCTTCGTGCCGGCGTTGCTGGCGCTCCACACAGGATGCGCACTGGCACAAGCAGTCCTGTCAGAAATACGCGTTGAAGAGCGGCGCGAATCTCCGCTCGGCATGGACCAGGCCGTCGACAGCGCGAGCCGGCTAGGCCTGAGCGCGCGCGAAACACCCGCCAGCGTCGAGGTCATCGATCAAGCCACCATGCGGCAGCGCGGTTTACGCTCGGTGACGGAGGCCGCCGCCGGCATGGTCGGCGTGATTGCAGGTGACCATCCGGCGGAACCCGCAGCCTTTTCAATGCGCGGCTTCACCAACAGCCAGATCAATATCCTCTACAACGGGATCAAGATCGGCCCGCAAAACATGACCTCCCGCGTCATGGACACCGCCACCCTTGAACGCATCGAAGTGCTGAAGGGCCCGGCCTCGCTGATCTCTGGCGAAGGTGCCGCCGGCGGCGCCATCAATTTTGTCTCGCGCAAACCCCATCGCGGCCCGGTCGAAAACGAGGCCTGGATTTCTTACGGCTCGAACAACACCTTGCGCAGCGGCTTCGGTTCGGGCGGCAGTACCGCCAAGGAGGGGCTCGACTACCGCTTTGATGTCAGTCGCGCTTCGAGCGACGGCTTTATCAACGACACCGCCAGCCGTAATGCGCAGATCTCCGGCGCGCTCGACTTTCAAGCAACAGCGTCGTTCAAGCTGTTTGGCGCGATCGAACACAAGCAGGATCATGCCAACGGCTATTGGGGCACCCCGCTGCTGCCGGCAGCCGCCACTGGCGCCAATGCAGCCGGCGGTATTGTCTCCGGCAGTTATGTTTCAAATTACAACGGCACCAATCTTGGTCCGGTGACCATCGACAAGCGCACGCTGTCAACCAACTACAACGTCCTCGACAATTACATGAAGGCCGAGGAGAACCTGGTGCGCGGCGGCTTTGAATGGTCGCTGCGCCCGGACGTGGTGATACGCAACCAACTCTATTACTACACGGCGCGCCGCGAGTGGTACAACAAC
>CAIWNB010000177.1 GCA_903913965.1 uncultured beta proteobacterium
AACGTGAAAATAAGAGGGAACACGCATCTGTTTATCGTTCAACAGGCCGTGCAGATGCTTAGAAACGCCAGTACGTCGTCGCCCGCGGCGAAGCTCGCATATGAACGCATGGCAACACCCGCATGCGCGAAAGAATGGATACAGGGAATATACGACGGCGATGAACCGGCATTGGCGGACAACCCCTCCGATTTAAAAAACGGGGTGGCAGGTACTCATTTCTATAACCCGACAAATGGAATGACTTACCAGCTGGCTGGTGTGGACGCGTCTACTGGCGGAATAACCGGGCGTCCAAACTTGAATGCGAGAGCAACGGCGGCGAAACACATTGCCGCATTTCAATCCGCCAGCAATACGCCACAGGGATGTAAACAACTCGGCCTTGCATTGCACTATATGACCGATATGACACAACCCATGCACACCAGCAGTTTCAGTGCGGCGAATACTCCCCTTGCCCTGCATCCATACTATGAGGCCTACGTCGCACAACTCCACAACACTGCCACTGCCAACCCGTGGGTCATACCGACAAACAGGGTGAGCTCAGATGTGATGTTTGATGCTGCGGCAAGGAAGTCATACGCCAAAATGCCGACGTTGTATGCTGCGCTGACGCAAAAGGGAAAGCAGTGCACCATGGACGGAGTGGATTTGGGGATCACCTATATTGGGTATTGCTTCATTTATGATGCGAATGTAGCCAATCTCAGCAAAGCGGTTCTGGCTGAAGCGTACGACTCCACGGCCAATTACCTCTTCAGCGTTTTCAGTGAACTGAAATAACCCACGTATCTTAAATAGCGTAAAGCCTGCGCTTGCCCTCCTTTCACCACGTGGTATGGTCAAAGGGAGTGGCAAGCGCCGGATGTATCACGTTGAAAGCCGGGTCAGAATTACACTTATCCTGCCGCATAGAACTTCAAAGGCAGCCTACAGCAAAGCGCTTTACTCATTCAGCCTCTGCGCTAGCACGGCACCGGACGGCACGTCATCGTCCAGGCCCATCGAACTTGCGACCAAATAATAGTCCGCTCGTTATTGCGCTTCATGACTTGATCGTGCGCCGACTCGCGGCCCGGTTGACATCAATGATCTGAACGCATCTTTCCCGAAGCAACCAACCTCAGTCAAAAACGCGGCGCACCGACCGCACAAGCCGCCGCCACCAAGCCATCTCTGCAGGGGCGAGCACGGTCTCTGCGGAATGTAGGGTGTCCTCAGCCGGCGTGGATATCGTCGCCTTCGTATGCGCAGCAACAGGTGTTGCCGCAGGCGCGGCGGAACCCGCGCACAAGATACTCATGCCGCTGAGCATCGCGGTTTTGGTGGGTGGCAAACCGGCGGCAGCGGTGTAATCGGCGGCCATATCCACCGAACGCATCATCAACCGTTCGAGGTTGGGCGCGCTGATGACCACCGCGGCCGCATAGCGTTGCGCGTGTGCATGAAGCGCGGCGCGCCGCGCATCGTCATCGCTGATACGGGCAAGGGCGCACAACTCGCGCGCATAGGCGGCGCACTGCCAGATCCGCGTCGCACTGTCTGCGGCCACAGGCACCGCGCCGGGCGGCAGCGGTGCCAGCGCATCGATGATGACGGCCGGCAATTTCCAGTGTCGCGCCACGGCAACCCCGAGTTCATCAAAGCCGATACCAAGCACATTGCGCGCAGCCTCATCCGGGGTCACGCCGGTTGCGGTGACGCGGCGCGTGATTTCGCCGTAATCATCTTCAAGATAATTCAACGCGAGCAATTCACCCAGCGGGCTGAACATGCCGCAGATAAACAATTCTTCAACCGCCGCCAACCCGCAGACGCGACCGGTGTTGCGTGCGATCAGGCCGGCGACAAAAGCATCGGTCAGTGCGGCGACAATCGCCGGCGATTTTTTTTCACCAGCTGAAGCGGCCAGCATCATGGCCGTGGCAATCGAACGCAGGGAGCCCACCCCCACCAGGGTGATTGCGTCAGAGACGCGGGTGATATTGCGCCCCCCCATCGCCGCTGAATTCACCAGCCGCAACAACTTTTGCGTCAACGCGAAATCACGGATCACTAAATCGGATAACGTCTTCACGCTGGCGTCATCGCTTTGCGCAACAATCTGGTTGATGCCGGCCACACTCCCTGAGAGCGTCGGAAAA
>CAIWNB010000178.1 GCA_903913965.1 uncultured beta proteobacterium
CGCCGTGCTCTACACCGGTCTGGTCGTGGTGTTGCTGGAGGCCGTATTCATTGCCAAGCTGCGCGGGCTGATTTGGGAAGCGAGCCAGTCGACCATGCGCATCAGCACGATGGTGATCTTCATCCTCGTCGGCTCGACGGTTTTCGGCCTGGTGTTCCGCGGCGTCGACGGCGATCTGTGGATCGAGCATCTACTCACATCACTGCCGGGCGGCGTGGTGGGCTTCCTGATTTTCGTCAACCTGTTCGTCTTCTTTCTCGCCTTCTTCCTCGATTATTTCGAGATCGCCTTCATTATCATTCCGCTACTCGCACCAGTGGCCGAGAAACTCGGCATCGATCTGATCTGGTTCGGCGTGTTACTGGGCGCCAATCTGCAGACTTCGTTCATGCACCCCCCGTTCGGCTTTGCGCTGTTCTACCTGCGCGGTATCGCACCGAAAGAAGTGAAAAGTTCTGACATTTACTGGGGCGCGATCCCCTGGGTGGTATTGCAACTCATCCTCGTCAGTATCGTCATCGCCTTCCCGCAACTGGTGACCAGTTTTATCGACAAGGGGCCGGCAGTCGCCCCCCCGGCCATTGAAACTCCAGCGTCACCACCAGCGGCAGCGAACGCTACGGAAGCAGAAAAAGCCGCCACCGATCAAACCGAAGAGGATCGCGCCGCGGCGGACCTCGAAAAAGCCATCCGCAACAGCAAGTGATCTCTCACCGTGCCAATAAAAAACCCCGCCATGGCGGGGTTTTTTATTGCGCAGGAACAATCTATTTCTTGCGCGGCGTATAGGCAAAGGAATCAAAACCGTATTCGGCGACACGGAACCATAGATATTGATCGTCACGGAATTTCTTCCAGCCCGGATAAATGCGTTTCCAGTGGGGACTCTTTTCAGACAACTCATCATAGAGCTGGAATGCGGCCGCTTCACAGGCCTCCATGACCGGTCGCGGAAAGGGCCTCAACTGGGTGCCACCCTTGACCAGCCGCATCAGCGCCTCGGGGTTCTTCGCATCGTAACGCGCCAAGGTATGCATATTCGCATCCGCCGCAGCGGCCTCAACCGCGGCCTGATAATGCTTGGGCAATTCCGCCCATTTTTTCTCGTTGATGAACAGCGACAGCTCGGGACCACCCTCCCACCAGCCGGGGTAATAGTAAAACTTGGCAACCTTGTTGAAGCCGAGTTTTTCGTCATCATACGGGCCGACCCATTCGGCGGCATCGATGGTGCCACGCTCCAGGGCCGGATAAATGTCGCCACCGGCGATCTGTTGCCCAACCACACCGAGCTTGGCCAACACCTGGCCGGCGAGACCGCCGATACGCATTTTCAGACCCTTGAGGTCGGCAACGGTCTTGATCTCCTTGCGAAACCACCCGCCCATTTGCACGCCGGTGTTGCCACAGGCGAAATGATGCACCCCGTAATCCTTGTAGAGCAAAGCCATGGCTTCATTACCGCCGCCGTACAATTTCCAGGCAATATGCTGACGGGCGTTGAAACCGAAGGGCAGGCAGGTACCGATCGCAAATGCGGGATCCTTGCCAACGTAGTAGTACGGTGCGGTGTGCCCCATTTCCACGGTGCTGTTTTGCACGGCATCGAGCACCTGCAAGCCGGGCACAAGCTCACCAGCGGCAAAAACGCGAACCTGAAATTTATTATCGGTCATTTCGGCGAGGCGCTTGGAAAAAACCTCGGCGGCGCCGTAAATCGTGTCGAGACTTTTCGGAAAACTCGAGGCCAGACGCCATTGGATCGCCGGCTGCGATTGCGCAATCGCCGGCGCCGCTACCGCCCCTGCTGCCACGCCTGCCGCAGCTTGTTTCAGGAATGCACGTCTTTTCATCGTCCCCTCCATTGAAGTGTTTCGAGCGTATATACGCCCCGCTGCAAAAACACCGGTCTATTCGCCGGCGATGGTCATGCGGTCGATCAAAATCGAACCGCAGTGTTTCGAACCACGGCTCAGCACATCGGTGCCGGCACCGATGATGCCGCGAAAAATATCCTTCAGATTGCCGGCGATGGTGATCTCTTCAACGGCATGGGTAATCTCGCCGTTCTCCACCCAGAAGCCGGCCGCGCCGCGCGAATAATCGCCGGTCACCATGTTGATGCCCTGCCCCATCAGCTCGGTCACCAGCAAACCACGCCCCATCTTGCGTAACAGCGCGGCGAAGTCCTCGCCGCTGTCGGCCAATAAAAGATTATGACAACCACCGGCATTGCCAGTGGTCTGCATGCCGAGTTTGCGCGCTGAATAACTGCCAAGAAAATAGCCCTGCACCACGCCACCCTCGACCACGCTGCGCTGCTTGGTGGCCACACCATCTTCATCGAAGGGGCCGCTGGCCATCGCGCCGCGAATATGCGGGTCCTCGGTAATACGGATCCAGGGCGCGAAAATTTCCTTGCCCAGGCTGTCGAGCAGAAACGACGATTTGCGATACAGGCTGCCGCCGCTGACCGCCGAGACAAAATGACCGATCAGGGAGGCCGCCACCGGCGCTTCAAACAACACCGGCACCTGCATGGTGGAAATCTTTTTGGCGCCAAGACGGCGCACCGCGCGCTCACCCGCAGTGCGGCCGATCAACGCCGGCGCATCCAGCCGTGAGGCATCGCGCGCCGAGCTGTACCAGTCGTCGCGCTGCATGGCGTCACCCTTGCCGGCAATCACCGCGCAACTGATCCAATGCCGCGAACTCGGATAGCCGGAGAGAAATCCGTTCGAATTACCGTAGGCAAAATGCGAGTGCTGCGAGGACACTGTCGCGCCTTCGGAATTATCAATTTTTTTGCTGACTTCAAAAGCCGCGCTCTCGCAGGTCTGCGCCATTTCAATGGCGTCTTCCACCACCAGGCTCCACGGATGGAACAGATCAAGATCGGGAATCTCGCGCGCGAGCAGCGCCTCATCAGCCAGGCCGGCGTAATCATCACTGGCGGTAAAACGCGCAATGGAGACGGCCGCATCGACCGTGGCGCGTACCGCCTGCGGCGAAAAATCCGAGGTGCTGGCGTGACCGCGACGCTTGCCGAAATACACCGAAACGCCAATGCCCTTGTCGCGGTTGTATTCGATCGTCTCGACCTCGCCGCAACGCACCGTCACCGTCTGCCCAACGCCCTCCGAAACCTCGGCCTCGGCAGCACTCGCACCCTGGGCGCGCGCGTATTGGAGTACGTCGGCGGCGATTTCACGCAACTGCGACTCTTCGTGCGCCAGTGCCGCACCGGCCGGTCGTGCCTTGATTTCAGTCGTCATCGACGGTGCCCGTAAAAAAGCCGTTATGATACCAGCCTTGCCACCAGTGACCGCAGAATGAATGACACCGAAAACCAATACGACCGCCCTAGCAAATCGCAGCGCAAGCGCGACGTGCACGCCCTGCAAGATCTGGGTACCGAGCTGGTCGAACTAAGCGCCAGCCAGCTCGCGCAATTCAACCTGCCCGAGCGCCTGGTGGCGGCGATTGCCGAGGCACAGCGCATCCGTAATTTCGAAGGCCGCCGCCGGCAGATGCAATTCATCGGCAAGCTCATGCGTGAAATCGAACCGGCGCCGATTCGCGCCCGCCTCGACATGCTGCGCGGCATCGCGCTCGAATCAACCACCCTGCAACATCAGGTCGAAGGCTGGCGCGAACGCCTGCTCGTCGAAGACGACGCGCTGACGCTGTTTGCCGACGAATACCCGCAGGGCGATCTGCAACGCTTGCGCTCGCTGATCTCAAGCGTGCGGCGCGACCGTGAGAACGCACGTCCGCCGAAGAAATATCGCGAACTGTTTCGCGCGCTGCGCGGCATCATCGACAACACCGGCGTGGATTCCGACGACGGATCGCCGCACAACGAAACCGAGTGATGGCCTCCATCCATACACAGGTTAACTGACCTCAACACACCTCCGACTCCATCACAGACTATGCATAACGAACTCCTGATTGGTCTCGTCTCCATTAGCGACCGCGCCTCCAGCGGCGTCTATGAAGACAAGGGCCTGCCCGCCCTGCAGGAATGGTTTGGCGCCGCCCTCACCTCCCCCTGGAAAATGGTCACCCGCCTGATCCCTGATGAACAGGCGGTGATCGAGCAAACCCTCAAGGCACTGGTTGATGACGAACATTGTCATCTGGTGCTGACCACCGGTGGCACCGGCCCGGCGCTGCGCGATGTCACCCCCGAGGCGACCCTCGCAGTGGCCGACAAGGTGATGCCGGGCTTTGGCGAACAAATGCGCCAGGTCAGCTTGAAATATGTGCCGACGGCGATCCTCTCGCGGCAGGTCGGCGTGGTGCGCAAGCAGGCACTCATTCTGAACCTCCCCGGCCAGCCGAAGGCGATCAAGGAAACCCTCGACGGCGTATTTGCCGCCGTGCCCTACTGCGTTGACCTGATCGGCGGCCCGTATATCGAAACCAACGAAAGCGTCGTCAAGGCATTCCGGCCGAAATCGGCAATTAAACCTAAAACCTAGACGCCGGATACAGCGGGCTCAAAGAGCACAGCGGGAGTCTGACCGGGTTTTTAATTTTTTTCTGTGAACGCTGTGCGCTCCGTGCAACAGGATGAATGAATCATGAGTGAATATCTCGAAACCATCGAAATAGAAACCGCACCGAACCCGACTGCGACCGTGATCTGGATGCACGGCCTTGGCGCCGACGGCAATGACTTCGCGCCCATGGTGCCCGAACTGCGTCTGGGCAGCGCGCCGGCCATCCGCTTTGTGTTTCCGCATGCGCCGATGATCCCGGTGACGATCAACAACGGCTATGTGATGCGCGCCTGGTATGACATCAGCTATGGCGACCTTGAAGGCAAAAGCCGTCAGGCTGATGAGAAGGGCGTGCGCGCCTCGCAGGCGGAAATCGAAAAACTCATCGCGCGCGAAGTCGCCCGCGGCATCCGTGCAAACAAGATTGTGATTGCCGGCTTTTCGCAGGGTGGTGCGATCGCCCTGCACACCGGCCTGCGTCATGCCGCACCGCTCGCAGGCATCATGGCGCTGTCGACCTATTTACCCGCGCCGCATACCCTGCCGGCAGAAGCGGCCCCAGCCAATCGCGATATCGCGCTGTTCTACGCACACGGCAGCGATGACCAGGTCATTCCGATAGCGATGGCGGAAACCTCGCGCCAGACCCTGTCCGCTGCCGGTTATGCAGTCGACTGGCATGAATATCCGATGCAGCACTCGGTGTGCCTTGAAGAGATCGGCGACATCAGCGCGTGGTTGCAAACGGTATTGCGCTAAGGCCCCGATAGAACGTCAGGCACGGGCGGTGACTCCCCGCCTGCACTGCGCAGATTCAGGCGTTGTTAAAACATTACCGGCCGCAGCTACAACAAATCGGTTTCGCCCTGCGCCGGACGCCACACCAGCAGTCGTTTCTCCATAGTGCTCACAAGCGCGTCCAGCACCAGCGCAAAAGCGGTCAGCACAAAAATGCCGGCAAACACCGTATTGATATCGAACGCGCCCTCGGCCTGCAAAATCAAATAGCCGACGCCGCGCGCCGACCCCAGATATTCACCGACCACCGCGCCGACAAACGCCATGCCCACCGAGGTATGCAGACTGGAAAAAACCCACGACATGGCCGAGGGCACATAAACGGTACGCAATAACTGGCCGCCGCTCGCGCCCAGCATGCGCGCATTATTCAACACCACCGGGCTCACTTCACGCACGCCCTGATACACATTAAAGAAGACGATGAAAAACACCAGCGTGATGCCAAGCGCCACTTTGGACAAAATACCAAGCCCGAACCAGACGGCAAAGATCGGCGCGAGAATCACGCGCGGCATTGCATTCATCGCCTTGATGTAAGGATCGGCCAGCGCGGAGGCCAGCGGCGAGAGCGCCAGCCAAAGACCAACCCCCAGACCCAGTGCGGTGCCGATACCAAAGGCCAGCAGGGTCTCGATCAAGGTCACCAGCAGATGTTCGTAAATCTTGCCACCGGCAAACCAATCCCAGATCCGCTCCAGCACCAGCAAGGGCTTGCCGAAGAAAAACGCGGTATTCCGCGCAAACTCCTCGGGCACCAGCAACGGATTGGTCAGCAGATGCCAGGCCAGGAACAACACACCCAGCAGCAGCGTGTGATACAGCGCCATGCGGCCGCGCGTCATGCGTGTCTCGCGCTTGCGGTCAACCGCCATAACGGACTCCGTTTATCAACGCCATCATCATGCCTGCCGGCTTTGCGCATAGCCTTTGAGGACTTCGTCCTTCATGGCATGCCAGATTTGCGTATGGAGTTCGACAAAGCGCGGCGTCAGGCGTATCTCGTTGACGTCACGCGGCCGCGGCAGGTCGATCGTGAATTCACCGATCGGATGCGTGGCCGGCCCCGCCGACAGCACCACCACGCGATCCGACAAGGCGATCGCTTCCTCCAGATCGTGCGTGATGAACACCACCGACTTGCGGTCAGCCGACCATAACTCCAGCAGTTCATTCTCCATCAACTGCCGCGTCTGAATATCAAGCGCGGAGAACGGTTCATCCATCAGCAGGATTTTCGGATCGAGGATCAGCATCTGCGCCAGCGCCACGCGTTTTTTCATGCCGCCCGAGAGTTGGTGCGGATAGCGGTCGCCGTGCGCGGCAAGACCGACACGATGCAACCAGTCGCGGGCGCGTTGCGCACGCTCGACGGGTTCAACGCCGCGATAGCGCAGACCCAATTCAACATTGGCCTGTGCGGACAGCCAGGGCAGCAGGGCCTCGGCCTGGAACATATAGCCGGCATGCGGGTTAAGGCCGCAGAGCGGCGCGCCGAGCACCTGCACCTGACCGGCCGACGGCTCGAGCAAACCGGCAGCGATATTGAGCAAGGTTGATTTACCGCAGCCGGTGGGGCCGACCACCGACACAAACTCACCGCCGGCAACCCTTAGCGTGGTATCACCCACCGCGGTATACGCCTGCGTTGCCGCGCCGCGCGCGGAGAATGTCACCGCGATATTTTCCAGCGCAAGCGCTATCTCATTATTCATCGGCATGGGCTGCGGCCACCGTAGTCATTTGCAAAGGCGCCGGCGTGCCCGCCGACCGCGCGCACATCGGGCGCGACACCTTTGCTAGTAGCGGATTTTCTTCAGCGCTTTTTGTGCAAAGCTGTTGTCGTAGGTTTTGCTCAGATCAATCTTGGCCGCCTGCACCGACGGTTCAAATGAGTTCAAGACGTTGAAGACGTTCTTCGCCCCCTCCGCGGTGAACAGACCATCCTGCGAGAAACCCTCGGTGTTCTTCAACAGCGCCACCTTGTAGAGCGTTGGATCGTCGCCGTAGTACTCGGGCGGCACGGTAGCCACCACCTCGTCGGCACGCGCGGTCTGCAACCAGCGCACGGCACGCACCATTGCATTGACCACCGCCTGCGCGGTATTGGGGTTCTTCTTCAACCAATCGGCCGGCGCATAAATACATCCGGCGTGATAAGCGCCGCCGTAGACTTCCTTCATGCCCTTGGCGGTGCGCGTATCAACCACGGTGATCATGTCGCCCGAGGCTTCGAGCCGCGAGATCACCGGATCAAGATTCGACATCGCATCGAGTTCGCCCTTGCGCAGCGCCGCCACCGCACCGGCAGTGGCCCCCACGCCGATAATAGACACTGCATCCGGCTTGAGCCCGTCCTTGGCCAGCAGGCTGCTCACCATCATATTGGTGCTCGAACCCGGCGCGGTCACGCCGATCTTCCAGCCCTTCAAATCCTTCGGCGATTTGTATTGCGCGGCACGGTTTTTATGCACGCCGAGCACGATGCCGGAATAGCGGCCCTGCAGGGCGATGCCAACGATCTTGATACCCTTGGCCTGCATGTTAATGGTGTGTTCATACGCGCCGGACACAATGTCCGCGCTGCCGCCGACCATCGCCTGTAGTGCGCGCGCGCCGCCGGGGAAGTCAACGATCTCAACGTTCAAACCTTCTTCTTTGAAAAACCCGCGCCGCTCGGCAATCGTCAGCGGCAAATAATAGAAGAGGTTCTTGCCACCGACGGCGATGGTAATTTTGGTCTTCTCCGGCGCCTGCGCCATGACGCTGCCGGGCAACAGCACCAGTACTGCCAGCACGACAAAAATTCCAATATTGGGTTTGTTCATTGTTCGATCGCTCCCCTTGTTCTGTTCATGACTACACCGCCGGTTTCATGCGGGCGATGCTCACACGCAGGTATCACGGTGTCAAGCCGCGATCCGCCTGGTTGGTGCGGCGGCAATGTTAAAATTTTCCTCTCTCCCATTGGCACCGAATAATGAAACTGATTGCCACGCCAGCCAGCCCGTTCTGCCGCAAAGTACGCATCGTGCTGGCGGAGAAGCGTCTCGATTACGAATTCGTGATCGACAGCCCCGGTAACCCGGCCTCGCATGTCAGCGATTTCAACCCGCTGGGCAAAATACCGGTATTGGTGCTCGACGACGGTAGCACGCTGTTTGATTCCCGCGTAATCGTCGATTATCTGGATGCCGCCAGTCCCGTCAGCCGCCTGATCCCGGACGATCCGCGTCAACGCCTGCGGGTTAAACATTGGGAGGCCCTTGCCGACGGCTTGTTGGATGCCGCGGTGGAAATCGTCGTTCATCTGCGGCGCCCCCTGCCGCTGCAAAGCGCAGACTGGATGTTAGATCAGCGCCGCAGCATCGAACGCGCACTGAACGTGATGACGACCATGCTCGGCGAACGCGACTACTGCCACGGCAACAGTCTCAGCCTCGCCGACATTGCAACGGGTTGTGCACTCGGCTGTCTCGACTTTCGCATCACTGATCTGGATTGGCGCAGCCATCATCCATCGCTCGTCGCACTGGCCGCGCGGCTGGCACAGCGGCCATCGTTTGCCGCCACCGTGCCGCGTCTGGTCGAAGGCGTCAGCATTGATTACGTCGCCCCCGCGACGCGCTGAACCCTATTCGGCTTCGAGACCGGCGATCCTGGTCAGTTCGCCGAAACGGCGGATCGAGCCGGCGACAAAAGTCTTGAACGCTGCCGGCGCACTGCCGACCGGCTCCAGGCCCAAACCGCCAAGCTGTTCGCGCACGCGTGACACCTTGAGCG
>CAIWNB010000179.1 GCA_903913965.1 uncultured beta proteobacterium
CGGCACGCTGGCCGGACCTGCGATCGGCGCTGCCATCATCCTGCTCCTGAAGAATTATGTGTCGGCTTATGTCGAGCGCTGGAACATGCTGCTCGGCTTCGTCTTTGTGCTGATTGTTGTGTTTATGCCCGACGGGCTGGTACCCGGCATCAAACGCCTGTGGGCGCGCTGGAGACGGCAATGACCGCGGCATTGCAACTAAAGGGCTTAAAAAAATCCTTCGGTGGATTGCCGGCAACCAATGACGTGTCGCTGGAAGTGATGCCCGGCGAGCGGCGCCTGATCATCGGACCGAACGGTGCCGGCAAAACAACGTTGTTTAATCTGATCACCGGGGACCTCAAACGCGACGCCGGCACCATCAAAATGTTCGGTGAAGAGGTGCAGGGTTTGCGCCCGCATCAGCGCGCGCATCGCGGGCTGGCGCGCACTTATCAGATCATCACGCTGTTTTCCTCCGCTACCCTGGAACACAACGTAGCGCTGTCGCTGCTGGGGCTAAGTGCGGCGCGCTGGAATATGTTTGCCGCGTTGAGTGGTTATGGCCATTTGTACGAAGACGCGCGCGGCGTTCTCGCGCGCGTTGGCCTCGAGCATCTCGCAGGGCGCCGTCTTGGCGAGGTGTCTTATGGGGAGAAGCGCCGGGTTGAGATCGCCATGGCGCTGGCGCAGAAGCCGAAGGTGCTGCTGCTCGACGAACCCTTCGCCGGGTTATCGCGTGAAGAGCGCGCTGCGGTCGGCGCATTGATTGCCGCTATTCCGCGGGAGACTACCTTAATCATGATCGAACACGATATGGATCTCGCGCTCGATCTGGCCGAACGCATCACCGTCCTCCACTACGGCAGCGTGATTGTTGAGGGCACCCGCGCCGAGGTAGTGGCGCATCCAAAGACGCGCGAGGTTTATCTTGGCGATTGAGCAGGCGGCGCTGGCGGTGTCAGGAATCAATGCGCTCTATGGCGATAGCCACGTGCTGCATGAGGTCTCGTTTACCTTGAATAGCGGGCGCGTGCTGGCTTTGCTGGGACGCAATGGTGCCGGCAAAACCACCTGTATGAGTTCAATCGTTGGCTTTTTGCCGCCGCGTGAAGGTGAAATCCGTTTGTTTGGCGAGCCGATCACTCGGCTGGCGCCGGAAGCGATTTCGCGTAAAGGCATCGGCTTCGTGCCGCAGGGCCGCCGTGTGTTCGCCAGCCTGAGCGTGCGCGAAAATCTCGAGGTCGCACGACAGTCGCGTGCAGGTGTGGCCACGCCGTGGACGCTGGATCGCGTTTGCGACCTCTTCCCGCGCCTGCGTGAACGGCTGCATCAGCAAGCCGGTTCACTTTCAGGGGGCGAGCAACAGATGCTGGCGATTGCGCGCGCGCTGATGGGGAACCCGCGCGTGTTGTTAATGGATGAACCCTCGGAAGGCTTGGCGCCGCTGATTGTGGCCGAAGTCGGGCGTACAATCGCGCGTTTGAAGGCGGCTGGACAGTCGATCGTGCTGGTCGAACAAAACCTGAAGCTGGCGCTGGACCTGGCCGACGACGTCGTGATGCTCAACACCGGTCGCGTGGTGTTTACGGGCGGCGTTGAGCAAGTTCGTAACAACGAGGCGCTGCTGACCCAGCACCTCGGGGTATTTTGAATTTATCTGAACCGAAAGGACCAAGCATCATGATGTTTACGTGCAACCCGCAGGACTGTAACGACCCGGCACACCGCCACAGCAGCGCGATGGCGGCAGGCCGCGCCTCGACCAAAATTGTGCGTGATCGCAAAGGCCGCAGCCTGCGTGTTGATATTCACTGCCATTATCAAAATCCCGTACTGGCGGCCAAGGTTGCGCCGTTGAACCCGGCCCAATATGAGCCGGCCAGCCAGTTCGCCAATGCGCTGACCAAAGAGGTGAACGTCAAACAGGTGCAGGATCGCGGCCCCAAGCTGTCGACGATCGAAGTGCGCTTGAAAGACATGGATCGCATGGGCGTCGATATCCAGGCGATCTGCCCGGCCCCCAACCAGTGTTATTACTGGGCCGAACCGGCATATGGACTTGAACTTGCACGCGAAGCCAATGAGCGACTGGCGGAAATCGCCGCGACCTGGCCGGACCGCTTTGTGGCGATGGGCACGGTGCCCTTGCAGAATGCGACGATGGCGGCGCGCGAACTCGAACGCTGCGTGAAGAAACTCGGCATGCGCGGCGTGGAAATCCTGCCCAACGTCAATGGCAAAGATTTGACCGATCCGAGTCTTGGCCTTGACAAGTTCTTTGCCAAGGCGCAGGAGCTCGATATCGTCATCTTCATGCACCCGCTGGGATACACCAACGGCAACCGCTTTATCGATCATTACTTCAACAACGTGATCGGTAATCCGCTGGAAACCACGGTCGCTGTCAGTCACCTGATTTTCGATGGCGTGATGGAGCGTTTCCCGAAACTCAAGATCGTGCTGCCGCACTCCGGCGGTTTTCTCGCCCACTATTGGGCGCGCATGGATCATGCGCACCGCGCGCGCCGCGATTGCCACACCGTGATCAAGAAGGCGCCGACCAGTTACCTGAAGAAGTTTTATTTCGACACCATTACTTTCGACAAACAGATGCTGCGCCACTCGATCGACAAATGGGGTGTTGATCATGTGCTCCTCGGTACCGACTACCCGTATGACATGGGCGAGGAAAACCCGGTCAAACTGATCGAAAGCGTACCGCGCCTGACCCGCGCCGATAAAGACAAGATCATGGGCGGCACCTCGGCCAAGCTGCTGAAGATCAAACGCTGAGCTGCAAACAAAGCCGCCAGCACCGTTTGCCCGTCGTGGCCTCGGTGCTGGCGTGCTGTTCAAGCGGCGCCTCTGCGCTGCCACCAACACAGAAGCGGTTGCCAACTGTTTTATAATCGACCCCTCGCACCATGACCATTTCCGGAGACCGTTATGCCGTTATCCAAGATTAGCCATTATTCGATTCGTACTCTCGACCTTGAGGCGACCCGCAAGTTTTACACCGAGGTGCTGGGGTTCACCGTTGGCCCGCGCCCGCCGTTCAATTTTCCCGGCTTGTGGCTTTATAACGGCAGCCATGATTCCTATGACAACGCGATGGTGCACATCATCGGTATCGATCCAAACAATCCCGAGGGGTTGAAGGAGTATCTGGGCGACCGTAGCATTGAAGACATGAAAAACGGCACCGGCACCTTCGATCACATTGCTTTTGTCGGCACCGACGCAAAAGGCATGGCCAAACATTTTGCCGCTATCAAGGTGCCGTTTCGTGAGCGCAACGTTCCCAGCCTCAACCTGTTTCAAATTTTCCTTGATGACCCGAGCGGTGTTGTCATCGAACTGAATTATCCTGGCGACGAAGCCGCTGCGGCCTGAGCCGGCCCGTGATGGGCAAGCAACGCAAAGCCCTCGTCATCGGTGGGTCGTTCGGCGGTTTGTTCGCGGCGACCTTGCTGATGAAGGCGGGCTGGTCGGTTGAAATCTTCGAACGCGTCGGCGAAGCACTGGCAGATCGTGGCGCTGGTATCGTCACCCATGATGAACTGTTTGCCGCCGTCCGCCGCGCTGGTGCGGTGGTCGACGAGACCATAGGCTGTGACACCACCTCGCGGGCCACACTCGATGTCGCCGGGCGCATCATTGCCGGGATGCCGCTGCACCAGACCTTGACGGCGTGGGGGCGGCTTTATCGGTTGTTGAAGGACGTGTTTCCGGCCGGCTTTTATCACTACAGCCGGTCGTTTGAGCGGCTGGAGCAGGATGCCGCTGGCGTGACTGCTTATTTTTCAGACGGTTCGAGTGCGCGCGGTGACCTGCTGATCGGCGCAGACGGCATCCGATCGGTTGTACGGGCACAGGTGGCACCGATGACGCGTCCGCAATACGTCGGCTATGTCGCCTGGCGTGGACTGGTTGATGAAGGCGCACTGAGTGCGGAGACGCAAACGGCGCTCGCTGACCGGATGGCCTTCGGCCTGCCACCGGGTGAAATGTTGCTGACTTATCTGGTCGCTGGTCGCGACTACACCACCCAGCCCGGACAGCGGCGCTATAACTTCGTCTGGTATCGGCCAGTTCCCACGCAGTCTGAACTGGCTGATTTGTTTACGGACGTAAGCGGCCGCCGTTACGAGAACAACATTCCGCCCGATCGCATCCGGCCGGAGGTTATTGCGGCGATGTACGCCGACGCCGAACGCCTGCTGGCACCACAGTTTGTCGAGGTGTTGCGCAAGGCGCCCGAACCTTTTTTCCAGCCGATTTATGACCTGGAGTCGACGCGCCTGGTATTCGGCCGCGTCGCCATTCTCGGCGATGCCGCGTTTGTCGCGCGTCCGCATGTCGGACTCGGTGTGACCAAGGCCGCCGGTGACGCGGCCGCCTTGACCGACGCCATGTTGGCGCATAACGACCATCTTGAGCAGGCGCTGGCGCACTATGAATCAGCGCGCGTAGCGTTTGGTGCGGCGATTGTCGCCCATGCGCGGCTGCTCGGTCTGGGCATAGGCCCGGCAGAAACCGCGCCGGGGCCGCGTGTCTTGGTGGATTATTTGCGCCGTCCCGAGGTGGTGATGCGTGAAATTGCGGTACCCGATTGGGCTGAGCGTACGCCGGCCTTGCACGCAGTCGCGGCAGGTTGATAGCCAGCCCTGCGCTGGCGCAGCGTGTGCGGCGAACTAACATTGAGCAAAGAATCTGGCGCGCGGCTCGTGCGCAATGAAAGGTCTGAATGATGAGTAATAATTTGCCCCGATTTGATGAGAAATCCTGTGGCGTTGCCGGACGTGTGGCACTGATCACCGGCGGCGGCCGCAATATCGGTCGCGCCGTGGCGCTGACCCTCGCCGGTGCCGGTGCGCTGCCAGTGATCATGTATAACGAAGATGCGAAGACCGCGCAGGGCGTGGTAGATGAAGTCATCGCCGCCGGTGGTCGCGCGGGTCTGTGTCAGGCGGATCTCGCCGATGTTGCGCAATGTCAGGCGGCGGTAAAAAAGGTCGCGGCGGAGTTCGGTGACATTGATATCCTGATCAACAACGCCGCGGTGCGACCGCATTCGAAAATCTCCCAGATATCACTTGAGGAATGGGATCGCGTGCTGTCAGTGAACCTGCGCGCCCCGTTTTTTCTGAGCCAGGCGGTGTTGCCGGCAATGGTGCGTAAAAAGTGGGGTCGTATCATTAATATGGGCGGCAGCGATGGCTATAACGGCAAGCCGCGCCGCGCCCATGGCGTCAGTAGCAAGATGGGGCTGGTCGGACTGACGCGCGCACTGGCCAACGAAGTGGCGCAGTTTGGGGTGACGGTGAATATTGTGGTGCCGGGTACCATTGATACGCAGCGCCCGCATCCGGAATGGTATCCGGGAGTGGAAAATGGTTTTGCCGCACGCATGACCCGCGTTGCGATGGGGCGTCAGGGACAATCGCAGGAAGTGGCCAACGCTTGCTTGTTTCTTGCCAGTGATCTGGCGACCTACACCACCGGACAGGAAATGTTCGTCAGCGGCGGTTCGGCACCGATCGTGCGTCAACCGGAAGAGGAATATCCGGCCGACCAGTTTTAGGAGATCTTGATGCGTTTTCTGCCTGTAACCACGGTTCTGACAGTTTCTTTGATCGGATGCACAGCGACGCTGGTTTCAGCGCAGGAAACGTTTCCCAGTCGAGTCATCCGCATCGTAACGCCGGCCACCGGCGGCGGTTCGGATGTGCTGGCAAGAATGATTACGCCAGCATTGACGGAAAGTCTGGGGCAACAGGTTATTGTCGACAACCGGGGATCGTTGGCCACCGAATTGGTGGCCAAGGCCGCGCCGGACGGTTACACGCTGTTGATCGACGGCAGTCCACTCTGGTTGCAGCCCTTGTTTCGCAAGGTCGGGTGGAGTCCATTAACAGATTTCGCAGCGCTGACCATGGCGGTAAGTTCGCCCAGCATGCTGGTCGTGCATCCATCGGTGCCCGTTAAAACCCTGCGCGAACTGATCGCGCTGGCGAAGGCGCGCCCCGGTGAGATCAACTATGCGGCGGGTTCGATAGGCGCAACACCGCATCTTGCCGGTGAACAGTTCAAGGTGATGGCAGGTGTGAATGTGGTGCGCGTGCCTTACAAGGGCACCGGCCCCGGCATGATCGGCCTGATGGGCGGAGAGGTTGAGTTCATGTTCCCGGGGGCGGCCTCGGCGTGGAACTACGTCAAGCAAAAGCGCCTGAAAGCGCTCGCTGTCTGTTCGCTCAAGCCCTCGGCATTGTTTCCCGGCGTCGTAACGATGACTGACTCTGGATTGCCCGGCTACGAATCGGTTTCACCGCAGGGCGTGGTGGCACCAGCGAAAACGCCCGCCGCCGTCGTGGCGCGTCTTCACCAAGAATTGGTGAAAGCACTCAATCGCGCAGAGACCAAACAACGCCTCGGTGAATTGGGCATCGAGGTCGTTGCCAATACGCCGGAGGAATTCGCGGTGTCGATGAAAAATGACACCGCGCGTACGGCGAAACTGATCAAGGATGCCGGCATCCGCTTCGAGTAGCCTGCCAGCGATTACCCCAAACGCGGGTCAAGATTGGCGCCCGCGGCGAGCGCTTGATAGGGATGCATTGCGAGGACCTCATCGTCAAGTGTGGCGCCAATCCCCGGTGTATCCGGTAATTCAAAGCAGCCATCTACCAGTCTGGGTTTGTAGCCGCCGACGACATCAAAGTAGAGCGGGCTCTCCGCCAATTGATGTTCGAGTATCAGAAACGCGGGGGCGACCATGCACAGATGCATACTGGCGAGATTGCAGATCGGACCCGTCGGGTTGTGCGGTGAAAACGCCACGCCATGCTGTTCGCACAGCGTTGCGATTTTCAGCATTTCGTCGTAACCACCGGCGTATTTGACGTCGGGCATTACGATATCGAGCAGCTTGTCTTTAATAAACGGTGCGAAACCCGTCGTGGCGATCTGACGCTCGGCGCCGGCGAGTTGCAAGCCGGCCGCAGCGGTTTGATTGTGGATATGCGCAAGTGCCGCGTAGTGATCGGGATTTTCAGAAATCGGGCATTCCAGCCAGTACAGGTGGGCGTCCGTCAGTCGGCGCATGATGTCGAGCGTCGAAGCCTCATTAAATCGCCAGTGGCAATCGACCATGATCTTGATCTCGGGTCCGACCGCTTCGCGTATGGCGTAGATGCGGTCAATTCCCAGCGTTGTTTTGGCATCACGTGCGGTGCTATCTGCATCGCCAAACCAGACGCCATCGAAGGGCGCAATTTTTACCCCACCGAAGCCTGCATTGACGGCATTGCGCGCCGCTTGTGCAATGCCCGCGGGCGTGCGGTCGCGCGCACCGCGGTTGATATTTGCGTAGACCGGAACCGATTTGCGCCGTGCTTGGCCAAGCAGCATATGCACTGGCAGGCCGGCGTCTTTGGCACGTAAATCCGTAACCGCTTGTTCAACGGCACTGACGATGGAGCTGGCGATCAGGCCGCCAGGCGAATGGGCGTAAACACGCAGCTGCGGTACGAGGTCTGCAACCGGCCTGCCAATCAGCGTCGCGCAGAAATCGCGTGCATAAGCCAGTTGCGCAGTTTCAAAGCCGTTAAGCGACGCTTCGCCAACGCCCGTGAGTCCGTTTTCACTGGTGACGCGGATGAAAAACCAGTTGGTCTTTGCTGATACATTGAAGACCAGCGGTTCGACGCGTGCAAGCTTCATGGCATTGGATGTCCTGATTTTTTTGCATGATAACATCGGGCCATAATTGATTTGAAAGCTACGCTTATGCGCGTGAATAAAACCCTGCTGTGTATTGCGCTGGCGTTCGGCGTTGCTGAAGTCCATGCGCAAAGCGACACGAGTTATCCTTCGAAGCCGATACGCATGATCGTACCGTCGGCGCCAGGCAGTGGTCCCGATATCATGGCGCGTGCGATTGGCCAGAAACTCACCGAGGCCTTGGGGCAGGCGATTGTGATTGACGACAAGCCGGGGGCCGGTGGCATCATCGGTTCCGAGGCGGCCGCCAAGGCGCCGCCCGACGGCTACACGCTAATTATGAGCAATGCGGGTGCTCATACGGTCAATCCCGGCCTTTACGCGAAGCTCCCTTACGATCCCGTCAAGGATTTCGCACCCGTGACGCTGGTGGCGTTGGCGCCGAATATTCTGATCGTGCATCCGACCCTGCCGGTACGCAACGTCAAGGATTTGATAGCACTGGCAAAGGCCAAGCCCGGCGAATTGACCTTCGGTTCTGGCGGCAATGGATCGACTGCTCACCTCTCAGGTGAGATGTTCAAGACGATGGCTGGTATCAATATCGTTCATATCCCATTTAAAGGATCGCCTGCGGCGGTCATTGGTGTGATCGCCGGCCAGATCGCGCTGGCCATTCCGAATATCCCCCCGGCGTTGCCCCATGTGCGCAGCGGCAAACTCAAAGCGCTGGCCGTGACGACTGCTAAACGCGCGGCCGGTGTGCCCGATTTGCCGACGGTTGCGGAGGCTGGTTTGCCCGGTTATGAGGCGACGGCGTGGTTCGGCGTGCTTGCCCCCGCAGCAACGCCGCCGCAGATCATTGCACGACTGAATGCGGCTATCGTCAAGATTGCGCATGCGCGTGAAATGCAGGAACGCTTGACCGCAGAGGGCGCTGATGCGGTCGGCAACACACCGGAACAGTTCGCGCAGATCATCAAAAGCGATATCGCGAAATGGGCCAAAGTTATTAAAGCATCC
>CAIWNB010000180.1 GCA_903913965.1 uncultured beta proteobacterium
AATGCGCGATGATGTGGTGCATGTTGGTTTAGCAGGCGGCGCACCAAGGCAAGATCTCGTGGTGCCAGAGCCAACTCAATGCCGGTCGCCGGTTTGTTCTTCATTGCGTGAACTTGCGAAGTTGGGTATGCAGTTTTTTTGCATCACGCAGAAAGCCTGGTAACGCGCTGAATCGAAGCGTCGCGTACAAACTCATCGTTAAGCCGTGTCCTGGCGGCCGCAAGTGCCGCGTCAAGTGATTTGACGGCTTTGGCGAGTGAAGAGAAATCAAGCATCAGCAATACCGTCGCAATAGACCGTTGAATTGAAACCCGACTGCAGAGAAAGCGGTTATTTCCGCGGGAACTGTAGTGAATGCCCGACTCGTCGTCAATTAACGGTTTTGCGGGCTTTAACCAATATGAGTTCAAGCATGAACGGCGTCGCGCCCTTTATCCCGGCGCGTTGCGTCACTGCCTCGAGCGGTGCGGGGCGGGCGGGCGCCGCCTCACTACCCAGAGTATTCTATCCTTTCCAGATCAATCACTTAACGCAACAGTTGCCGCGCCTTTTTTAGTGTGTATAATCACACTGGTGTTATTAAAGACACTAGTAAAAATCGCGCCGATCTTACGAGTTTTTTCCCTCCCCACGGCGCGCGATCCCGTTCACACGGGAGCCAGGGCGAGGGAGATTTTTTGTAATGACTGGATTGTGATGTTGTTGAGCGCCAATCAACACCAACGAACACTGAGCGAACGGTAAAGCCATGGAAGAACTGACCTCCCGCCAGAAACAACTGCTGCGTTATATCGAGGAACGCATCCGTGCCGACGGCTTTCCGCCGACGCAGGCCGAGATCGCCGCCAACTTTGGCTTTCGTTCCGCCACTGCTGCGCGGAATCATCTGCTGGCGCTGGCACGCAAGGGCGCGATTGAACACACCGACAGCGCTTCGCGTGGCATCCGCGTCAAGGCGCCTGACCGCCACGCCGCCGGTTATCAGAACGAGCTGCCGCTGGTGGGCCGGGTTGCCGCCGGCAGTCCGATCATGAGCGAAGAAAATATCGAATCGCATGTGCGTGTTGATCCGGCGATGTTCAAGCCGCGTGCTGATTATCTGTTGAAGGTGCGCGGCATGAGCATGCGCGACGCCGCCATACTCGATGGCGATTACATCGCCGTGCATAAAACGCAGGAGGCGCGCGCCGGCCAGATCGTGGTGGCGCGGCTGCACGATGAAGTCACCGTCAAGCGTTTTCAAAGAAGCGGTCACCACGTTGAGCTGATTGCCGAGAACCCCGAGTTCAAACCGATCGTGCTCGATCTCAGGCGCGACGCGCTGGCGATCGAGGGCATCTGTGTGGGCGTGATACGCGCGGGTCATGCCTGATGGGCGGCTTGGCCACAGTGTTGTCGCATCCGGCGGTCTGGCGCGGCGCCGAACTCGGTCGTGTCAGCACACCGAGTGTGCCCAGCGGTTATGCCGAGCTGGATGCCGAACTGCCCGGTGGCGGCTGGCCGACGGCGGCGCTGACTGAAATCCTGCCGCAGCATGAAGGCATCGGCGAATTGCGCATACTCGGTCACGCCCTCGCGAAGCTTGCCGCCGAAGGGCGCTGGCTGGCGTGGATTGCGCCGCCCTATCTGCCTTATGCCCCCGCGCTGCAAGCGGCCGGTATTGATCTCTCGCGCCTGCTGGTGATCCGCACGCGTTCGCCGCGCGAAACGCTGTGGGCTTTCGAGCAGACGCTGCGTTCACAGACCTGCGGCGCGGTGCTCGCCTGGCCGGAAAAAATCGCTTACGCTGAATTGCGCCGTCTGCAACTGGCCGCCGAGGGCGGCACGACGATGGCGGTGCTGTTTCGGCCGCTGCGTTGCATCACCGAGGCCACACCGTCGGCACTGCGGCTGCGTCTCGATACGCAGGGCGGTGTGCTCGCCGCTCGCATCCTCAAGCGTCGCGGCGGTGTGCTTGGTCGCAGCATCACCCTGGCGCCGCCGTCGCCCGTCAACCGCTCGTTCTTCAACACTGACCCCAACATCAACCCAAACGGATGGAATCATCATGTTATGGATCGCCCTGCATTTGCCGCGTCTGTCGCTCGAAGCGTTTGCGCAGGCCTCGGCATCAACTGAAGCGCACGCCGTCATCGACGGTGGGCGTGTCATCACCTGTAACGAACGCGCCGCGCAACGCGGGGTGCTCAACGGCATGAGTCTCGCCGCCGCAACGGCGCTGGCCCCCGAGCTTGCGCATCGTCCGCGTGATCCGGCGGTTGAGACCGCGGCTCTCGAACAACTCGCGGCGTGGGCGCTGCAATTCACGCCGGGCGTTTCATTACAGCCGCCCTCGGGTCTGCTGCTGGAGATCGAAGGCAGTCTCAAACTCTTTGGTGGCATCAAAGCGATCCTGGCCATGATCCGCAGCGGTGCTGCGGAGATGGGCTATACGCTGTCGGTGGCTTGTGCGCCGACGGTGGCCGCAGCATGGTTGCTGGCGCGTGCCGGCAGCGAAAAAGTGCTTAGCTGCAAACGCGTCATCGCCGCAGAAATCGCTGATCTTCCGGTGCGCGCCCTTGATTGCGACGCCAAAACCCGCGAAACACTGGCCGCCATCGGCGTTAAAACCGTTGGTGCTGCATTGAAGCTGCCGCGTGACGGTGCGACACGACGTTTCGGTCCGCAGTTTTTTGAGCAGCTCGATCGGGTGCTGGGCACACGCCCGGAAGCGCGCCAGTTTTATGCGCCGGCCGAAACGTTTTCTTCGCAACTCGAACTCGGCGCCACCGTCGAGCAGGCCGGCGCCTTGTTGCTGCCGGCGCGGCGTTTGCTGCTGCAGATGGCCGGTTATCTGGGGGCGCGTTGCGGCAGCGTCCAGCATTTCAAGTTGTCGCTGGTGCACGAAGACATCGCACCAACCATATTGGAGATCGGCCTGGCGACGCCGACGCGTGACGTCGAGCGTTTCGTCGCGGTGCTGCGCGAGCGACTCGCCGCCGAGAAGTTGCCCGCAGCCGTGGTGCAAATCGCCATACACGCTGACGACATACTCATACTCGCCGGCGAGAACAAGCCTCTGTTTGCCGAAATGGCTGACCGTTCCGCCGACTGGGAGCGGTTGATCGAACGGCTGAGCGCGCGTTTGGGTGGCGGAGCGGTGCACTCGCTCTCGCCGCGCGCCGAACACCGGCCCGAGCACGCGTGGCAGCGCGCCGCGCCCGGTGCGCGTCCGTTACAGACTACGCCGCGTCCGCGCCCCTTGTGGCTGTTGCGCGAGCCGCGTCCGCTCAAGCAGGTCGCCGAGAAACCGTACAGCGACAACGCACCGCTGGCGATTGTTGCCGGCCCCGAGCGCATCGAATCGGGCTGGTGGGATGGCGGTGATGTGAAGCGCGATTATTTCGTCGCGCAGACCGCCGCGCGTTCGACCGTCTGGGTGTATCGCGAACGGCGCCGCCCCGGCGGCTGGTATCTGCATGGGATCTTTGGTTGATCGGTGAGCGGGCGTTGAGTTTGGACGCCGTAACCGCAGTCATCCACACGCCTGTCTGATACGCCAGAACACCCTGCATCGTTTCGTCACAAAAACTCGCCAGCCACGCCTCTGACTTTTTGACTCGTCCGCAGAATATTTTCAGAGGTTCACCTGGTGTCCGCCGTTCTTCCCGATTATGCCGAGCTGCATTGCGTGAGCAATTTCAGCTTTCTGCGCGGCGCATCGCATCCGGAGGAGTTGGTCGCGCGGGCCGCCGCACTTGGTTACGCGGCGCTGGCGATTACCGATGAATGTTCGCTTGCCGGCGTGGTGCGTGCGCATGTCGCGGCCAAGGAACACAAACTCAAGCTGCTGATTGGCGCCGGGTTCCGGCTGGAGGGCGGGCCGCAGATTGTCTTGCTCGCCACCGACCGCAATGCCTACGGCAACCTGTCGCAACTTATCACCACGGCGCGGCGACGCAGCGCCAAGGGACACTATCGTCTTGAGTGGGATGATCTCGCCTCCGCCATTGGTTGCCTGGCGATACAGATTCCAGCGCTGACCTGGTCTGATGACGATGCCAATGACACTGCGTGCGTAGCACCCGCAGGCCCGCAGACAGGGGGGCGACACGCGATACGCGAGCCTTCAGCTGCCTACGCAACCGCGGCACCAGAAAAAGCCTGGGCCGGTGAACTCGCCCATGCGCAGCGCCTGCGCGAAATCTTCGCTGAGCGTTTGTGGATTGCCGCCGAACTGCTCTGCGGCGCCGATGATCGCGGCCGCCTGTTGTATGTGCAGCAGCTGGCCGCTGCGGCGCATCTGCCGCTGGTGGCGGCGGGCGACGTGCATATGCATCTGCGTTCGCGGCGTCCCTTGCAGGATACGCTGACGGCGATACGCCTTGGCGTTCCGGTGGCTGCCGCGCAGCACGCGCTGTTTCCGAACGCCGAGCGCCATCTGCGCATGCGCATGCGCCTCGCCCAGCTGTATCCGCCCGCGCTACTCGCCGAAACGTTGCACATTGCCGGGCGCTGTGACTTTTCGCTCGACTGTCTGCGCTATGAATATCCTGAAGAGCTGGTGCCCGCGGGACACACCGCGGCGTCGTATTTGTCCGAACTCACGATGGAGGGCTTGCAGCGGCGTTATCCGGGCGGCACGCCGCCGCAGGTCGGTGTGCTGATCGCGCGCGAGCTGGCCTTGATCGAAGAGCTGCGCTACGAGCCCTACTTTCTCACCGTGCAGGATATCGTCGCGTTTGCGCGCGGCCGCGGCATTCTGTGTCAGGGCCGTGGCTCGGCCGCTAATTCGGCGGTGTGTTATGCGCTCGGCATCACCGAGGTCGACCCGGCGCGCATGAGTGTGTTGTTCGAACGCTTTATTTCCCGTGAGCGCAACGAGCCGCCGGACATCGATGTGGATTTCGAACACCAGCGGCGCGAAGAGGTGATCCAGTACCTCTATAACAAATACGGTCGGGATCGCGCCGCGCTCACCGCCACCGTCATCACCTATCGTCGCAAGAGTGCGATTCGTGACGCCGGCAAGGCGCTGGGCTTTGAGGCGTCGCAGCTCGAACGGATTACCGGTTCTATGGCCTGGTGGGATGACAAGGCGAGTCTGCCGCAGCGTCTGGCCGAGCTCGGCTTCAACGCAGAGAGCCGGCAGGTCTGGCAACTGGTCGAACTCTCACGCACGCTGGCGGGTTTTCCGCGGCATCTCTCGCAACACACCGGTGGCTTTGTGTTTGCGCGCGGCCTGCTCTCGCGCCTGGTACCGGTGGAAAACGCGGCGATGCCCGAGCGCTCGGTGATTCAATGGGACAAGGATGACCTCGATGCGTTGGGGTTGTTGAAGGTCGACGTTCTAGCGCTCGGCATGCTCTCGGCGATCCGGCGTGCGTTTGATTTGGTGGCGCAGCGTCGCGGCCACGCCTTCGGCATGACTGATGTGCCGGCGGAAGATGCCGCCGTCTACAAAATGATCCAGCGTGCCGATACCGTCGGCGTCTTCCAGATCGAATCGCGCGCGCAGATGAGCATGCTGCCGCGACTCAAACCGGAAAAATTCTATGATCTGGTGATTGAGGTGGCGATCGTGCGACCGGGGCCGATTCAGGGCGGCATGGTGCATCCGTATTTGCAGCGGCGACAGCGCCGCGAGCCGGTGACCTACCCGAGCGCAGCGGTGCGCGGCGTGCTTGAACGCACGCTGGGCGTGCCAATTTTTCAGGAGCAGGTCATGCAGCTGGCGGTGGTGGCGGCGGGTTTCTCCGCCGGCGAGGCTGATCAGTTGCGCCGCTCGATGGCGGCGTGGCGCCGCAAGGGGGGGCTTGAACATCTTGAACAGCGTCTGGTGTCCGGTATGCTGGCGCGTGGCTATCAACACGAGTTTGCGACGCAGATTTACCGGCAGATACTTGGCTTTGGTGAATATGGCTTTCCTGAATCGCATGCGGCGAGCTTTGCTCTGCTGGTGTATGTCTCGGCGTGGCTCAAGTGTCACGAACCGGCAGTGTTTCTGGCCGCCTTGCTGAACAGCCAGCCGATGGGTTTTTACGCGCCCTCGCAACTCGTGCAGGACGCGCGCCGGCATGGCGTTGAGGTGCGTGCGGTCGATGTCATGATCAGCGTGTGGGATTGCGCGCTGGAAGCCGGTGAGGCGAGAGAGCCGAATGGTGCAGCGGGTGGCGTGAAGGAGGCTATCGCTGACCCCGCCATCAAAAACCCAGCGCGAGAATTAGCACTCAACCCCCGGGTCTCACACCGTACCGCTTATGCGACTGCTTGCGCGTCACCCCCGGTGCGTCTCGGCCTGCGCATGATCAACGGGCTTTCCGCCGCCGCCGCCGCGCGCATCGTCGCGGCGCGTCAGTCGCAGGCCTTCGCGTCAACCGCTGATCTGGCTGAACGTGCCGCGCTTAATCGTCAGGATCTCAAGTTGCTGGCTGATGCTGGTGCTCTGCATGCGTTCGCCGGCAACAGGCGGCAGGCGCACTGGCAGGTCGCCGGCATTGAGCGCACTACAGCTTTACTGCAGAAGGCAGCGCTGCAGGAACCGCTGCCGGCATTCGCGCCGCCCTCGGAGGGTGAGTCGTTGATTGCCGATTACGCCAGCACCGGTCTGACGCTGGGGCGCCATCCGCTGGCCTTGTTGCGCAGCCGTCTGCAGCGCCTGCGTTTTATCACCGCCGCCGAATTGCGCAATGCGCCGCATGGCCGGCCGGTG
>CAIWNB010000181.1 GCA_903913965.1 uncultured beta proteobacterium
CGTGATACCCAGACTCGCCGCCGTTCCCATCTGCGTAATTCTGGTGACAAGACCGCTATCTACCTGCGCATGCAGATCGTCGAGATAGGCCGCGATATTGCCGCTGGTATCGAGAACCGTGGCGGAGACAATCTGATCACTGGCCTGGATGGCCAGCACCTGATCGACGTTCATACCGGTAACCGACAGTGCATAAGCCGCGTCGCCGGTTCCGGTAAATTTATTCAACAATGCCGCACCTGCAACATATTGCGTCGCCGTGATGGTCAAACTAGATTCGTCAGCATTGCTCGCCTTGCGGTCGGCGGTATCGTTTTGCGTGACCGCATTGAGCCGCGGTTGGGCATTGATCAGCGCATTAAAATTCTTCGTAATCGCAGCACCGGTATCCGACACTGAAAACGCACTGATATGGCTGTCAGCCGCCACTGCTGCCACCATACCGGCGCCAACATCAGCAAGCGTTGCACTATAGCTCCCAACGATTTTTTGCAATGTCGGTTTGTTACGCGTCCAATCAGTATAGGACAGGTCAAACTGCATTGGCGGCGATGCGGTGCGATCATTCTGGATGATGCTTTCAAGCTTGCCACCGAGGCCTGTGAGGTCTTCCAGATGGTCTCGTATTGCGGCCGCATCATCCGCCACTGATATTGCAGTAATGTGTGAGTTGAATCCCGACGCCCCCGACAGTCCGGACGCATCTGCCGCCGCAACTTCCGTGATCTTCAAACTGTAGCCACCGCTCATCTTATTGAGCACAGAGTCGCCCCCCGCCTCACCCGCCGCCGCCAGCTGGCTTGCACTCAGGACTATCGGCTTTAGCGAATCCAGAACCTTGATCTTGCTGATCTTTGCCTGACCGTTCAACCCATCAAAGCAGCTGGAAATGTGCGCCGCGGTATCCGACACGGCAATCGAGTTCACATGAGAACCCGCCGCGCCAAAGTATTCACCATTAGCTTGCAGCAGCATCTGTGCATGTAACGCACTGCCGCCGGCGATATCAAAACTGTAATTACCCGAGAATTTACCCAACAGCGTGTCATAGCTAACCAGTTGGGAATCACTCATCTTGAGTGGATTATCGCTATCGGTAACGGTAACCGAAGATAGCTGGCTGCCAAGTCGATTGAGCATCGACAGACTGTTAACGATATTGGCGCCACGATCGACGACATCAATCGACACCACTTTTTTGTTGGCCCTCAGCTCGGCTGACTGCGCCAGCGATGCACCATGCACGGCAAGCTGATAACTGTTGTATATCTTACCGATGACCAGCGCGTCGCTCTTGATTTGCGTCGCCGTGAGGTCAATCTTTCCGTTGGTGGCTGCGGTTCCGTCGGCGCTGACGCCGGCATCATTGACGGTGATCGTTTTTAGGCGCACGCCCAGGCCCTGCAGCGCATCAAGATGGCTTTCAATCTCACCCGTGTTGTCGATGATCGCAACGGAACCAATCCGCGCGTTACTGGTGTAGCCAACCGCCTGCGCGACCGTTGCGCCGGTCATCGCCACCGTATAGGCAGAACCAATCTTCTCCAAAACCCCTGAATTTTGTTCATAGCCGGCCCGGGTCATTGCAATCGGTGCGGCCGGACCGGATAAGGTGATCGTGCCCAGTTTGCCACCATCCAGAATGGATTGGAGGCCAGTGAGATTGCTACCGATACTGGCTGCGCGATCGGTGACCGAGATGGATTGAAAGCGGTTTTTGACGGTATCGTTATCAAAGTAGCTCTTGGCTGTTGCCGCACTGACGCCGCTCACCGCAATTTTGTATGAGACATCACCTGCATCAAGCTTGGCGAGAACCTTGCTGTAGCTGGTGTACTGGCTTGCACTCAGCGCAAACACGGTGTTTGTCGTCTGATCGGATTCAACCTTGTTAATCGATCCGATATTGTTGGCGATACCGTTCAGAGCACTAAGGTAACTTCTGATATTGGCAGCACTGTCAGTGATATTGACTTTGACATTGGGGCGTAACCGTACCGCCCGCAAAGCATCTTCAATCCCTATATTGTCGAGGGTCGCTGCGACGGGCGCTTTTGCGGCGTACAGGTAGGGCGAGGATGAAGTAACAGTGCTCATATGGGTAATAGATCGGCCTGAACAGGCCATCCTTGAGCGAACTAACGCGGATAAATGCCACTTCTTTAATGTCTTGACACTCGTCGGCGTCAACACCTTCCCCGTCGGTCAAACAGAAGAAGAAAAGCCATAAAATCGCGGGTATTGTTAAGTTAAAAATACCCTGCTCAAGAGACCTTCGGGCGGATTCGCCCCCCCCTCAAAAGTCCCCTGCAGCGCCACCGCCCTGAGCTTACTCCCGGATGAGTATCGCAATGCTGGCGAGATTATCCATTCCGTGCTTGCCAAGTTCGAGATGAACCTGTTTGAGGAAACCGGCGTTATGACTGATCACCCGACAAACGCTTTGGATCAGCCTTACATAGTGCTCACCAGAAAACTGTTCGCGGTAGAAACCTGCAAGTCCGATCAGATAAAAACGCACCAGTGCGTATAAAACCATAATAGCCATCCATTCGCGCTCAATGCCGTGCCATTCTTTTCCCAGCGGAAAAAAACTACCGCCGATTTCATTCAGCAGAAAATTTTCAAGAATGTGCGGATGTGCGCGATCATATGGACCAAACCAGTCGCGTTCCGCCGCTTCAAAGCGCGCCGCCGAACCAACCGCATCCTCAGAATCAAAGCCGAAGCCGTTAAAAGCCTGCTCCACGCATTGCAAAAACCCGGGGTGGTTTGCGGTCGTAAAAGCGGACATGCGTACCGCGGTCAAGCCTTGCAGCACCGACTGCCTGAGCAGGGCTTCGCGCAGCTGCGACTCAGGCTCTTGCGCCGAGCGCGACGGCGTCAACTGGCGCAAAGAGCCATCGACCAGCACCCCTGCGTATTCCACCAACGCGGTCTGCATTGCGCGATCCTGCGTTGCAATCTGGCGGCGCGACGGGTCGTCCAAAAACGCTACGCCGCCGAGCCGCCTGGCCAGCAAACCCAACAGCAACAGACGCTGCGACAACGAATACTCGCGTATCCGCAGGGTGTCCCAAAAGAAATCACGGATGCGCCCAAAATGCCGTTGCAAAGGATCGCTGTGTTGGTCTTGCGTCCCCTTAAAGCCACAGCGATATGGGACCGGCTTCCCCGGCGGGAACGGCAGCGCTACCTCTGCGGGTGCAAAAGCATCGGCAGCCAGCAAACCGAGACGTGCGGCCTCCGGACAAGCGAAGGTGGCAAACACTTCAGGATGGTCACCAACGTAAAAATAGTTGCGCGGAAAATCATTACAAATACGCGGCAGCCAGGCGGGCCCCAGACGTTTCTGTATGCTGCACAGCTTCGCACCGTCAAGCATGGGGCAGGATTTATCAGGCCGCAAGACAATTTTTGCATGGAGTTCTGTTGGCATCCCGGGCACCGGCTTGATATGTTCGCGCACGGCACGCTCGATGGCCGCGTCCGGTGCCGCACGCAACTTTTTGAACTGCGCTTTATCCACAGTCACATCCCATCCGGCACAACAGGTATCCGGACACTCGCCGCCAATACAGTTAAAACCAGCCAGGTAACGCGGCACCACGGATTGCACGCCTGCCATCATTCACTCCACATCGGGTTGTGTTGGTGTTAAACACGATTTGCCAAAACGAATCAAGAAGCAAGCATCGCCACGCCCCTCACAAATAAAAGCCGCCGGCAATGCCGGCGGCTTTTATGTTGCCAGATTGCCAGTATTACTTGAGCAAGGCCAGCACCGACTGCGGTTGCTGATTGGCCTGGGCCAACATCGCCGTAGCGGCCTGCTGAATAATCTGCCCCTTCGACAACTTGGTGGTTGCCAACGCGTAGTCGGTATCCATGACCCGGCTGCGTGACTCCGTTGCGTTTTGCGATACGTTGGTCAGATTGTCTACCGCATGCTGCAGACGGCTCATCACAGCACCCATGGTTGCACGCTCGGCGTTAACGTTGCTCAACGCCTGGTCAAGTGCACCAATCGCAGCGTTTGCATGACTCGAATCAAGCAGGGTCTTGTCGTTCATACGAGCGCTGCTCCCGAAAACTGACTTCGTATTCGGCGCTGTCGCACCGGCTGCCGGAGCACCGGCGGCCACGGTTGTCTCGACCGTGGCGACGGTTGCCGGTGTCCCAGCGGCGGACGCGCCGAAATCCGCGATAGCGCGCCCCTCCCCATCCTTGATGGAGATGGTGCTGCCTGAACGTGTGACGCTGACATTTTCAAAGCCCACGGTATTATTGATTGCAGTAGCCAGAGCAGTTTTGATGTCCTCGGTCTCCGTCCCGTCCGCCGACAAACCGGCAACCGCCGTGCCAATGACCGCGGTAAATGTCGTGCTACCGATTTTCAACGTAAAGGTTTCCGCGGCTGTCAGATCATCAGAACCACCCACCTGCAAATTCAGGAGTTGCTCGCTTGGGGTCGCCGCCGTGCCCGTGCCAAAGCTGAAATCTTTCAGCTTGATATCGATCGTCTGGTTTGCGTTGGCACCCACCTGAAAAGCAACATCGCGTGTATGGTCACCCACGTTACCTGTGCCCACCTGGGTGTTGTTCATCACATTCATGCCGTTCCACTGCGTAGTATCGGCGATACGGGTAATTTCCTTGCTGAGCTGCTGATACTCGCCGTTAAGCGCGGCGCGGTCGTCACTGGTGTTGGTATCGTTCGACGCCTGCACTGCGAGTTCACGCATACGCTGCAGCATGTTGGTGATTTCGCCGGTCGCACCTTCAACCGTTTGCAACATGGCGATACCGTCGTTGGCATTGCGCACGGCCTGGTTCAAGCCGTTGATCTGCGCGGTCATTTTCTGGCTGATGGCGAGGCCGGCGGCGTCGTCTTTGGCGGAATTAATGCGCGAGCCGGTCGACAGCTGCGTCATCGTCTCTTGCAATTTGCGGTCGTTGATAGCCAAAGCGTTGCTGGCGATGAGGGATTTCACGTTGGTATTGATGACAGGCATTTTAATACTCCTAAAATTGATGATCGTTCGTAAATTTGCGGGATGCCGGTAACTGACACTCCCAGTTCTATACGCACTTCACGTTCCAGCGCATCTCGCAATTCACAACATTTGATGCAGCTGAGTAATGAATCGACAGCAGGCTGGAAACTTTAAAAACTTTTTGGATTTTTTTTATGCTTACTTGCAATAGGCCTGCACACAGCGGATGTTTCACCCGCATGGGCGCGACGACGCCGACGGTGGCGAATGACACGCCCTTCCAGTGAAAGCGGTTTGCCATTCATCGCCCAGGCTAGCTGCGATCGAAAGATCGCAAGATCATGGCGTCACTGCATCACCAACACTGATCGCCAGGTAAACACCGCTTAATCAGCGGTTAGACATTGCGTCGTCGGTCGGGAGTTGCGGAGTCATGGCCGTCCCGGCTATGGATTGGATTTCGCGGGCGTAGCCAGGCGGCGCAGTCAGAAGATAAATTATTTGCGCAGCGGGAAAATCGGCGACCTGACTTTCCATTGCTGCGAATGCAGGTTTGTGGTGAGCACATCAGCGCGATACAAACACCGCCTTATCAACAGGTCAGTCGCGCAAATCATCAAGTGCCAAAGCCACCAGAACCCTAGGCAGACTTGCTAAACAGTATGCCTTTCAGGGCCTGCATGCTGTGGGCGAGATTCAAGGCTTCAGGCGTCGGAATCTGCCGCACCACGGCACCGGTATTGGTGTCGCGTACAGTGACCACCGTATAGTTGGTTGCCTTGTCGACTGAAAAGCCGAGGCCACGCTGGTATTTTTCCATCTGCATATTCAGCATATTCACTGCCTCTGAGATACGCACAGCCATCTTCGACGGATCAACATGTTCCGCGGCGGTTTCCATGGTTACCCCGAGCACGGGGGGCGCAATAATTTGCGGCTTTACCGGCACGGCTGGCGCTGCAGATGTCGCAGGGGCTGCTGTATGTGCCGGCACAGCCGCCTTCGGCACCGCAACAGTTGGGCTCATCGGCCCTGCTGATGAAATTCCATTAATTGGCATGATCGTTCCAGTCTCCGCAATAGTGTGCAGAAGTTCTCGTGATACAGCAGTCGGCTTCGGGCAAGAATACTTTAACGCCAGTGGTCTATCAATTTATACGTCTAGTCAATCGGCACACCTATGACGACCTTTAGCCCAGCTCAAATATTTTTTAACGATATGACGATCTTTTTTATTAAGGTTTTTTATATAGATTTCTTAATGACAACATCAACCCCGGTTTTCGTCGAATGAAATGGCCCGCTGTAGTAATCTGTTTATGTCGAGTGACAGCTTTGCGGTGGCTCGGTTCTTGCTGCTTTTTGCTGATTGACTGGTTTACTTTTTTACGGGTTGAGTCGCTCACTGACTTGCTTGCTGGGGTAAGTTCCAAGTCTGCCCCTCCCAAATGCTCTCCGTAAAGCGTTCCGCACTGAAAACTGACGAATGGCGATGCACAATATGAAAAAAATTTTCACAAAACTGTTTTTTCTGATCCCGCTCCTGGCTTCTGGCATGGCGTGGTCAGCAGCCGGCTATATACAAATGGTGCTCGGCGATGCCACGGTATGGGAACGCACTGGCACACAACGGCCGGCACAAAAAGGCGTGGAGTTATATCCTGGTGATGCGGTGGTAACCGCCGCCTCGTCCACTGTGCAAATCCGGCTGACCGACGACACTCTGCTGTGGGTACACCCGAATTCACGCCTGAAGATCGATCAGTACCTCTATACCAGGCAAGCTGAGGGCAAAGACAGCGTCTCACTGCGGTTATTCAAAGGGGCGGTGCGTACTGCCACCGGAATCATCGGACAGGTGAAAAAAGATAATTTTTTACTGAACACGCCAACGGCGACCATCGGCATCCGCGGCACGGATTTTGATACCGCTTATATCGATCCCTCGGCGGGTTACGATCAGTCCGGCATGAAGGCCGGCACCTATAACCGCGTGTATAGCGGCGCCACCTCGGTCAGCAGCCCTGCCGGCCGCGTGGAGGTCGGCGAAAACGAAGCCGCTTATGTCGGCATTAAACCGGGCGACAAACCGGAGCGCCTGAAGGAAATTCCTGAATTCATGCGCAAACTGGAAAAGCCCGGCGCTAACAGCACCGTTAACGCGAGCCCAACTGCCAGCGGTCAGGAAATCGTCGCACTGCGCTACCGGGCGGCAGAAGATATTCTGCCCCTGCTCAAACCGCTGCTCGACAACAGCAGCGTCGTAACGGGCCAGGGCGCGCGATTGGTGATCGCAGCACCAGCGGGCAAGCGTAGCGAACTGAAAGCTGCAGTCGCCTCCTTCGATGTGCCGCTGCGGCGCCTCCAGGTAACGATTCGATTCGATAATCCCGACGGCGGAGACAGCGTTGAAATCAGCAGCCGCTCACGTGGCAATGAACCAATTGAACAACGCATACAGGTTGCCGAAGGCCAACGCGGATTTTTTTACGTTGAGCAATCGCAAATACCCCGCCAGATGACGGTGGTGGGCCGCGGCGTTTTACTCGTACAAAATCCACAACCCGGCGGCAGCAGCGGTAGCGGGTTGGAGGTGCTGCCACGGCTCGTTGGCGATAATGTCAGCATGGAGTTTTATACACAACGCGGCAGCGTGTCCGGTGCCGTGAATAAAAATCAGCAGATGCAACGCGTCGGCGGCACCCTGTCAGTGCGTTTGGGGGAGTGGGTTGAGGCCGGCGGACGTGTGCTCGGCGGCAACGCCCGCAGCAACACCGCTTCCACACTGGATATGCGCAACCAGGAACGCGCATTGTTTATGCGCGTCGACGAAATCCAATAGCCGGGGTCACTGGCATGAGCCTTGCCGCGGCAGGTTTTTGCCGCCCCCGCCTAGAAAACGACTGAAGAACAGCGGCACGCTGTCGATTGGAAATGAACCAAACTTGCCGGATTTCAACACCATTGAATGCAATACCTACAAAGGCAACACTCCGTGGCGGCTTGCAGATCAGGCATGGCGCCGACACGCACACTTCGATGTTCGTGACCATCTGCCATGCGCTGGCTCTGGTCGCGATGACGGGAACGGTGATCGCCGCCGAGCGACTGCCGGCCATCGGCAACCGCTGTGAGATTTCAGAATTTCGCGACGGCGCACTGAGCGTGCACGCGCCGGCCCAGCGCAACGCTTTTGCCGGCGAGTGGTTAAAAAATAATGTGGGGAATTGTTCCGCCGCACAACTCAAAGCCATCGTTGGCAATCGCGCCATCTGGCTGGGCACTGCGGACACCGCAGCCATCGCCAATCTGGTCGATGCGGCGCTGGAACGCCGCTCAAACGGCAGCACTGAACAGTTTCAAAGCACCGCTCCTGCATCGCCACGGCCCGGCAGTTCACAAGCAGCACAGATCAGTGCAACACCCGCAGGACCAAAACCGCCGCCACAGCCGCCTGCCCCACCGGGACAAGGCGCAGCGCCCCCCTATCCGGGCAATCCGCAACCTCCGGCATATCCGCAGGGATACCCTCAGCCTCAACCTGGCTACCCGGCTCCCGCAGCCACACCACAACCGCCTGCAGCAGCACCGGCTACACCGGCGCCCGCCGCGAAAAAATAGAACAGCATCATTGCTCTATTTGAGATTTCGAAATCGCGGGTAGCGCGCACCCGCCTTGCTCATCAGCACAAAAGCCGAGGCATCGGACGCTACTCGGCAGCCTCCGCACAGCAGAGGGCTGATTTGTTGCGGCGCGCCGGATGCGTTCTAACAGTCGCCACACCGCGGCAAACGTTGATGGCTCGCTGGATTGGTTGGTCACCGCATGCCGGATTGCCCGACGTGGGCGAGCCTTACTAAGGTTGAGGCGTTGCCCCGGTGGCAGCTTCGCTGGCGTCCCTGGCAACCGGGCGTGCCGGCAGGTTCGGGTAACGCACAAAATTCGACGGCGGGCGCTCCGCTTTGGCAGGCTCTTTGGCTGCAGGTGCCACCACAACAGGCGGCGTCACAGCCACCACAGCCCTCTGCCTCTCTTGCTTGATGAGGGTTTCCAGGTCATGTGAAATGGCATTCATCTTGCCCAGACTCGCCTGCATGGCGGCAAGTTGCTCACCCAACTTGGCGGTGGCACGCGCCTGCGCCTGCATTTGCGGCTCGAGTGCTTTCAATTGCGCCTGTATGACCTGAATACGCGGATCAGGAGGAGGGGGCGGCGGCGGTACCACGGCTACCGGTTTGGCGGGGGCTGGTGGTGGTGGCGGCGGCGTCTTCGCGGCCTTTTCAACTTTCTCGGCGAGATCGCTGACCGACTTGCGCAATTCGGCAACCCCGGCATCAAAACGCGGCAGTGTTTTTTCGATGATAGCCGCTTGCCCTTCCTGCCGTTCGTTGAATTTCTCCAGCACCGATTCCATTTCTTTCAAACTACCGATACTGGAGTTCAGCGTTACGACACGCTTGCCCACCGCGAGTATGGTCGCATCTGCCGAATCAAGTCGTCCCTGCAACTGCAAGGCCATCAGGATAAAAACCCCGACCGCAATCAGCATCAAAAATCCGGTCGCCCCCAGAACGATAACCGCGTGCATACGCGCATTGACGGTCGCCTCGCGCAATTCTCCAACGGCGTCGATCAGGTGTTCAGTCGAGTCGGCGGCAATCGACGCCGTCTTGTTCGCCACATCACTGGCATCCAGTACGCGCGTGATGACGGCATCAAAACTGGTTTCCTTGATTACAGCAACGGTATCGCCTCCCTCCGTGCCCGTCTCAGGTGCGTCGCCGGTTTCAATCGCTTCGGCGACCTCTACAACAACAGGCTCGTTTTTTTCACCCGCCTCGGTTTTGGCTGTACTCATTTGTGATTACTCTTTTCTATACGAGCGAACTTGTCATGCAATCGCTCCAGTTGTTGGTTGATGCGGGCGGTTTCTTCTTCGACAGCATGCAGATGGGTTTCCACTCCGGCGCTGATCTTCAACAGCATTCCCTTGCCTGCGTCAGCCGCGGGCTCGACCGCCGGCCGCTGCCCCCCCTCATCAATGCTTGCCTCGATATTGGCTTCCGCCAACAGATTTCCCGACAGCGGCTCCGCCGGGCCAGGTCCAGCAGTACGGGCTGTGGTTCCAGCCTCAACCGTGACGATATTCGGCGCTTCAGGTTCGCCAACCGGTGCTGCGCGGTTATCTTCGCGGACAACGCCGGTCGGAATAACCAAAGCCGGCGCCTGTTCACTGTCGACAAGCGGAATAAACGCCAGGTTAACCGTATCCTTCGTCCGCTCAGGCGTCAGCAACTGATCATCCAGCCCTGCCCCGCCACTGGCAGGATGTAGCATGTTCGCGCTGCTTGCAGCGACTTCAACGGCCAATTGGCTGGCCTGCTCATTCGCCATTTTGGCGAGTATCAACGGTTCGCCTGAAGTCGAAGCCCCATCATTCACCTTGAGGATATTCGGCTCAGCTTTACCGGCCTCAGCCTTTAAGCGGTTTTCGGTTTGTAACGAACCGTCCGCATCCAACTTCAATCCCACAGCTGCAGGTTCACCTTCGTCTGCTGCACGGACGATATTCACCTCGGCAGCAGCGGATTCCTCGCGCTGAGTGTCATCCTGAGACCTGGGATTTGCAGCCGTTTCTTCGCTAAAACGATTGACCTTGCGGGTAATCTTGCCGGTCGCCTCAGAAAACGCGAGTTCGTGCGGTTTCGAGTTTTTAATCACCAGGGGCTCTTTATCGCTCATTGTTTTTACCCTCGCCTTGATTCGCCGGCGCGGCCTTCTCATTCACACGGGCGGCAGCCTGCAACGGCCCTGCGGCCCTGATCCAGTAATTGGCCGGCACACCTTTCTTGGCGGTAAATTCCTCAGCCGCATCGCGGTTACGATACGGCCCGGTTAACACTACAAACTTTGTCTTCGCGCCTTGTTCGACTTTAATCTGCACGATCTGCGCACCGGCGAGTGCGGCTTTGCCGTCTCGCCACGCCACTGCAGCGTCATACGAATCAAGCGCGACGAATTGAACGAAAAAGCTGCCTTTGGGTGCGGCATTCACACCGGTTGCGGGCTTGGTCACCGTGGTTGCAGCCGAGTCGGCGGCATTGGCAGCCTCGGCTTTCCTGGCATCTGCTTTCTTGACATCGGCTTTCTTGGCGTCTGCTTTTTTGGTATCCACTTTCGCCGCCGCTTTGGCTTTTTCTGCGCCTTTATCGGCAGCCTTCTCCGCCACTTTTTCCAGCGTCGGCGGCGGTGCCGGAGATGCCGGCGCGGCAACAGGCACAACGGGGGCGAGCGGCTTGACCGCCGGACTGACATCAAGCGCTGACTTGGTTGTCGCAGCCGAATTGGTCGCCGGCAACGTCGCTGCCGCGGGTAACGGCGTGAGTTTGGGCAGCGCGGGCACTTTGTTCTCGGTGGTCTTGGTGGGCCCCTCGATTGGGCCATTCGTCACCGCCGGTGCGTGATCACGTTTGCCTTCCGGTGCTGCGACGGCCGGCGTCACGTTAGCCGCCGGCTGAACCACAACCGCGGGGGCCGCCAAGGCGGTATCGGCTTTATCTGCAATAGCCGCTGGCACAGGCGTCGGCAGTGGCCCGGTGTTGTTGGGGATCGGGAGTGTCGCTGCAGCCTTGGCATCCAACCCTTTGGGGACATGTACTGCTTTGATCGCTGGCGGGCGTATCTGCAAAAGTTCACCGATCGCCTGGATGTGCTCAGGAAAAATAAACGCAATCACAATCGCCGACAAACACGTCACCAAAAAAACGCCATTCAGGATGCCAATAATCGAACTTTTGCGCTTTGGGGTGGCTGCAATAGCAGAGGCTGCCTCTCCCCGCTCATCAAAAGGATCGTGCTGTTGCGCGCCTGTAGCGGCCTGAACCCATGCGGGTTCCTGATTTCCCGTTAACCGTCGCGGCCGGCCAGACGCCACAGGATCCGCCGCAACCGGCGCGAGCAGCGTCGGATCGATTTTGTTCAACAACGCTCTGGCCTGCACTTCCATGCCGGCATCTTTGGCATCTGCCATGATGCGCGCCGCTTCAGCCATGCCGGGTGTCAGTACATACCAACGCGCAGCGCGTTTACCGGCAAACTCCATCGCCTCAATGCGTTCCGGCTCATCGAGTTCCTGATGCACCCAGATCAGTTTGATATTAGCGCCGGGAAAATTATTTACCAGCCTCGACAGCATGCGGCCGTCGCGCGAATTACCAGCGCTAAGTTCGTTGGAGATAAACACCTTGACCGGTTTGTCGGGGTTGGTCGCGCCCGTCGCCTCCGCCATTGAGATCGAGGCGAGTGCGGCGTTGAACTGATCCACCAGGCTTTCGACGCCGGTGGGCAGATACGCCTCGAGTTCGATATTGGGATGCTGACGCAGGCGCTTGATCAGCATGCGTCCGTAATGATCGATCGCCGTCTTGCTGCTGCCGATCAGTTCGAGGCTGGTGAGATCACCGCCAAGCGCATCGGCGATGCTGTTTACGAACTGGATATCTTCAGGGCGAAAGAAGATGTCATCGCCCTGCACGAGAGCTGAACCGCCTGCACGTAATAGTGTTGGATCTGTTTTCAAGCGGCTTCCCTCTCGGTGTTTTCACGCTCGCCATTGCTGTTAAAGAGCAATTCGTCCGGAACTTCGACATACGGCGGCAGCGCGTGCGCCACACCCGGCGTAAAGCTGTTCAGACTGAACACATACGCAATCACCTGCGCGGTGGCATAGAACAGCTTTTCAGGAATCGTATGTCCAACCTTGGTAGTGAAGTAAAGCGCACGCGCCAGCGGGGGCGCCTCAAAAATATGCACACCACAGTTCTTCGCTTCTTCTTTCATGCGGAACGCCACGTCATCC
>CAIWNB010000182.1 GCA_903913965.1 uncultured beta proteobacterium
ATAGGCCGGCATGCCGCGTCCGGGACGACCACATTTGATCGCCATGATCATGTTGGCGCGGTCAAGCTGGCTTTCGCGCAAATTGGCCCCCGTGGGCATCTGGTTGTCCATCTTGCGACCATCACCGGCCCAGCCGTGACAAGCCTGGCAGGCGCCCTTTTGCGTATACAAACGCAGGCCCTCGGTGATGTCCTCCGCATCTGCGGCACGCACCGGACCCTGCCCGACACACAGCGGCAACGCCACCAACAACACCGTACTCAAAAGTTTTTTCATGCTCAGAATCCAAACAAACGCGCCGGGTTATCCACCAGAATCTTCTTGCGCACCGCTGCGTCAGGCTCCCACGACGCCAGCAGGTTCATCACCACCGCGTCGTCGATATCGCGCCACGGCAGCAACTGCGCAATATCATGGCCCTTGGGTCGCGCACCCGGATGCGGCCAGTTCGTGCCCCACAGAATGCGCTCGGGGTTGGCGGCGATCAGGGCCTTGGCCATCGCCGCATAGCCGGCGTAGTGCGGTGGCTCGGTGGAGAATAGATTGGTCGCGGAAATCTTGACGTAGGCCTTGCCGGACTTGACGAGATCGAGCAAGGCATCAAAACCCGGATCATTCACGCCGCGTGCTGCATCCGCACCACCGAAATGATCAAACACCATCGTTACCGGCAGTGCGTCAAAATCTTTTTTCAGCGCGGCAATGAGCTTCGGTTCGGTATTGAGCTGCACATGCCAGCCCAATGGCCGGATGCGTTCAACTGCGTTGCGTAGAAAACGCGCTGAGGCGGCCGGGTCAGTCACACCGGCGGTCGCGAGATTCAGGCGCACGCCGCTGGCGCCGTTACGCCGCATAGCCTCGAGTTCGCTGTCGGGTGTTTTTTCATCGATCACGACAATGGCACGGGCACTGCTGCCGAGACTGCGCACTGCGTCCATCGTGCATGAATTATCGGTGCCGTAAAAACTCGGCTGCACAATGACCACGCGATCAACCTGCAGTGCGCGATGCAACGCGCGCAACTGATCCACCGAGGCTTCCGGCGGCGTATAGGCGCGTTTGGCTGTGTACGGATAGCGGTCGGCGGCGCCAACGATATGCACATGCGTGTCACAAGCGCCCGCAGGCACACCAAAGGCCAGCGGCACGCGCGGTTGCGCCGGCACCAGCGTCGGTGCCTCGATCGCCCAGCCCTGGCGCGCCAGCATGGCGGCAGCAGCTGCCGCGGACCATTGTAAAAACTCACGTCGCTTGATCATGTACTCCCCCAGTCATTTATTGTATGCAGCGTTATAAGTCAGAAACTTTAATCCACTTTCGCCCCGGACGCCTTGATCACTTTCGCCCACTTCGCGGTGTCGCGGGCGATCACCTCGGCAAACACTTCCGGCGTTGAGCCCACCGGTTCAGCGCCTTCACTCGAAAAACGTTTCACCACCTCGGGCGCGCGCATGGCGGCCGCCGTCTGCGCGGAAAGCCGGGCGACGATCTCTTTCGGCGTGTTGGCCGGCGCGACGAGACCATACCAGCCGATGACTTCATAACCGGGCAGGCCAGCCTCGGCAATCGTCGGCACATCAGGCGCTGACGAGACACGTTTTAATCCGGTCACCCCGAGTGCGCGGAAACGTCCCGCCTGCACGAAAGGCATGACACCGAGCAAATTACTAAAGAGCAAAGGTACTTCACCGCCGAGCACAGCGGTGGCCGCGGGTGCCGACCCTTTGTACGGCACATGCACCAGGGCCACACCCGCCATCAGATTAAAAAGTTCGCCGGACAAATGCGGCAAACTGGCCGGACCGCCCGAGGCAAAATTGATACGGCCCGCCTGCGTTCGCGCAAACGCAATCAACTCGCGCACGTTCTTCACCGGCATGCTCGGATGCGTCAGCAGGATGTATGAACTGCCGGCGACCAGACTCACCGGAACGAAATCGCGTTCGGTGTTGTACGGAATTTTCGGAAACAGCGTTGGGTTGGTCGCGTGCGCCGACGACACCGCCAGCAGCGTATAACCATCGGGCGCCGCACGTGCCACCAATTCGGAGCCGACAATACCGCCGGCGCCCGCGCGGTTCTCCACCACAAACTGCTGGCCCATCGCCTGCGTCAGCTTCTCACCAAGGATGCGACCGACGATATCCACTGCACCGGCCGGCGGGAAAGGCACAACGATACGAACCGGCTTTTGCGGATAACCCTGTGCGCACGCACAGGATGCCGTGAGCAACAGCGTGGCAACTAATAATCTCATCGGCAATCCTTTAATTGATTGGTCCGCAAACCGCGCGCTGCGTTATCAAATCATGCAGGTGTCCGAACCGCAGCCGAGATCGCGATCAGCATCGCGCAACAACTCATCAAAGGTTTCCGGCAGACGGATTTCACGCCCGATGACGCGCGGGCTATAACCCTGCAGCCAGTGGCTGTTGGTCGGATGACCGCCACCGGCGACGACGATGATGAAGTTCTCCGCCTTTGCGGTAAGCGGCCACGGATCAAGCTTGAGGCTCTCGCGTGTTTTCGGATCAGGGTCCTGTTCAACCCAGGCCGGACCGCCGGCACGCACCAGATCTTTCATCGGAATGCGCGAATGCTCGAAGAAAAATTCGCGCATCTTGGGTTTCGTCCAGCCAAGCCGCGCCATTGTGTTGGCCACCACACCGGGTATCAACAAAATGCCCGGTGTGCCCTGCTGGTAACCGAGCAAGTTGGTGAGGTTGGGTGTGCGCATGAAATCCGCCATGCGGTGCATGCCCTGGTTGGTGTCTTCCTCGGCGGTTTCTTTTTTAGCACCGCGACGGCGAATGTTGGTGGCGCTATTGGAAAACGCCAGCGAGATGGAATTCGCACCGCGTGCGAAACCGTGGCGCTCGGTCGCATGCGTCGGCCAGTCGGGCGGCAGATTGTCTTCATCTTCGGCGAACACGATGTTGGTGTAACGCATGCTGCCGTAATTGGCCATCGCACCGATCCCCGGCAGCGCGCCACCAACGTTCTGCTGAATCAGGCGCAACGCCCGCCCGATGCTCGCCCCCGCCGGACGCTGCGGATCGGGGCCCAGACAACCGAAGCCGGAATTCAAGCGGATCTGCTTCGCGATCGGACCGTTGACCATGACCACCGGATAAGCACCGCCTGACGCGGCTTGCAGTTGTTCCGCATTAACGTCGGGCTGCAGAAACGCTTCGACCGCCGCAATCAACACCGGCAGATATTCAGCGCGCCCGCCAGCCATCGCCAGCGCAATCGCACAGGTCTCAACGGTGGTGACACCACCGCGCGGCGGGAACTTGCCGATCACATGCGTGCGCGGCAGCACACTACCACGCAGGAGGCGCGTAACGCGTGCGGGTGTGGCGGGCCATACCGGCAGCCCGTCTCCCCACAGGTTGGTGATCATCAAGTGGTTGGCGCGATCGAGCGCCTCTTCGTAATCCGCCCCCTCGACAACGATCAACGGCGCTTCATCGCCGGACGCCTGGGCGTGTTCGGGCTTCCACTTCAACAGCCCGTTATAAAACTCGCGCTTGCGCGTCTCGATCGCGCTGATGTCGCTGCCCGGCAGGAACAGTTCAATCGGAAAGGTGATCATCGCCGATTCCGGCGGCAGACCAAGCCCGCTGATGGCATTTTTCATAACGCCGACGAAATCGGTACGCGTCAGCGTAACCGTCGGGATACCCAGTATTTCAAGTTGTGCGGCTGCACGGCCGCACGCTGTGGCGCAGGACCCTCAGGCCGCGTTGCCGATGATGACGGCGTCAACGCCGGCGGCCTTCACCTTGCGCGCGGTATCTTCCTCACCGATCAGACCATTGCCTTGCGGGAAGGCGTCGATCGGCAGCATTTCGATGCCGGGAAAATCCGCCTCAAATAATTGCTTGAGCAGCGGCAGTGTGCGAAACGCCTGCCACTGTTCATTGCTGACAAAACCGATGCGTTTGCCTGCCAAGGTGTCTAGACGCGGCGCGTGTAACTGCGTGACTTCGAGCGCGCCCGAAGGATCATAAAACTCAATGCGTGTCATCCCGCTGAACTCCTGAAAATATATAAATTCTGCACCATTATTTTACTTGTTCAGCGACGAGACGCGCTGCCTATCGGTGCGCACCGCCCCCCTTGCCGAAACACTACCGGCAGCGTCTATCGTTGTGGATTTTGGTGATTTAGCGGCGGCCCTTATAGCCTGGCGCCGCAACACTCAGGCCATAGCCGTGGCCGGTGATGAACGACTGCAGGGCTCTCCCTGGAAGGCGCGCAGCCGAGATGCCCCACGCTCCGTCACGGCTATTGAATCCCGCCCCGTCAAAGACGGTGGCGACACCACCAGGCAATGCCGTTAAGCGATGTGGTCTCCGCAGACCGGTTGCTTAGGAAAACAACCCGGCTCTCTTCAGCAGTTCATCGAGCCCAGGTTCGTTTTTATTGCGCGGCTTGCCAGGATGAATGATTGCAATCTGGCAGTTCTCCGCAGCCTCTATCATCTGCCGGTAAGTGCCGGCATCAGGGTCGGCGATATATGCCTGCTTGTTTTCGTTGTAGGCAAACAGCTTGTTGTTGACCGTCGTGCATTCGTTGCAGGTGGTGCACCGCGCCGTTTCGATATACGCCTCGTCGGGTGAACGCGCCGGCTCTTCCACCGCTGCTGCCGCATCGACCGCCGCTGCGGCCACGCCTTCAGCTGTCGGTGCCGCCGTCACAGCCGGTGCGTTTGCCGTCGGCGCCGCGCGCTCGATCTTCGCTTCCTGCTCGCGCGCCTGCCACTCCGCGCGTTCGTGTTCAAGCAAACGCTCGGCGTGCGAATTATGTATGCCGCCCAGTTCCTGCAGGCTATGCCAGGCCTCGCGGCAACGCTGGGCCGCACGCAGCAGTTTGTCGTCAACGATCACTTTTTGCAGATTGTTCTGTCGGTCGACCATCATCAGGCACGGCAACTGGTCCGGTATGCCCTTGCTCTGGCGCCCGCAGCATTCGCTCGCAGGCAACAGGTTCTTTCCCCACGCTGCGCGCGAGACGCGCACGAAATGCCGCGCGTAGCGGCTGTCGGCGGCGACAAAATCAATCACTGTAAACGTCAGTTTTTCGCTGACGCGTTGCTGCTTTTCGTCCTCATAGTCGAAGGTCTGCAACGGCCAGTCGAGTTCGGCCTGCGGATTGGCGGCGAGATCAAAACGCGCCGCCCAGTTGGCGCCGGCGGAGGGGTCGAAGGTATACGCCGGAAATGCACGCGACTCCATCGCCGCGGCCGCCACCAGATACGGCGGCAGATCGCGCGACTTGCCGCCGGCACCGGAGAAGACGTTGAACAATGCCGGGCCGGCGTAATGCATGCCGCGCACGATACGCTCGCGAAACTGGTAGAGGTGTGACGCCGGTGCCTGCAGCACATACACCTCGTTGAGTCCGATCGCCAGATTCGCCAGTTGTTTGCCGCGCAGACCAAAGCCAAGATGTGCGTCGCCACCGAGTGCCGCCTCTTCGAGCAGGTCATCGGTCTGCGTCAACACCTTCACCGGCAGACCGGCGGACAGTATCTCCATCAGTCTTTCGCTCTCCGCGCCCTGCAACTGTGCGGCCCCCAGGCAAACCAGATAATCCGGCAACAATGCCATTTCAGCGCCGTCGAGTTGGTCGTCACCCATCGCCGCGAACAACGCGTCGTGACGATCCTCGCGGTATTGCGCATCAATTTCCAGTTTGGCCACGGCGATGGCCCGCGCC
>CAIWNB010000183.1 GCA_903913965.1 uncultured beta proteobacterium
CGGCAATCCGGACGTCATCGTCATCGGCGCTGGTAACGCAGCGGCCAGTGCGGCACTCGCCGCGCGCGAGAATGGCGCCAGCGTCATCATGCTCGAGTCGGCGCCCATCGAGGAATGCGGCGGCAACAGCCGCTACACCGGCGGCCTGATGCGTTTTGTGTTCAACAACGTCGACGAACTCGCCGAGGTCATCACCGACCTGACACCCGAAGAGAAACAACTGCACGACTATGGCACCTATACCGCCGAGCAGTATTTCGACGACATGGGCCGCATCACGCAATATCGCACTGATCCCGATCTGTGCGAACTGCTGATCACCAAAAGCTACGAAACCATCGTCTGGCTGGCACGCAAGGGCGTGAAATTCCAGGCCAGCTACGGCCGCCAGTCGCACAAAATCGGCAATAAATACAAGTTCTGGGGCGGCCTTGCCGCGGAAACTTGGGGCGGCGGTCAGGGTCTCGTCGAGAACGAGCACAAAGCCTGCGCGCGCGAAGGCATCAAGATTTTCTACCAAACACCGGCGACGTCGCTATTGACCACCGATGACGGCGCGGTCTGTGGCGTGCAAGCCAAACTGAATGGCCGCTTTATCGACATCCGCTCCAAGGCCGTGGTGATCGCAGCCGGCGGTTTTGAGTCGAGCGCCGAAATGCGTGCGCGTTATCTCGGCCCGACCTGGGATCTGGCCAAGGTGCGCGGTACCCGTTACAACATGGGTGTGGGCATCCAAATGGCGCTGGACATTGGCGCACAGCCCTACGGCCACTGGTCGGGCTGCCACGCGGTCGGTTGGGACATGAACGCACCGGCCTACGGCGACCTCGACGTCGGCGACGCCTTCCAGAAACACAGCTACCCGTGGGGCATCATGATCAACGCCGACGGCGAGCGTTTCGTCGATGAAGGCGCGGATTTCCGCAACTACACCTACGCCAAATACGGCTCGGTGATCCTGCGTCAGCCGGGCATGTTTGCCTGGCAGATCTTCGACCAAAAAATTATTCCGGCGCTGCGCGACGAATACCGTATCAAGCGCGTCACCAAGGTGCGTGCGAATACGCTCGAAGAGCTGGTCACCAAGCTCGAAGGCGTCAATGCCGAAAACGCGCTGCGCGAAATCAAGGAATACAACAAGGCGGTGCAGACCCAAACCCCGTATAACTCGGCGATCAAAGACGGCCGCCGCACCGTCGGCCTGAAAGTCGACAAAACCAACTGGGCCAACACCATCGAAGAAGCACCGTTCGAAGCCTATGGCGTGACCTGCGGCGTCACCTTCAGCTTTGGCGGCCTGAAGATCAGTACGCATGAAGAAAACCGCGGCCAGGTCGAGGACACTGCAGGCCAGCCGATCCGCGGCTTGTATGCGGCGGGAGAACTCGTCGGCGGCATTTTCTATCACAACTATCCGGGCGGCACGGGCCTGACCTCGGGTGCGGTGTTCGGCAAGCTTGCCGGCACCAGTGCCGCCACCGGCCTGAAGAAATAACCAGGCATGGCGGTCGCACGCACTCGCAAGCCGGCGGACAAGAAAGCCAGCGCACCGGCTAAAGAGCCGCGCAGTGTGCGCGCACAGGTCGGCCGCGAGGAATGGGAAGCACGCGTCAACCTCGCCGCCTGCTACCGGTTGATGGCGGAATTCGGTATGACCGAGATGGTGGCGAACCACATCTCGGCGCGCGTGCCCGGCAGGCATGACGAGTTCCTCATCAATCCCTACGGCATGCTCTACGAGGAGATGACCGCCTCGTCGATGATCAAGGTTGATATCGACGGCAATGTGCTGTTCAACGCCTCGGATTACGACGTCAACCGCGCCGGTTATGTGATCCACAGCGCGGTGCACGGCGCGCTTCCCGATGTCGATTGCGTAATCCACACGCACACGCTGGCCGGCATGGCGGTGTCGGCGATGGACAAAGGCATCATGCCGATCGCGCAAAGCTCGATGCGTTTTGCCGAAATCGCCTATCACGATTACGAAGGCCCGGCGCTCAACCTCGATGAGCGGGCGCGCCTCGTTGCCGATCTTGGCGACCGCGAAGCCATGGTCTTGCGCAACCACGGTCTACTGACCGTCGGCACCTCGATCCCCGAATGCTTCAACAGCATGTTCCGCCTCGAACGCGCCTGCCAGTTGCAGGTGATGGCGCTGTCGTGCAACGCCGAAATCCGTCTGCCACCCGAAGAAGTCGTGCGCCTCACCCAACACAGCTATCAGCCGACCACGCGCCGCCGCTGGGGCCTGATGGAGTGGCCCGCACTGCTGCGCAAACTAGACCGTATCGATCCATCCTTCCGTCACTGAGAGTGCCGGGCGCCATAACGCCTGTGCAATAACAATGTCCAACGCACCACTGTCAAAAAATCCGCCGCTTTGCCAGGGCCCCGATCCGCAACCACGCAAGCCGCGTTACGCCGTACCGGCGGGCGCCATCGATTGCCATTGCCACGTTTTTGAAGACCAGACGCAGTATCCGTTGACGCCTATGCGCAGCTACACGCCGCCGCTGTGCACCTTCAACGACTATCTGCGCATGAGTGAGACGCTGGGCGTCGAACGTATGGTGCAGGTCAACGCCAGCACCTATGGTTTTGATAACACGGTGACGCTCGATCTGATCGCCAAACTCGGCCAGAAACGCGCTCTTGGTGTGGCCGGTGTCGCCCCCGACGCCGACGAGCGCACGATACGCAAGCTGCACGACGGCGGCATGCGCGGTGTGCGCCTGTCGACCATGGTGAAGGGCTACGGCGGACCGGAATTTCTCGGTGTCATCGCCAAAACCATCAAACCCTTTGGCTGGCATGTGCAACTGCACGTCGACAAGGTCGGTGAAATCGCCACGCTCGAACAACAACTGCTGGACCACCCAACCCCCATCGTCTTCGACCACCTCGGGCGGGTACGCGGCGGCGAAGGCGTAAACGCTGCGGGCTTTCAGGCGCTGCTGCGCATCCTCAAGCAACGCAATGACTGCTGGGTCAAATTGTCGAGTTTTTATCGCTTGTCCGACAGCGGTGCGCCGGCCTACGCCGACATGCAACCGATCGCGCAGGCGCTGCTCGCCGCGCGTCCCGACCGCATGGTGTGGGGGAGCAACTGGCCGCATCCGATCTGGGATGGCCTGATGCCCAACGACGGCGATCTACTTGATCTGGTCGGCGACTGGTGCGGCGATGCCGCCACACTACAACGCGTGCTGGTCGATAACCCGGCACAGCTCTACGGTTTCAAA
>CAIWNB010000184.1 GCA_903913965.1 uncultured beta proteobacterium
GCCTGTAACGGTTTTGTCACATGGAATTCATAAAATAGAAGCTCTCCAAGCTTCCTCACTCAGCGATTGCCTCTATGCCCATTGATTTTGAAGATTCTAACGACGAGCTCCGACACATTCGCCTCTCTGGACGACTCGATATCCAAGGCACCGGAGAAATCGAGGCCAAGTTTGCAGCCTTGGCTGCCTCCTCCAAACGCCGGGTTATCGTTGATCTGAGCGAGGTCAGCTTCCTCGCCTCCATCGGTATTCGGGCTATCATTACCAACGCCAAAGCACAGATGCAACGCGGTGGGCGCATGGTGTTGTTCGTGGGCGAGAATGTATCGGTCGCCAAAACGATAGACGCCACTGGTATCTACACGCTGGTCCCGACGTTCTCTGCCCTGGTTGACGCTGAGCGAGCCACCACCGCGTAAAACAAACTGAATGCGATGGATTTGACTGTCCTGGATAGGTGCTTCGAACTGGAAATACATGCAGACGCCGTTGACTTGCGCGAGGCTTCTGCTTGGCTCGAAAAAACCGGCATAGAAACGAAAGTACCTGCGGACCAAATATTCCGTCTCGATATGTGCCTCAACGAGGCGTTGGCAAATATTATTGAACATGGCGGCCCGGCAGCGAAATCAAGCCCCGTCAACCTTACATTTCTCCCGCAGACCAACGAAGCAACCTTGTTTGTTACGGATAGCGGCAATGCCTTCAATCCGTTGGATGCGACACCGAAAGCAGTCCCCGACTCCCTGGCCGATGCCGAACCGGGTGGCCTCGGCTTGGGCCTAATCAAGACCTTTACCGACGCGGTCTCATACAAATATGACCAAGGCAGGAACTGCTTGGGTTTTATCGTACGTTGGTCGTCAAGCCCCGATGACAGTCGTGCAAGTTAAGCATTACAAGCGAGGCCCGGATCGGCGGAAACAAACCACTTCTGTCGCCAAGGATCTTCGTGCCCAACCAGGCGACAGGCGTCACCAACACCTGCGTTGGCTTTCGCTCTTCCACGGTGCCGATGAAGCGGCTGTCATTGAGGCCATCGGCGAATCTGCCGTCGTGCAACTTGAAGCTAACGACGTCCTGCTGAAGCCTAACGAACCCAACGACACGGTATTCCTCGTTTTATCCGGCGAACTCGCGGCCTATCTTGACAGCAATGGCAAGCTGACAGACGCCATCAGCATCCACCCCGGCGAGTGCCTGGGTGAACTTTCCGCCATTGATGGCAAACCAGTATCCGCCCTGGTCAAGGCTTTAGTGACGGCACGTGTGCTACCACTGTCTCAAGATGTGTTCTGGAACCGGCTGATGGCCGTTCCGGGCATTGCCCGCAATCTAATGGCGGTTTTAGCAACCCGCATGCGGCGGAACAATGCACTCGTGCTGGAAGGTCAGCGCCGCCAGATTGAACTCGAATACCTGCGTCAGGAGCTGGAGGTTGCCCGCCAACTCCAGTTCGGCATGCTGCCAATCCGCAGCCCAATGTTTCCTGAGCGTAGGGATATCGAGGTAGCGGGCATGATGAAGGCCGCTTCGGCTGTGGGCGGCGATTTGTTCGATGCCTTCTTCGTCGATATAAACCGATTATTTTTTTGCATCGGTGACGTTTCCGGACACGGCATCCCCGCAGCGATGTTTATGGCGCGTGCGATTAGCCTGATGCGCCTGGCGGCGTTTTCCTTGCCTGACCCCGCCGTATTGCTGGCCAAGGTCAACGATCAGTTATGTGCCGGCAATGATGCCAATATGTTCATCACCCTCTTCTGCGGTTTTATTGAAGTCGACAGCGGGCGCATTGATTACTCCAATGCCGGCCATTTGGCCCCGATCATTTGCTCGAATGGCGAGTCGCGTCAAATAGCGCTACCCAAGGGCATGGTCATCGGGGTGATGCAAGGCATCCATTACCAACGATACGAAACCACGCTGGATCAGAACGATGTCCTGCTTTGCTTCACTGATGGTGTGACTGAATCGCAAACGCCAGCTGGAGAGGAATATTCCGAACCCCGGCTGACGAACATTCTTGCCGCGCACTCGAACCTGCCACTGGATGACATTCTGCAAAGAATTCGTTTAGATGTCGCACAATTCACAACCACCCACGAATTGGCTGATGATTGCACACTGTTGGCGCTGCGCCGGCACTCGAACTGAATATCCAAGTGGCGAGACTCAATCGAACCTAACGGGAGAAGCCACGGTTTTCCTGATGATCAATGGGGTCGAAGCAACTTTTCTGCACGAAATTAAAAGCTACTCCGCCCCCATTTGCTCGTAATCCTCCTCGGCAAAGAAGCAGGGCTCTCGGTTAACGCTCCATTGCAAAATGATGGTGGGGCGTTCCGGCTAGTTTGATGTTTGGGCGGCGTGGCATTGGACTATCTCAAAATGTCAATTGATGCTGACCCCTTTGGTTATTGCTTTGTAGATTCCGCGAACTCATCACATGCGGCACGAGCGAATTTAGGTGTCTCTAGTACATTTCGCATTGAATACTGATTCAGTGACCAGCCGCTGCGAATATAGTCGCTCTTCTTTTCTATTGTTATCAGGTTATCGTCCATTTGGTTGGCCGATGCAGCAGTCCATACATTGAATAGAAGATTTGTATCGAACGTTGCTGGAAATTCTTCAATCGAAATTTTCTTCCAAATGCCGTCGAATTTAAAAAATACAAAGTCTCTCTTTGGGAAATCGTATTTCTTGCACGCTTGATAAAAACTGATTCTTACTGCTAAGTAAGCTGTATCTCCGATAAAATCGAACACGTAAGCGTCACTCCCAGCGTCCTCATACCAGTTTATTTCCGCTCCCGTATTCGGATTCTTCGTCTTAATTTCAGACCATAAAGGCAATCCACGATGTCCCAGTTCGCCCATCCATTGTCTTTTTGCCCATCTATCTACTACGATCACACGGCCATCATGTAGCTTTACCTCTTCTTTCCAACGAATTTCTGAATCGGTAAATAAGCGGGACATCAACAAGAAAATTACGCAACCAGTAATAACAAAAAAACGGATCAGCATCGACATAATTTTCATCAAGTGCTCCATATCAAAACCCAAAATCCGTTTGATCTTCCCGTTCGTGCTTCACACTCGTCCTGCCCGCCGGTCTGCCGCGCGTCGCCTGCGTGCGCCTCACGCCGGCTGCCGCGCACACCGCCGCAGTGAATCGATTGTTGCCCAGCGGCTGCCCTTGCGATATCGACACGCGTATATCTGCGAGCGCCTCTTCGTCCAGTTCGCTGCGGAACAATGCGCGGTAGGCGGCGAGCCGCGATTCGGTGTCCAGCCCCAGCGCGAGGTAGAGCGGGTGGTCGGTAATGAGCGCATCGCCTTGCCCGAGCCCGTTGTGTCGATAGCTCGACCAGCGGTATTGCCCGGGATCATTCACCATGCCCGCGCGCACTGGATTCAATTCGATATAGCGATGACAGGCAAGTAGATACGTCTCGGCCTGAACGGCGCTGGATTTGAAGCGCCCCTCCCATCGCGTGCCTGTACGGCGGTAATAGCGGTTGACATACTGCACATAACGCCGCCCGACCGATTGCATGAGCTTGGCCGGTCCTTGCGGGCTCGCCGGCGTGAGCAGCAGATGCACGTGGGTAGTCATCAGCACATAGGCGTGAATTGTGCAGCGCCAATCGCGCGCCGCTTCCTTGAGCCAGTGGAGATAGCAATGGTAATCCTCCTCGGCAAAGAAGCAGGGCTCTCGGTTGACGCTCCATTGCAAAATGATGGTGGGGCATTCCGGCTAGTTTGATGTTTGGGCGGCGTGGCATTGGACTATCTCAAAATGTCAATTGATGCTGACCCCTTTGGTTTAGTAAGCCGATTGGCTGGTTTTCGCGTTGAAATATATGATGCACCAGCGATCAGCGCACCTACAATAATATCTGGCATTAGCGAACTCCCATTTGGTAAAAAAATTGAGATTCCTTACTTTCCATCTTTCATTCGCTTGCCAATCGAGTCACCAGGGCCGACCCAAGCACCTTTGTAATAGACCATTTCAAAACACTCCTGACCGGCCCCTTGATACGGTTCTCGCAAGAGATTCTTGTACTCACGCTGCAAAAGGTTACGGTTCAGTTTCTGAACCGCTTCTTTTGGTACATAACCTATCCCCTGCGGGGTTAGCCCCTCAGGTAAATAGCCGATCCCTGCTGTGGAGCTAGAAATATTTTGCAGGCTGGCGCTGATTACGACGTTCATGGTTTTAAATTCCAACGGTAATTCAGAGATCGGAATGCGAACCCATCGGTCGCCCACCCATTTAAAAATCACATAGGGCGGGTTGGGTCTTCCCCATTTGTTGTAAGAAAGGCAGAGGTTGGGTTCGGTCACCACGTATGGGGTGTCTCCGAGGACGTGAAGAGCCAATACATTGAAATTCGTTCGCCCAAGATCCTCACCATATTCGCTCGTCCATGTGAACCATTTAGTATTCCCGGGCAGTTGGAATCTAAGCGTATGCTCGCGCACTGGCGAACCTTGACCGACCTCGCTGCGTCCGCCGTGATTTACCGAGCGCAACAAAATCAGAGTTCTTCCGTCATGCAGCTGCACCTCCTCCTGCCAGCGCGTATCAAAACCCAAACCGGAAATTGCGCAACCATAGAGAGAAATTGCCAGGCATGCTGACACCAAAAATAAGAGGCGAAACCGAGTCAATGTTTTTTTATCGAACGTCATGATTTCCCTTTCATCAGTTGGGTTCAAATTAAATCCATAGATATCCGCATCGACATCGCTTTTCAAGGAACGCCCTAAATAAAAATTTAACCAAAGACATCGGGATCGACATAATTTTTCATCAAGCGCTACATGTCAAAACTCAAACTCCGTTTGATCTTCCCGCTCGTGCTTCACTCTCGCCCTGCCCTCCAGTCTGCCGTGCCTTGCCTGCATGAGCCTCTTCGTCCAGTTCGCTGCGGAAATCGGTTGACGCTCCATTGCGAAATGGTGCTGGGCCATCCTGACTGGTTTGATGCGTGGGCGGCGTGGCATTGGACTATCTCAAAATGTCAATTGATGCTGACCCCTTTGGTTTGTTTGTATTGGATAGCGATTAGCGTCATTCCGTTTGTAAACACGCAGGGAAATTTCAGCATATTCCAATACGGTAGGCATTTGTACTCCTAGATGGATTGTCTATTAACAGTTGCTTGGCGTTATGGGGGACAGTACTTTCATATAACTCCTAACCCCCGCAATGCTATTTCTCATTTCTTTCGTCGGAACATCAATTGTTTTCGGCTCACCCGTATACCAGTTCGGAGCTAGAAGGAGATTCGCGTGTCTTCCAAAAATGTATGGCTTTACCTTGGTCCTTTGCCATCCGTTATTTGTCAACTCGAATTGGACGTATCTAGGATCCGGACGGCCGAATTCCGGATCATCACAACCGACAACAGTTGCGACTAGGAAGTACCGACCTTCATTGTCATCAAGTAGTATCGGATTAAGCTTTTGGGACCAGGTTATGTTTTGCATATCATGCATGATGATCTCAGAACGCTTAAAAGCCCATCCGCAAGAAAGGCCCTCACAAGATCGATCCAAGTGCACTTTCCTTTCAATTTCGATTGTTTTTCCGCTACTGAGACGAACATCTTCTTTGAAATCGACCGACCGGTAGCACCCTGAGAGGGTAAACATTGCCATTGCTATTAGGCAAAACCAATACCACCGCAGATTTTTACAAAGGTGGGCGTAGTGGGGGTCAGGTCTTGCAATCATACATTTTGCTCCCTGTGTTTTACGGCGCGACTCGCTGTCGCATACTTGACCTTTGAAACATTCTGGGATTGCGTGGCAACTTCGCTGCGCATTACGCTCATGTGGTTTCTTGAAATTAACCCTTCAATCAGCTTGCAAACAAACGGGTCAGCATCGACATAATTTTTCATCAAGTGCTCCATATCAAAACCCAAAATCCGTTTGATCTTCCCGCTCGTGCTTCACACTCGTCCTGCCCGCCGGTCTGGCGTACCTCGCCCTCGTGCGCCTCTTCGTCCAGTTCGCTGCGGAAATCGGTTAACGCTCCATTGCAAAACGGTGCCGAGGCATTCCGGCTAGTTTGATGCGTAGGCGGCGTGGCATTGGACTATCTCAAAATGTCAATTGATGCTGACCCCTTTGGTTTTGAAAACGGTTTTCGTCACTTCTGTTGTACACCCGCAAAGAGAGCTCGGCATATTCCAATACGCTTGGCGTAGACATAGACCTTCTCCGATTAACCCATCAATTAACAGTTACTGGGCGTTACTCGCGCAAGCAC
>CAIWNB010000185.1 GCA_903913965.1 uncultured beta proteobacterium
AAATGGGTGGTGGCGGCTGAACTGACTGAAACCACGCGCCTCTATGCGCGCGGCGCCGCTAAGATCGAACCGGAATGGGTCGAGGGTGTGGCCTCCCATCTGGTCAAGCGGCACTACTTTGATCCGCATTGGGAGCGCAAGCGCGCGATGGTTAATGCCTGGGAGCGGGTCACTCTCTACGGCCTGACCCTGGTATCGCGGCGGCGCGTGCATTACGGCCCGCTCAATCCGGTCGAGGCACGCGAGGTGTTTATCCGCGAAGGGCTGGCCACCGGTGAATTCGATACCAAGGCGCCGTTTCTCGCGCATAACCAGCGTTTGATCGCAGAGATTCGCGAACTCGAACACAAGGCGCGTCGTCCCGATGTGCTGGTTGATGAGCAGGCCTTGTTCGAGTTTTATGATGCGCTGGTGCCCGCCGGCATACACAACGGCGCGGCCTTCGAGCAATGGCGCAAACAGGTCGAGGCGACCCAGCCCAAGCTGCTCTGCATGACGCGTGAGTTTTTGATGCGCCATGCGGCCACCGATGTCAGTGAGGCGCAGTTCCCGGGGCGGGTTTCGGTGGGCGAGGTCTATCTCAATCTCGCGTATCGTTTTGAACCCACGCATCCGCTCGATGGCGTCACCTTGAGTGTGCCGCTGGCGCTGCTTAATCAACTCGATGCGGCGCGCTTTGACTGGTTGGTGCCCGGCATGATTCGCGACAAGGTCGCCGCGTATCTGAAGGGCTTGCCGAAACAACTGCGCCGTCACTTCGTGCCGGTCCCTGACAGCGTGACGGAATTTCTCGTCGAGACCGGGCAGAAAAAAACCGCCGCCAGTCTGGTTGATGCCTTGACGCGCTATGCGCACCGCAAGATCGGCGCGCCGATCAGCAGCGAAGACTGGGACAAGGCGGACATACCGCCGCATCTCAAAATGAACTACCGCGTGATCGATGAGACCGGTCGCGAGCTGGCGATGGGGCGCGACCTGGCCACACTCAAAGCCGAACTCGGGCAGGCCGCACAACTGACTTTCAGCAGCGCCGAGCCCGGTGTCGAACGCGCCGGCATCACGGCCTGGGATATCGGTGACCTCCCCGAACAGATCACCTTTACACGCGACGGCCGCAAGCTCACTGGCTATCCGGCGCTGGTCGATGAAAAAGAAAGTGTCTCGATCCGCTTGTTCGATGTGCGTGCCGCCGCCGATCAATCGACACGTGCCGGCGTCGTTCGTCTGCTGCGGATCGAACTCAAAGAGCAGATGCGCAATCTCGTCAAGGTGGTGGGCGGGCTGACGCAACCCTTGATCCAGCTGCGCAACGCGGCCGCTGCCGAGGAGTTGAAGGAAGACCTCGTCGACGCCATCGCCGATCGCGCGTTTATCGGTGAAGACGAACTGCCGCGCAATCAAAAAGCCTATGAAACACTCAAAGGCCGCGCGCGCACGCGGTTGCCGGCGGTGTCGCCTGCGGCCTGCCGCCTCTTTACGGCGATTGCGCAGGAATATCATCTGGCGGTGCAAAAAGCCGGCGCCGCCAAGGGGCCGCTCAATCGTGTGGTAGCCGATGTGCGGGCGCAATTGCCGCGGCTGGTCTACAAAGGCTTCTTCACTGCCACGCCGTGGGAACAGTTGCAGCATCTGCCGCGTTATCTCAAAGGCATGCAACTGCGTATCGATAAATACGGCGCCAACGCCGAGCGCGACGACCGTCACGCCGTCGAGATCGCTGCGTTATGGAGGCTCTATGCCGAGCGCGAAGAAAAACTGCGCAAGGCGGGGCTGGGCGACGCGCGGTTGGAAGACTTTCGCTGGCAGATCGAAGAATTACGCGTCTCGCTGTTCGCGCAGGAACTGAAGACACCGATGCCGGTGTCGGTCAAGCGTTTGAAAAAAATGTGGGATGCGCTGGCGCGTTAGTGGCGGGGTGGGCTGATTCCGGATCGAGGGAACGCAGACTGTATCGCGAGCTTGATCTCGCAGCTCGCTGAAAATTCGCACTGACGGGTTTCTTCAGCTTCCGATACGTCTTCACGAAGACGGTACGGGCCCCAGTCGGCCGACTGCTGCGAGCAATTCCCGGGTGACAACGATTAATTCCTCGATCAGCGGTTCGTCTTCGATGAGGTCGCCATCGTAGAGCACAATGTTACGTCTTCGATGACAGTCATCGAGAAACCGCCATCGTGGTGTAGAAAATGACAAGGTATGTGGCAGGGCCTGAAACACCATGTATCGGTTTTCTGTGCGATAGCCATGCCAGCGCAGCGCGGCGAGGGCGAGCGAGTGTGCGGCGTCGTAGGACAGCGTAAAGCGGCTGTCCGCGCTGTTGGCAGGATTTTCGGCATCTCTGAGCCGATTGGTGGCTGCTTTGACCAACCCGTTAAATTCAGACTGACTCGGGGGCTCCGCTTTGAGCTGGCCGATCTTCAGCAGGTTCTGCAGGCTTTCCTGATTCGATGGCATCTTCTTCTCCCAGCAGGTCTATTTTGGGTTGTTCAAGCACGCGGGTGACAAAGTGATTGTCATTGTTTTTTTTGCGCAGAAAATCAGCGGGCGCATAAAGGGTGGGGCTGACTTTACGGCCGAGCAGGCTCTCGGCCTTGGTCAGGCTTTCAAAGAGTTCGCTGTAGCCAAGACCGTCGGCAATCACCATGACGTCGATGTCGCTGTCCGTGCTATCCGTGCCTTTGGCGATCGAGCCAAAAATAAACGCATATCGAATTTTTGAAAGGTGACTTTGCAATGCGTCGCGCAGCACGTCGGCAAGCCCGAATGTTTTTAAAGTTATTAATCTAATCTCTTGATATAAAACACTTTTATGGTTTGCTTGGTAGTGTTTTTGGCGGCCGATCACCGTCATTTCAACAAGACCCGAGGCTGTCAGGCGGGCGAGCTCTCGCTGCAAGGAGCCGTTTCCCGTTTTGCCCAATCGTGCGATCTCATTTGAGTAGAACGAGCGATCAGGATGCCCAAACAACAGGCCTAGAACCTTTTGCTGGACGCCGGAAAACAGGGCGTCACTGAGTGAGATGGAGTTTGTTTTACCCATATTGGGGATTATCGCCCCTGATATTAGGATTGTAAACTGATTATCGCCCTTTATTTGGGTGTGATCGAGCCTGATATGAGGATGATCGATGAGGCTAATTTGTAGGGGATAGCCCACCAAAACTCGCTGACACGCTGTCAACGAGTTAGCCGGACGCACACGGTGTTTGATGGGATAGTCCCCCGGACATTCCGACATGCTTGTCGATTTGTCCGTCGGACGCCCCCTGTGTTTGAGGGGTAGCAAGCCACTTGTAGACAAGTTGTCTACGAGTTTTACGCTGGGCGTAGCCTGATTTTGAGGGCATAGTTGGCCATTCAAGGACACTCTGTCCTTGAGTTTAGGTGTGCGCCGCACACCTAGCAGCCTGTCCTTGTCTTCTGTGGGTAATCCGCTTGGGGCGTGTCGGACATGTCCGATGCGTCGGATTTACTCCGGTATTGGGGTGATAACGGTGCTGTCGGACATTGTCCGACGCCCCGTGCGTCGGCGGGGGGGGGTAAATAAGTTGGCAGAGTGCCATCTCCTGACTCAAGTATCCGCTGTCGGACATTGTCTGGCGGGGGGCGATTTGCAGAAAACCGTGTGTTACAAGGCGGGGGGCGATCCTATCGGACAAAGGTCCGATGATATTACGCATCGGAAGCAGCTAGAGTTTGAGGGGACAGCCCACCCATTGGAATTATTCCAACGCGCCCCGGCCGGTGCGGACGCACCCTTAGTTTAAGGGGATAGTCCCCCGCGGGGCTATGAGACATTTGTCTCATGGGCGTCGTAGGCACCCCTAATTTGAGGGGATAGTCCGCCTGTAACTGAGTCAATGTGACGCAGTTTTGCGTCGGATGCCCCCAGATTTTTCAAAATACTGTTTTATAAGCATTATTTTTATTTCGTTCATGGATATAATTCGTTCGCGCGACGTGAACATAGTTATTTTATGAACGAAACGTAAACTTTGTTCATGATTGATCGTTGTTCTTGTGACGTGAAAATAATGATAAAATGAACAAAACGACTTGGATATCCCCATGGCTCACCCAAAGTTGATGCGCGAAGAGCAGCACCTGCTGGCGGAACTCCCCCGTGGGCTCGCCGCCTTGCGGCAGACCGCCGGCGTAGAGGGGCGCCTTGTCGAGACAGGGGCGGGCGCAGCGGATCAGACGGACGCGCTGGTCGAGTTTCACGTGGATGGACGGGTCTACCGCTATGCCGTCGAGGCAAAGGCCCGGATCGACCGCTACGCAGCCCTTAACCAGTTGAAGGAGCGTCTGGCCCGCAAAGGCACCCCATGTTTGCTGTTTGTTCCTTATATGACAATAGCATTGGCACGGCATTGTCGTGAGATGGATATGGCCTTCCTTGATCTGGCTGGAAACGCCTATTTGCGACAGCCCGGGCTGTATGTTTGCGTGAACGGCGAAAAGCCCGATCCGGCAACGACAACCATCGGCAAGCGCGGCCGCGGAACGGCAACCGCGCTACGGGTGACGTTTGCGCTTCTGTGCAACCACACCCTGCTCAATGCCACCTACCGCGACATCGAGGCGGCCGCCGATGTCGCCATCGGCGCCATCAAAGGTGTTTTTGTCGATCTCGAAGAGCGCGGTTACATCGCGGGGGCGCAGCGAAAACGCAACCATCGACTGCTCGAGCCGGCACGTCTTTTCGAGGAGTGGGTGACCAATTACCCGATAACCTTGCGGCCCAAGCTGAACCCGCGTCGCTTCCGGGCGGAAGACCCGGAGTGGTGGAAAAAAGCCGATCTCAACGGATTGGGCGCTTATTGGGGCGGCGAAATCGCCGCCGACCGTCTGACCAACTATCTCAAGCCGACAACCTGTACCATCTACATTGAGCCGGATACGCGCCCCGGACAAGCACTGCAAGCACTGACCAAACTGGTGGTTGCGAACCGTCTACGTGCCGACCCGAAAGGAAACATCGAGATACTCGATGCATTCTGGCATCTGCCGCCAGCCCCCGATCATGGCGATTGCGTGCCGCCTATACTGACCTATGCCGATCTTATGGCAACACACGACCCGCGCCATCTTGAGGTGGCCAAATTGATCCGTGGTCAATATATCGAACATGGTTTCAATCAAGCCTGACCGGCCGATCGACCGCTTGACGGTCGCGGTTATGCGCGAGATTGACGCGCTTACCCATGAATTAGAGCTTCCGTATTTTGTATGCGGCGCCATGGCCCGAGACATTCTGCTGACGCATGTTCACGGCATTAACACTGGATCTGAAACGCGAGACGTTGATTTTGGCATCGCAGTCTCAAGCTGGGCTCAATTTGAAAACATCAAGAAGCGGCTGGTCGAAACGGGTAGATTCAAGCCGGTGGATAAGGTGGCGCAATGCCTGCTTTACACATTGAATGACAATGCTGCCAGCTACCCCGTCGATATCATTCCTTTTCGTGGCGTGGAGCAACCGCCCAATACCGTTGCCTGGCCGCCCGATCGCGGTGACGTGATGAACGTCATCGGTTACGAAGAAGTGCTGGCCGCAGCCTTGAAGGTTGAGGTTGAACCGGGCTTGGTTCTTTCAGTCATCTCGCTGCCGGGAATCGCGTTGCTAAAGCTTTTTGCCTGGGCTGATCGAGGACTCAAGAGTTCAAAAGATGCGCGCGACCTTGCGATCTTGTTTCGCCACTATACCGACGCCGGAAACTATGATCGCGTTCTGGCGGAAATGCCGGACGTCCTTGAGAGGCTCGATTATAAAATTGATCTGGCAGGGGTGCGTCTCCTCGGCCGCGACGTGCACAACATGGCGGCAGCAGGAACGCTCGATCAGATCGCCCAATTAACCGCTGACGATGGGCGCATGGAAAAGCTGGTCACGCATCTGGCGACCCAACTGCGTGCTTATGAATTCGATGATGCAATATCGCTTGCCGAAGATTATCTGGCGCAATTCAAGGCGGGATTGAGCGGCAGCTAATTATGGTTCGAAAATCCGCCGGGTCGGTATTCAATTCATTCCCCGATTACGGCGTCATGTGCTGGGCGGTTTTAAATCGGTCACGCAACAGCTGCATACTCGAGGTTTGCATCTCACCAGACTTCCCCGCCCAGTCAATCATGGTGCGCCACCTGGCATGCGCCAGGCAGACTCGAGATTCTTCCCCGCAACCTTTGATCCATGTCATGCCCTCCCGGCAGTTGGTCATTAACCTGACTTCTGTCTAATTGATTTGGAGGCGTTGCCATGAAATACCAGGACCCCGCTTGCGCGTACTGT
>CAIWNB010000186.1 GCA_903913965.1 uncultured beta proteobacterium
CCGCGACAACCGAATGGTCTTGCTCTTGACCTCAAGGATGCCTTTGGCGGTTTTGGTGTAAATCGTATTCGGTAGCATGGGCGGGGGCCTGTCGGATGGCGCGGTGATGGCAAATGCCGCGTTGATTTTCTATGGGGCTACTTTATTACGCGGTCAGGGCCTGCAAAACGTCGGATAACGGTGTTAACGGCATTTCTGTGGAAAACCTTTGGCTGTGGCTTTGTCAGCGCTGAACCAAGCTGTAGGCAAGGCCGCGCCAACCAACTCTATTCAAGGCTCAGCAGAATTTTACCGATGTGCGTGCTCGACTCCATCAGCGCGTGGGCCTGAGCCGCCTGCGCCAGCGGGAAGACCGCGTTAACCATCGGTTTGATGGTGCCGGCGGCGATCAGCGGCCACACTTTTTCTTCGAGCTGGCGGGCGATTTCGTTCTTGTAGGCGGGTGGCCGTGTGCGCAGCGTCGAGCCGGTGTAGCTCAAGCGTTTGAGCATCACCGGCATCATATTGATTTCGACCTTGGAGCCGGCACCGAAAGCGAGCTGGATGATGCGCGCGTCGTGGTTCGCCGCTTTGAAGTTTTTTTCGATATTCGGGCCGCCGACGATATCGAGTATGACATTCGCGCCGCCCGCTTCGCGCACGATCTCGACGTAATCTTCCTCGCGATAATCAATCACGCGATCCGCCCCCAGCCCGCGCGCGAAATCGCAGCGTGCGGCCGGGCTGTCGGTGGCCAACACCTTCACGCCGAAGGCCTTGGCGAGCTGTATCGCGGTGGCACCGATGCCGCCGGCGCCACCATGCACCAGCAGCGTCTCACCGCTCTTTAACGCGGCGCCCATGAAGACATTGCTCCATACGGTGAAAAATGTTTCGGGCAGGCTGCCGGCGTCACGCAGGCTGATCCCCGCCGGAATCGGCAGACAATGTTGAGCCTCTACCGCGCAGTATTCGGCATAGCCGCCGCCATTGGTCAGTGCGGTGACCTTGTCGCCGGTTTTCCAGCGTGCCACGCCGCTGCCGAGGGCGACGATTTCGCCCGAGACCTCGAGCCCCAACAGATCGGAGGCGCCGGCCGGCGCCGGATAAAGCCCTTTACGTTGCATCATGTCCGGGCCGTTGACGCCGGCGGCGGCGACTTTGATCAAGACTTCGCCGGCAGCGGGGACGGGCACCGCGCGGGTTGCGCTGCGCAACACATCAGGTTTGCCTGGCGCGCTAATTTCAACGACCTGCATGTCTTTGGGTAAGTTGGAACTCATCGATACTCCCTGTAACGGTTTATTTATTGGGTCAGGCTCGCGCGCACTGCGGCCGAGCGGTCCCAGAAGTTTGGCATCAACGGGCTTGAATAGCCCGAGACAAAGGCTTTGGCAGTGCCGCTGGCTGGATCGAATACGTGGCGTGCCACCGCGCCAATGTTGGCGCCGTAAATATGAATGCTAATCGACGGCCGGTCGCTGAGTGCGTTTGACACCTCGTGTATATCGCCAACCGCGGGTGAAACACGGTCGACCATGCCGGGGGTCAGTGTGCATTGTTCGCCGGCGCGCATGGGCTGGCCCGGCGCGTCGATGAAATAGCGCCGGCAGTTCTCCGCGCCGCGCAGCATACCGATCATGCCCCACACACAATGATCATGTACCGGGGTTTTCTGCCCCGGCCCCCAGACGAAACTGACCACCGAAAAGCGTTCGAAAGGGTCGCAATACAGCAGGTATTGCTGATAGAACTGTGGATGCGGTTGGGCGCAGACCTCGGGCAGCCAGTCGTCTTCGGCTACCAGCGCAGCGAGCAGTGTGCCGCCGTCTTCGAACATCCTGCTTTCAGTAAACCCGGGGGCGGCAACGAGGCGGGTGTAGTCGCAGATGAAATCACGGAAACGGGCGGGGTTGGTCATGCGAACTTTAGGTTGCCGGAAGGTTCCAATGGAGTGGCGATATACTAGCACGTGACCCGCCATCAAATCACCGCGCAGCGGCGCGTAGCCAACCTTCAAGGAGCACCAAGTGAAACAGACAGTGATGTTCGGTTTTTCCCTCTGTATTGCGGTCGCGGGAGCCGCCGTGGCAGCCGATCCTTATCCGGCCAAGCCGGTGCGGCTGGTGGTGCCTTTTTCGCCGGGCGGCGGCAATGATATTGCGGCGCGTTTTGTCGCGCAGCGTTTGACCGAGGGATTTAACCAAAGCGCGGTCGTTGATAACCGTGCGGGTGCCGGCAGCACGCTGGGTACCGATATTGTCGCCAAGGCGGTGCCGGACGGATACACGCTGCTGGTGACGCACAACGCGATTGCCATTAACCAGACGCTGTATGCGAAGTTGCCCTACGATACGGTGCGTGATTTCACCCAGGTCGCCATCATTGGCACGACAACCAACACGCTGGTGGTCAATCCAAACGTGCCGGTGAAATCAACCAAGGAACTGATCGCGCTGCTGAAGTCCAAGCCCGGGGCGTTGAACTACGCCAGCACCGGCGCCGGCGGCACCTCGCATCTGGCGATGGAGTATTTCCGGATTGAAACCGGTAGCAGTCTTGTGCACATTCCGTACAAAGGCACGGCCCCCGGCCTCACCGATGTAGTTGCCGGTCAGGTGCAAGTCATGATCTCGGCGCTGCCGGGGACGGTACCGTTTATCAATTCAAAGCGCGTGGTGGCACTCGCCACCACCGGCAAAAAGCGTTCGGCCTTTCTGCCGGATCTGCCGACACTCGCTGAATCAGGCGTGCCCGGTTATGAATTCGATACCTTCTACGGTTTGCATGCGCCGTCGAAAGTGCCGAAGGAAATCATTGCCAAGCTGAACGCGGAAATCACCAAGGCGCTGTCGCGTCAGGAAGTCAAAGACCAGTTGTTCAAGCAGGGACTGGAGGCGGAGACCTCGACGCCCGAAGACTTTGCGAAGTTCGTGCGCAGCGAAGTGGTGAAAATGGCCAAGATCATCAAGGCGTCCGGGGCCAAGCCGGAGTAAGGTCGTGCGTCTGCGTCTGATGCTGCGTCTGATGTTGAGTCAACGGTAACGTTAGACGCAGCATCAGACGCGGATGGCGGCTTCCGTTTCGAAGCTGCCGTCGGCGTCGATTCCGCGTAACGACTCGGCCTCGGCTGCGGTCGGCAGCGGAGTCGGGCCGGCACCGGTGGCATCAAATGTGAAGCCGGTGCGCGCGATGACTTCATCGAGGCTTGAGGCGGGATGCCATGACTCGAGGCGGAAGCGCCCGTTCGTGCGTTGAAACACGGCGATCGGCGTGACGAGGGCCGCGAGGTTGCCGGCGGCGGTGACGAAATCGAGTTTATCGACGAGGCTGCGCGGACTGTGTTCAGTGCGCCAGGTGGCGACGCGCTGCGCGGTGGGTAGCATCACCGCCGCGCCACCGCCGCCGGGCAGGCGCACCTTGGGTTTTTCCCACGGCCCGATCGATGACACATTGGTGCGGCCTTCGGCGTCGATCTGGGCGCACCCGAGATAGACGAGTCCGATGCCGCCGCGTGCGCATAAATCGTAGAAATCCTGATTGGAAAAAAGCGCTGCAGAACCGGTGACGATGCCCGGGTCGCTGCTCGAATGGGGCAGCAGCGTTGGTTGCGGTTCAACGCCGCCAGCCACGTTGATGTACGTGAAATGAAAATCATAGGCGCGTTTGGCCAGCACGCAGGCCAGCATCGGCAGCGTTGAATTGACGCCGCTGAAGGTCACTTCGCCGGCGCGGATCTGGCGCGCAAGGTTGATGACGATGTAGGAAAAAGCTGACCAGTGTGGCGCCGGGGTGTGAGGGCTGAGGGGTGAGGTGGCGGACATCGACTACCCTTGGCCCCGCGCTGCTGATTGGCATTCGGGTGCTTCGGCCAGATGGTTCTCCAGTGCGCCCGGCGCATCGTCGAGATAGCGTTCAACGGCAGGATAATCAATCTCGTAATACGGATGCATCGAGCCCGGCCATGCGCCGCCTGGCACGATGGCCACCGCTTCGACCATGAAGCCCGGCACCAGTGTTAATTCAGGTTGCTCGCGCAGGCGGTCGGTGGTGACGAGTTTCTCCGCAGTTACCAGCACGCGTTTCGCCGCGCGCGTTAGCGGGTGATCCCAGAACGGCGTGCCGTAGATGCGTGCATTACCGAGCTCATCGACTTCGTTGACATGGATGACCGCGACATCGGGGCGGATCGCCGGAATCGCATAGACCTCTTGACCTGAGTAGGGGTCGACGACGGTCTGCCAAGCATTGACGCGGGCGAGCTCGCTGCCGAACACACCGGCCACCGGTTGGAAGGGGATTCCGTAAGAGGCTGCACGCAGCCCCGCGACCAAGGTCATTCAAGCGTGTTCTTCGAACACCACATCGCCGTGCTCAACGGTGCGGCGAAACCATGGCGCGAGTCCGAAGTTGCCTTCCATGGCGACAATGCCGGCGCGTATTTTTGTGACGACACCGGCGCGGCAGAGCAGATCAACATCGTAGCCGGGTGAGGATTTGATGAATTCCAGCCGGCGCTTTTGCTGGCGCACCAGTTCACGGATCAACGCAAACGGGCCGCGATGCAGAAAGCTGCCACCGACGCCGATCGACGCACCGTCGGCTATGGAGGCCGCCAATGCGGCGAGACTAACCAGCTTGACAGGTGGGAGGTTGGACATCGTGGCACTCATCCTGAAATCGTGCCGGATCATAGCATCGTGCCGGCAATGCGATAATATCGCGCCTTCATTCGGGGAACGAACCATGTCGCATTTGATCCGCCGGCGCGTGATGCTCGGCGCCTGTTGTCTGTTGCCGCTGGCAAGCGCTGCTGCCGCGCAACCGGGACAGTACCCCGACAAGCCGATCCGCATGATCGTTGCCGTGCCACCCGGCGGTCCGGCCGATACCTTGTCGCGTCTGGTCAGCCCGAAACTCACCGAGGCGATGGGGCAGGCCATCGTCATCGATAACCGCGCCGGCGCCAACGGCAACATCGCGTACGAAATGACCGCACGTGCGGTGCCTGACGGTTACACCTTCACCGCGGTGGCGGCTGGTGTTGCGATTAATCCGAGCCTGTATCGCGAGGTCAAATACGATCCGGTGAAGGATCTGGCGGCGATCACGCAAGGCATTTCGGTACCGAACATTCTGGTTGTGCATCCCTCGGTGCCGGTGCAGTCGGTGGCTGACTTGCTGGCTTATGCGAAAGCGCGCCCCGGCCGGCTGGTGTTTGCTTCAGCCGGCAACGGTACTTCGGGGCATCTGGCGCTCGAACAGTTTCGTCTCGAAGCGAAGGCGGATTTTATCCACGTGCCCTACAAGGGCGGCGGACCGGCGTTGACCGAAGTGCTCGGCGGGCAGGCGCAAGCCCTGTTCAGCATTGCCTTGACGGCAATCCCGCAGGTCAAGGCCGGCCGCGTGCGGGCGCTGGCGATCACCAGTGCGCGGCGTTCTGCTCTCGCACCTGATTTGCCCACGGTTGCTGAATCGGGGTTCCCGGGGTTTGAAGCGATCGGCTGGTTCGGTTGGGTGGCACCGGCGAAGATGCCCAATGAGATTGTCGTTCGGCTCAATCGCGAGATTGTGCGCATTCTTAATCTGCCCGAGATGCAGGAGCGTTTGAAGCAGCTCGGATCTGATCCGGTCGGCAACAGCCCGGCCGAATTCGGCGCGTTTATCAAAAGCGAACACGACAAGTGGGCGAAGGTTATACGGCAGGCCAACATACGCGCCGAATAAGGGGCGCGTGCGTTTCAATCGAGGGGAGTCCAGCATGGCAAAAGCAAAAGGCATTAAGGAAGTGGGTTACGTCGATGTGCAAAACCATGGTCATGCCGCCGGCATGAATGCAGTGCACTGGCACGATTGTGCGGGCGGCGGGCAGGTGGTAGTGCAAAACCGCATCGCCTATGTCGGCAATATGCGCAATCCGCAAGGCACGCAGATCATTGATGTCAAAGATCCGAAGAACCCGAAATTACTCGCCGAACTGACCATGCCGCCGGGCACCCACTCGCACAAGGTGCGTGTGCATGGCGACATCATGGTGACCAATCGCGAGGTGCTGGGCCCGCATGCGCTGCACGGCGAAGTGCCGCCGCCCGGGTACAACGGCGGTCTCAGTATTTACGATATTTCCAAGCCGGAAAAACCCACCCTCATTACGCATTGGGAAACCACCGACGGCCCCGATGCGCAGTACGCACGCGGTGTGCACCGCTTCGATTTTGACGGGCGTTACGCTTACATCTCGCCGACGATGGATGGCTACCTCGGCAACATCATGATGATTCTCGATTTGAAAGATCCGTCCAAACCCGAAGAAGTCGGCCGCTGGTGGATGCCCGGACAGTGGATCGCCGGTGGCGAGACGCCGACGTGGAAGGGCGATGCGCACAAATGCCATCACCCGCTGCGCTACGGCAATCGGCTTTATACAAGTTACTGGCAGGGCGGTCTGGTCATTCTCGATATCGATGACATGAGCAAGCCCAAGCTGGTGTCGGGTCTCGATTGGAGCCCGCCGTTTCCGTGGCCGACGCATACCGCCTTGCGCATCCCGTTCAAGATCGACAATCGGGATTTCATGGTGGTGTCGGATGAAGACGTGTTTCGTCAGCCCGATCATCCGCCGTATCCGGCGGCGTTTTTGTGGATGGTGGATATCACCGATGAAAAACATCCGCAGCCGATTTCGACCTTCCAGGTCGAAGACATGCCCAACACACCGCAGCCGCGCATGACCGGTTGTCACCAGCCCTGCGAAATCGTCACCGGCACGGAGATCCCGGTGGCATGGTTCGCCTACGGTCTGCGCATCATCGATATTTCGAAGCCGCATGCGCTCAAAGAGGTCGCCTATTACGTGCCCGACGTACCGCCGGGTTCGGAGCGCGTGCAAAGCAATGATGTAACGGTTGATGATCGCGGTCTGATTTATCTGCTCGACCGTGTGCGCGGCCTGCACATACTTGAGAGAACCTGACCACTGTCGGCGTCTTCGCTGACGCGCACGAATCCGCCCAGCGGTACCGGGTTCGTGCGGCGCTTCTTCGATCAATCCTCGGCCGTCGGCGAGCCGTCGATGAATTGTTGATCAATCGCCGCCGAAGTGCCGGTGCCGTCGCAAGTCCGTATCAAACCGTACGGGTAAGAAGCAGGAGGGAGCAGGCGCGAAAGCACGTTAAACTCGCGCTTTCCTTGCAACCCCGGTTTATTACCCTTTACTTCTGACCCCTCACGCCCAAATGAATATTTCCATACTCGACGATTATTTTGATTCGGTCCGTACCCTGAACTGCTTTGGCAAGACGGCAGGACATCATGTAACCATTTGGAACGACCATACCAAGGACA
>CAIWNB010000187.1 GCA_903913965.1 uncultured beta proteobacterium
AGCCCGCAGATTCTGCAATGCTCGGGCATCGGCCCTGGCGCGTTGTTGCAGCAGCACGGCATTCCGGTTGTGCACGATCTGCCGGGTGTGGGTGCCAATCTGCAGGACCATCTGCAACTGCGCATGGCCTTCAAGGTCAGTAACGTGCAAACGCTCAACACCATGGCCCATTCGTGGTGGGGCAAGATGCAAATGGGTTTGCAATACGCGTTCAACCGCAGCGGCCCGCTATCGATGGCGCCCTCCCAACTCGGTGCCTTTGTCAAAAGCGATGCGGCGCAGGCGAGCGCGAATCTCGAATATCACGTGCAACCCTTGAGCCTCGACAAATTCGGCGACCCGTTGCACACCTTCCCTGCCTTCACGGCGAGTGTGTGCAATTTGCGCCCGACCTCGCGCGGCAGTGTGCAGATCAAATCGCCCGACACCGCTACCGCACCGGCCATCGCGCCCAATTACTTATCAACATCCGAAGACCAGGCCATCGCCGTGCGGGCGCTCCGATTGACGCGCCGCATCGTCACCGAAACAAACGTCATGCGTAAATACGCGCCCGAAGAATTCCTGCCCGGCCCGGCGTTTCAAACCGATGCCGAAATGCTCAAGGCCGCCGGCAACGTCGGCACCACCATCTTTCATCCAGTGGGCACCTGCAAGATGGGGCGTGCGGATGACGAGAGCGCGGTGGTGGATGCAACGCTCAAAGTGCGCGGCATTGAGGGGCTACGCGTGATCGATGCCTCGGTGATGCCGAGTATTACTTCGGGAAATACGAATTCGCCGGTGGTGATGATTGCGGAGCGCGGTGCGGCGATGATATCCGGCAGAAATGGCTGACTTGCTGGTTTAGCTAAAACGGCATAAGATTGCGAGCATGAAAACCGTCAACGCCACGCACCTGAAAAACCGCCTCGGCGAAGTGCTTGCGCGTGCCGCGCTGGCGCCAGTTGCGATCGAGCGCCACGGCCGCATCGTCGCACTGCTGGTGCCGCCGCCCGCGGCGAAGGCACGTTCGCCCGCGCATCGGCGGGCGCCGCGCTGGGGCCGGCATGAGGAAGCACGCGCAGTCGAACTGTGCGCCCAGAGTGATTTCCGGCCGTCGCGCTGGCTGCGCGCCGGCGATGCGAGCACGCTCGCCGGCGTTGCGGCAATGCTGGCTTCCGAGCGCGGGTTTGATCGCCCGCGTATGCTTGCGCTCGCGGAGCGCCTGCATCCGGGCATGAGCACGCCGGCCGTATTCGGCCGCTGGCTGGCGCAAACGCCCGTCGACGCTGCGCGCTTCCTGCCGCTGCTGCGGCAGCGCAAGACCGAGCTGCGTGCGCATCACGCATGAGCGGCCCGCGGCAACAGACGCTGCTGCTGCGGCCTGACCCCGCCTACGAAAAAGCATTTGCGCAGATCATGGCGCGCATCGGTCGCACACTTGGCGCCGGGGGTCCGGCCCGGCCGGTTGTTGTCTGCGTTGCCGGCGGGGCCGCATTGCATTTCTATACTGGCGCCCGCTACACGAACGACATCGATGCGAAGATCTTCGCCCGCGTGATGCTCGACCCCAAAGAGTTGCAGGTGGCCTATGCCGATGCGGATGGCCTCACGCGGCTGTTGTATCTCGACACTCAGTACAACGACAGCTTCGCATTGCTGCATCACGCCGCTTATGACGATGCGCGTCCGATTGATCTCGCCGGTGTTGACGCGCGCCGGCTTGACGTCAGGCTGCTCACCCCGCTTGATCTCGCCGTCTCAAAACTTTCGCGCTACAGCGCAGTTGATTGCGACGATATTCGCGCCCTCGCTGTTACCGGGTTGATTGATGCGGCAGCCCTACGCAGGCGTGCCGAGGCTGCCTTGCCTGATTACGTTGGCAATCTAAACCGGATCAAAAACTCGATTGAATTGGCAGTCAAGCTTGTGACCGCTGCAACGAGCCGCAAAAGCAAGTAATCGGTATCGGCCCGCAGCTTGGCTAAGGGGGCTGCGTAGAAACTGTGGTCCGTCCTCTTGGTTTCTAGGGAGTGACATGGTTCGTGCTAATGCGGGTTCAAAAGTTATCACGAGCTTATTCGACACTGCCCCCATTATTTGCAGTGCAGGCGCTGCGATTGACGGGCCGCATCGTCACAAATCCGCGTCATGCAGAAATACGCGCCTGAAGAATTTCTGCCGGGCCCGGCGTATCAAACCGACGGCGACATGCTTAAGGCCGCCGGCAACGTCGGCACCACCATCTTTCATCCAGTGGGCACCTGCAAGATGGGGCGTGTGGATGACGAGAGCGCGGTGGTGGATGCAACGCTCAAAGTGCGCGGCATCGCCGGCCTGCGCGTGATCGATGCGTCGGTCATGCCGAGCATTACGTCGGGGAATACGAATTCGCCGGTGGTGATGATTGCGGAGCGGGGGGCAGGGATGGTTTGGACGGATGCAAGGGGCTTCCGTTAGGAGATCGAACCTGACCCCTTTGGTTCTTCTTTGGTTCTTATGACCGCACTACCAAATCGACCATCATTACCAGCCAAATTCCCGTCAAGGCATGGCACGACGTCATCGGTGAACCCACGCTCGCCGACGCGATTCTCGATCGCATCGTCCACCGCTCTCACGTGATTAAATTAACCGGAGAAACCATGCGAAAAACAAAAAAGCTTGACCCAACGTGAACACCTAACGTAAAAACCAACCACCCGCACAACACGCCGTTCAGGTGTTCACGTTCGAGCAGAATCAGTGTTCACGTTCAGCAGAATAGCCACCCGAGTTCGATTCCGCGTTTTGCAATCGAACCGGCGTCCGAAAATCCAGGCAACCGGCGTCACTGGCAACTGAAGCTCACCCGGTGAGCCACACGCCCTGCACAATTCTTCCGGTCTGTGGCGGTTCCCGGTGCGGCGATCAATCTGGAGAGCGTGCTGCGCCGGGTGATGCCGCTGGATTGGCGGGAGCAGGGGGTGGTGTTTGTGGGGGCGGTAGTTATCGCATCGCGTGAGCAATTCGGCAGTTACAGCTGGCGCGACCATTGCGCGAGTTTCGGCGGTAGTTGAAATTATGAATTCGCCATCTGCATACGTGTTGAAGGCGTATTGTGTTAGGAATGGCAACTGGAGGGCTAAAGCCGTGGGCTACTACATTGTTCGTAAATTTCGGACTGGACAGTTGACTATTATGACCGGCACGGAGGTGAAGGCCGATGAAGGCATCGAACTTGCCTCTGAAGAATTTAAGTCAAAAAAGAAAGCTCTGATCGTTCTGGCTGAAATGCAAGCAGAAGAACAGTACGTGGCGCGAGTGAGTGAACTGGGCTGTGCCGTCTGCCGAAGGATGGGCTATCCGGGGACGCCGGTAGAAATTCACTACAGGGAGGGGTCAAGTCACTTTGATTTTTTGGGTAATGTATTGGGTTTGTGTCCGGAGCATCACCGGGGCGCTACGGGCCTCCACGGGTTGGGGAAAAGGGGTTTTAAGCGGAACTGGGGCTATGACGAGGACGACCTGCTGGCTGACACCCAACGGCTCTTGGACGAGCAGGATGTCGCGAGGCATCAACACCAAGGGAAAATACCTGGAAAATAATTTGCACACACTTAACAACACGCTTAGCCCGAGGCGCTCGAAACGGTCGCCCTGGCCGCGGTTGCAATAAGCATTCTTGGGGGGGGGCATTACTGATGTCGGATACCTATTCGATGCAACAGCGATTCAGATCCAATTGCGGTGCCCCAGTTAATGTATAAGTCGACAGGCCGCATTCTTCATCCTCGACTTGATGGGATATACGAAGATCCATTGAGTGACGACATTGGGAAATTGATCGCGGCATTCCAAGGCTTTCCGCGATGGACAACGGAAAAAAGACAGTCTTTTAAGACACTTCACGAGGCCCTAAAAAAATCGAGATACAAGAGTTTTATCGGGCATCCCCATCGCTATGGACTAGGGCCTATTGGCGACTCATATTTTTTTGATGTCCCAAGTAATCGCAGGGGTTTTCTCAGCAAATACCGTGGAAGGCTTGTCCGCATCATTGTTACGGGCACTGGTAGGTTTGACCGGGAGTTGATGGTCGGCACTGTCGATCGTTCGCTTTGTCCAAAAAAAGCGATTCTGGTGCCTATCCCTTCAACACATTCCAGCTAATCGCTAAACTCATAAAATCGGGCTCAAGCTATTTATTGTGCCTTCTTCCCTCGCGAGCGTTATCAACTGAAGGGCGACGCAGACTGGGTTGGCGAGCGAGGAAGCAGTCGCCAAGTCGAACCCGAGTTCGATTCCCCATTTCGCAATCGAACCGGCGTTCGCATTGACCTTTCCACACGGCAGATTTCGTCCCCAGTTCAATTCAAGGCCATTTTTCTCTGGGCAACCGGACGGATGAATATTTTTGCCCTACTGGAGTGTTGCGGCCGAGCGAATATTGACCACCTGTGCCGATTGAATTTTGACCAGGGGCTTTTGCTGACCTGACCACGGCCAGCTGTGGATAACTATATCTGTTTTCGGGTTCCGTTTCTCCTTTTCATCAATTCTGAAGAC
>CAIWNB010000188.1 GCA_903913965.1 uncultured beta proteobacterium
CCGCATCCCCGGTGTGCCGAATCAGGGGCTGTTTGCCGAGTTGCTGTGGCGCCAGAGTGACAACGCATTTGAGTTTGCGGTGGAGGGCCGTGCCGCCGGCAGCATTGCCGCTAACGACTTGAATGTGGAGTCGGCTGGGGGATATGCGATTGCCAATGTGCGCGCATTGGCGCGGCAGACCGTAGGCGGCTGGAAAGTTTCCGAATTTGTGCGCGTCGATAATATTTTTGACCGCGCTTACGTCGGTTCGGTGATCGTCAACCAGGCGAGCCGTCAGTTTTATGAGAGTGCGCCGGGACGTAATTGGCTCGCCGGTATCAACGCGACTTTCCGCTTTTGAGTGGTGTCAGGGGCGGGCTTGAGGAAGCCCCGGTCCGCCCGCCACAAGCCAATGGCATCATGCGTGCTTAACTGTTAATATTTTCCCTGAATTTCCTATAACAATAAAAGTCCGGACGGCGCTGCGGCGCCGTCTTTGCTCTGACTCATTCGTATTTATCAGGAGAGGCTCAAATGAAAATAACGCTATCGGCACTGGCATTGCTTTTTGCTGCAGGTGCAGCATTTGCACAAAGCGACGCGGAATTGCGCAGCGACGGCAAAAATACCGACAACGTGCTGAACTATGGCATGGGCTACGGCCAGAATCGGTTTAGTCCGCTCAAGCAAGTCAACAAGCAGACGGTCAAGAAGTTGGTGCCGATCTGGAACGTATCGCTGAGCAGCAACTACGGCGAACAGGGCCAGCCGCTGGTTTACAACGGCGTGATGTATGTCGCCAATGCCGACAATACGGTGGCTGTCGACATCGAAACGGGCAAACAGTTGTGGCGCACCCCGGTTGAATGGGATCCGGCGACGCCGCGCGTTGTGTGTTGCGGTATCTCAAACAAAGGGCCGGCGATTTATAACGGCAAGGTGTTCCGCGGTACGCTTGATTCCTTTGTGGTCGCGCTGGACCAGAAGACTGGCAAGCAAATTTGGAAGCAAAAAGCAGCCGACTGGAAAGAGGGATTTACGATTACCGGTGCGCCGTTGGTGGCCAATGGCGTGCTGATCACCGGCATGTCGGGCGCCGAGTTCGGCACCCGCCTGTGGCTTGATGGTTGGGATCCGGAGACCGGCAAACAGTTGTGGCGTCGTTACACGGTGCCAGGCCCGGGTGAAAAAGGTCATGACACCTGGCCGGCTGGCGATGCTTATTTACGCGGCGGCGGTTCAACCTGGATTACCGGTTCGTATGATCCGGAACTCGACCTCGTTTACTGGGGCACCGGCAACGCGGGCCCGTGGAATCCGGCGACGCGTCCGGGTGACAACCTCTACACCGCTTCGGTGCTGGCCTTCCGGCCAAAGACCGGTGAAATCGTCTGGCATTACCAGTTCACCCCCAATGAAATGTACGACTGGGACTCCAACTGGGAAATGATCCAGGCCGATTTGATGGTCAACGGGGCCAAACGCAAGGTTGTCATGCAGATGCACCGCAATGGCTTCCTTTACGTGCTCGATCGTACCGATGGAAAACTGCTCTCGGCTGAGCCCTTTGCGAAAATCAATTGGGCGACGCACGTAGACATGAAGACTGGCCGGCCGGTGGAGTCGGATGTCTCCAAGCGCGTGCGTGCGGGTGAAACCGTCGAGGTTTGGCCCAGCCCGTGGGGTGCGAAAAACTGGCCGCATGCGGCGTTTAGCCCCGAGACGGGCCTGCTGTATGCCAACACCATGCACTTCGCCCACACGTTTAAGTTCACGCCGGTTGAATACAAACCCGGTCAGCGCTACGTCGGCGTTGAGAACAAGCGCATCCCGACGCCGCCGGGTGAGGCTTTGGCGCATATCGAGGCGATTGACCCCATGACCGGCAAGCCGAAGTGGCGCGTGCCGATCTATGACATCCCGAACTATTCGGCGATGTTGGCCACTTCAGGCGGTTTGCTGTTCACCGGCAAACAGACTGGCGAGTTTCAGGCGCTCGATATCGATAGTGGCAAGACGCTCTGGCAGTTCCAGACCGGTTCGGGCATCAATGCACAACCGATCACGTTTACGCACAAGGGCCGTCAATACGTGGTGATCCAGTCGGGTCTGGGCGGCGTCAACCAGGTTCGCATGGCAGCCGAACTGCGCAACGTACCGCGTGGTGGTTCGGTGTGGGCATTCGCGCTGACGGATTAATAGCAGGTAATCACAAAGACTGAATCGGGGGGAAGTCATGGGTAGAACATGGATCGTATTAATCGCTGTGCTGCTGTGCGCCGGCTGTGCGCAGATGGGGCCGACTGCAAGAGACCTCGTCAATGATGGCAGCAATACCGATCATGTTCTGACCTATGGTATGGGCTACAGCCAGAACCGCTATAGCCCGCTCTCCCAGATCAACAAGACCAACGTTAAGAAACTGGTGCCGGTCTGGAGTCTGGGCCTCGAAAACAATCTGGGTGAACAGGCCCAACCGCTTATCTACGACGGCGTGATGTATGTGAGCGACGCCAAGTGGACGGTTGCCATCGACGCCGTCAGCGGCAAGCAGCTGTGGCGCACGGCGGTGAATTTTGATCCGGATACGCCGCGCATCGTTTGCTGCGGTGTATCGAACAAGGGTGTTGCGCTGTTCAATGGCAAGGTGTTGCGTACCACCATAGACGCGTATGTCATGGCGCTCGACCAGAAAACCGGTGCGGTGCTTTGGAAGCAGAAAGTCGCCGAATGGAAAGAGGGTTTTTCACTGACCCTCGCGCCGCTGATTGCCAATGGGGTGCTGGTCACCGGTTGCTCGGGGGCTGAATTCGGTGTGCGTTGTTTTCTGGATGGGTGGAACCCGGATACGGGCGAGCATTTATGGCGCCGCTACACGATACCGGGACCGGGTGAAAAGGGCCACGAGACGTGGATACCCTCCGAAGCTTATAAAACCGGTGGTGCCAGCACCTGGATCACCGGTTCTTATGACCCGGAACTTGACCTCATGTACTGGGGCACCGGTAACGCTGCGCCGTATAACCCGAACTACCGCCAAGGCGACAATTTGTATACCGCCTCGATACTGGCGGTACGGCCGAAGACCGGCGAGATTGTCTGGCACTACCAAGTCGCGCCGAACGAAATTTACGACTGGGACACGGTGTGGGAAATCATTCTCGCCGAGATCAAGGTCGACGGTGTGCCACGCAAGGTGGCCATGCAAATGAACCGCAACGGCTTTCTCTACGTGCTCGATCGTGTGACCGGAGAATTGTTGTCAGCGAAGCCCTTTACCAAGGTCAATTGGGCCACGCATGTCGACATGAAGACCGGCCGCCCGGTTGAATCCGAGCTCTCGGCCAAGCTGCGCGCTGGCGAGCAGGTCCAGCTTTATCCGAGCATACGCGGCGGCAAAAACTGGATGCACGCCGCGTTTAACCCGAACACCGGTCTGCTCTACGCCGCTACCAACGAGGGCTATACCAACTACAAGATGGTGCCGCTGGGCCCGTTCAAACCGGGCTTCCGTTACCAAGGCGTGGAGAGCATCTATTCGACGATTACGCCGGATACCCCCGGCGGGTATATCGAAGCGATCGATCCGCTTTCGGCAAAGCCGAAATGGCGCGTGCCCATCATGGGTGAACTGCCGGGCTCGGCCATGCTCGCCACTGGTGGTGGATTATTGTTTACCGGTAAACACTCGGGTGAATTTATCGCAGTGGATGCGGACAATGGTCAACAACTCTGGCAATTCAGAACGCCCTCCGGGATCAACGCCCAGCCGATTACGTGGACCAAAAACGGCCGCCAGTATGTGACTATCCTGTCGGGGATCGGCGGCACTTCGGCGCAACGCCGTGGTTTATCCGAAATTCCTCTTGGCGGTTCGGTGTGGACTTTCGCAGTCTTCCAGGAATAGATGCGGTCGTTTAACGACAGCTTGGAGAGGAGAGAAGAATGAAAAAAACCATTTTGCTGGGCGCGCTCATTGCGCTCGCCACTGTTGGTGCGTTTGCGCAGACGCAGGCGGATCTGCAGGCCGACGGTAACGGCAGGAACACCGATAACGTCTTGACCTATGGCATGGGCTATGGGCAGCAGCGTCACTCGCCGCTAACGCAGATTAACAAATCCAGCGTCAAGCGCCTCGTCCCGGTGTGGTCCGCCGGTCTTGAAAACGACTTTGGTGAACAGGCGCAGCCGATCATTCACGAAGGCGTCATGTATGTCAGCAATGCACGCTGGACGGTGGCGATCAACGCGCTGAGCGGCAAACAACTATGGCGCAAGGCGGTTGATTTCCCGCCCGAGACGCCGCGCGTGGTGTGTTGCGGTGTTTCGAACAAGGGCGTTGCTGTTTATAACGGCAAGGTTTTCCGCACCACTCTGCACGCCTATGTGGTCGCCCTCGACCAGAAGACCGGCAAGGAAGTATGGCGGCAGAAGGCGGCGGAATGGACGCAGGGGTATTCGCAGACGGCAGCGCCACTGGTGGCCAACGGTGTGTTGGTAACGGGCATCTCGGGGGCTGAATTCGGTATCCGCGGCTACCTTGATGGCTGGGACCCTGAGACCGGTAAACATTTGTGGCGGCGTTACACCACCGCCGGCCCCGCTGAAAAAGGCCATGACACTTGGGAGCCGCGGGAATCCTACCAAAACGGAGGCGCCAGTACCTGGATCACCGGTTCCTATGATCCCGAGCTTGACCTGATGTATTGGGGCACCGGCAACGCGGGTCCCTGGAATCCCGCTAACCGCAAGGGCGATAACTTGTATGCGGCATCGATTATCGCCGTGCGTCCGAAGACCGGTGAAATTGTCTGGCATTATCAGGCGACGCCGAACGATGTGTTTGACTGGGATGCGGTGTGGGAAGTGATACTCGCCGACATCAAGGTTGACGGTCAGTTGCGCAAGGTGGCGATGCAGATGAACCGCAACGGCTTCCTCTACGTGCTCGATCGTGCGACCGGACAACTCTTGTCGGCCAACGCCTACGGCCCTGTGAACTGGGCTTCACACGTCGACATGAAGACGGGGCGGCCGGTGGAAACCGAGGGTGCGAGGAAATATCGTGCCGGCGAGCCTTTCGAGATGTGGCCCAGTGTGCGCGGTGCAAAGAACTGGCCGCACGCAGCGTTCAATCCGAACACTGGCCTGCTCTATGCCAATACCAACAACACACCGTCAACGCTGAAGCTGGTTGATTTTCCGCCCTACAAGCCGGGCATGCGTTACACCGGTGTTGAAAATACTTATCCCGCTACCAAACCCGGCGATGTGGTCGGTCACATTGAGGCCATCGATCCGCTCACAGGGAAACCGAAATGGCGCGTGCCGGTGCAGGATTTTCAGATCGCCGCCGCCATGCTCTCGACTGCTGGTGGACTGTTGTTTACGGGCCGCCATACCGGTGAATTTATGGCACTTGATGCGGATAACGGCAATACCCTCTGGCAGTTCCGCGTCGGTTCTGGCGTCAATGCCATGCCCATCACGTGGTCGCACCAAGGCAAACAATATGTCACCGTGTTGTCTGGTCTGGGCGGTCTCTATGGAACCCGCACCCGCGAAGCGCTCAAGGGGGTGCCGCTTGGCGGGTCGGTTTGGACATTTGCATTAATGCCGGAGTAAGCAGTGTATGAAAAAGTCATTGTCAGTCTTGATCCTCAGCGCGGCTTGCGCCTTTGTCGCCGCACAGGCCGCAGCGCAGGAGAAATTCGAACCAGCGCAGATTAAGCGCGGTTCGGCCATCTATTCGCAGAACTGCTCGCCCTGTCACGGTCCGCAAATGGCGGATCCTGCAGGTGCATTTGATTTGCGCACTTTTCCAGCGGATCAAAAAAGTCGCTTTCTCAATTCGGTAACCAAGGGCAAGAACCAGATGCCGCCCTGGGGTGATCTTTTTAATCCCGAGGAAATCGAGACCTTGTGGGCTTATGTCATGGCGGGCGAGAAGAAATAACCGCGCCAGCGACACGCCCATGGTGTGCGAGTTTTTTACCCATGCTTTGACGACGCTTTGAGTACCTAATCGTATGCAAGAACCCGCTTACACCCGCACCGCAGTCGCCCTGCACTGGCTGATCGCGATTTGCGTGATTGCACAGATCGCGCTTGGTCTGTGGATGATAGGCATCCCCAAGGATCCGCCTGGCATACGTGCCGGGTGGTTCAATGTGCACAAATCAATTGGCCTGACGCTGGGCCTGCTGATCTTGTTCCGCGTCTACTGGCGGATCACGCATCGCGCGCCGCCATTACCCGAGACCCTGCCACGCTGGCAGCGCATTACCGCCGCAGCCAGTCATCACCTGCTTTATCTTTGCATGGTGGTCATGCCGGTCAGTGGCTATCTGGGTTCTTCGTTTACCAAATACCCGATTGTGTTCTTCGGCACCAAGCTGCCGCATTGGGGTTGGGACGCGCCGGCGCTGAAGGAAATCTGCAGCACCGTGCATTTGACGACGGTGGTTATCATGATCGCGATCATTGCAATGCACTTGGCCGCCGCTGTGAAGCACCGGTTGATCAATCGCGACGGTGTTTTTGAACGTATGCTGGTCTGGCGCGGGCCGAAGACGGCGCCGCGCGATTAAACCTCTCTAACGGATCACCACACCCCAGGGCAGTTCGCCAACGGCGATGTCCTTGATCTTTTCGTTGGTTTCCGCGTTGATCACCGACACTGAATTTGAGCGTCCGTTGGCGACATAGAGCTTGTCGCCTGCCGGCGTGATGGCCATATTCCATGGCCGCAGGCCAACCCGTATGGTGGCGATCACGGTGTCGGTCGCGGTGTCGATGGCCATCACCGTCCCCTCGCCGTTGGATACGAACACGCGCTTGCCGTCGGGCCGTATCGCGATACCGTTCGCCCGCACGCCGGCCTTGATCGTACGCAATGTAATTTGTTTTACAGTGTCGATCGAATAGACGGCGTTGGACTCCTCGCCAGCGACATAGGCGCGACTGCCATCCGGCAGGAAGCCAATGCCGCGTGGCCGGGTGCCGACCTTGATTGATGCAACCTGCTTCAGCGCTTTTGCATCGATCACATCGACCACATCCCCCTCTTCGGCGCTCACGTAAAGCCAGCGGCTGTCGGGGCTGAATACGGCATGCTCGGGGTTTTTACCGTTGACCTTGAGATTGATCACCACTTTGCGTGTCGCGGTGTCAATGAGAGCCACGCTATTGCTTTCCTCCACCGCCACGGCAACCAGACGTCCGTCAGGGGAAATGCCCACACCCTCGGGAGAGTCTCCAAGGTTGATGCTGGCGACAATCGCGCGCGCGGCGACATCGATGACATGTATGCCATTGGAGGGTTGATCGCTGACGTAAATGAATTTGCCGTCGGGGCTGATGGCGATGCCGCGCGGTCGTTTGCCGGCTGGTATTACGCCAGTGACCGTGTCGGTTGCAATATCGATGATGGAAATCGTGCCGGATTTTTCATTCGGCACATAGGCAAACGGTGCGGCCGGCGCGAGGCTGGTCAACAGCGCAAACGTCGCGGCGATACAAAGCAGGGTATGGTGTATTTTCATCATATTCTCCTAGAACATCATCTGTCCGCCGTTGACCTGGATCGACTGGCCGGACAAAAAGCTCGCACCCGGCCCGGCGAGAAAACGCACAACACTGGCAATTTCATCGGCCTCACCATAGCGCTTGAGCGGAATGCCGGTCGGTTCGGGGCGCGCTGCGCGGCCTGCCGGACGCGTGGTGTTCATGGTGCCCGGCGCGATGCAATTAGCACGGATGTTGCGGTCGCCGAATTCGCGCGCGATGCCACGCGTAAAACCAACCAGCCCATGTTTGGCCACCGAGCCGTTGACGCGTTTGGCCGCGCCCGACAACGATTGCATGCCGCCCAGCGTGACGATGGCGCCACCGCCGTTGGCGAGCATCGAGGGCAGGCAGGCCTGGGTGCAGAAGAATGCGCCGTCGAGCGTGATCCCCAGCGGCAGGCGCCACTCTTCATAGCTTAAATCGGTAAATGCTTTTTCGCTGCGCACCGAGGCGTTGAGGACGAGGATGTCGATGCGGCCGAATTTGGCGAGAATCGCCTCGCTCATCATTTTTACCTGTTTGCCGTCGGCGATATCAGCGACGTAGACCTCGGCGCGGCCGCCTGCGGCACGCACCTCCTGCGCTACTTTTTCGGCCTCTGCAACGGAAGAGCGCGTGTTGATGGCAACAGCGGCTCCACCGGCGGCCAGTGCGAGGGCGGTGGCGCGACCGATATTTTTTGCGGCTCCGGTTACCAGCGCAACCTTGCCGGCGAGTTCGGTGCCGGGCGTATAGGCATGGATGGGGCTTGTCATGATGCTCTCCTCGTTGTTTTTTTGTGCCGTCCGCGCTTAACGGGCGGCGATGGGACGTGCGGTTGTTATAAATGCAATCGAGCGACCGGCCGGCATATTCAGGTGTAATGCTTCGACCACCGGTGGATTCGCCGGCTCGGTGGCCTGCCAGGCGATGATGAAGCTGGCGCCGGAGCCGCCCGCCGTGTCGTTGCGCGGCACATAAATTTCGTGTGCGGCCAGCGGTGCCAGGGTTACCGGCTTGTCCAGATATTCGCGCAAACGCTTGCCCTTGGAGTCGTAATAGACCGCAGAGGTGACCCGTATACTTTTGGCGGTATCAGTGTTGCGTATGCTGACCAGTGCCGAAACCAGTGTTTGTTGTGCCACGCCCTTCGAATCGACATCACCGTGCCAGACGTGGGAATACACCGGCAGGTAGAGCGTCTGGCCGCTGCCGGTAGTGGTGACGGGCTGCGCCTGCGCAGCAGCGCCGGCCAGCAGACAAAGCAGGGCGGTCGCGAGCCATCGAGCCGTTATTTGCCGCAGAGTGTAGAACAGAGAAATTTTCATATTGCGTAGTCTAATGCATCGCGCGCGAATTGACTTTGAACCTGGCCTGCGCATCCGGTAGCATCGCCGGTCTTGCCCAGATTCCGAGGTGTCGTCTTGCGCCCAATATTGCGGTTTGCCCTGTTCTCCGTTTGCGCTTGCACGGCTGTCCCTGCAGCCGCTGCCTATCCGGAAAAGCCGGTGCGTGTCATCGTGCCAGTACCCGCCGGCGGCACGCCCGATGTGGTGGCTCGTATGGTATTGCCTGGCCTGTCCGCTGCGCTGGGGCAGCAACTGGTGGTCGATAATCGGGGCGGTGCCGGGGGATTGATCGGCGCAGAACTGGCGGCCAAGGCGGTGCCTGATGGTTACACGCTGTTTTTCAGCAGCCCCGGTGCTTTGGTGATTCTGCCGCATCTGCAGAAACAGGCGGCCTACGACACGCTGCGCGATTTCGCGCCCGTGAGTCTGGTATCGATCGGCCCCTTTTTGTTGATCGCACATCCTTCATTACCGGCGAAGTCGGTGAAGGAATTGCTGGCATTGGCAAAAGCCGAGCCGGGTAAATTTAATTACGCCTCGGCCGGCAATGGTGCGGCCAATCATCTGGCGATGGAGCTCTTCAAGAGTCTGTCCGGCGCCAGCCTGACGCATGTTCCATACAAAGGCGCGCCCCAGGCGGTGACCGATCTCATTGGTGGCAGCGGGGTGTCGTTGATGTTCAACTCGATTCCGCCGGTGATTCAGCATATCAAGGCCGGGCGACTCAAGATGCTGGGGGTGTCGAGTGCAAAACGTTCGCCGCAACTGCCCGAGGTGCCGACCATTAACGAATCCGGCGTGCCCGGCTATGAGTCGATCACCTGGTTTGGTCTGCTTGCGCCGATGAAAACGCCCGCTGCCATCGTCAGCCGTCTCAACGAACTGCTGGTCAAGGTGGTGCGCACACCGGAAATGAAAGCGCAGTTTGAAATGCAGGGCTATGACCCGGTGGGCGGCAGTGCCGCCGAGTTCAGCACCTTTATTCGCGATGAATCCGAAAAGTATGGCCGCGTGGTGAAGTCCTCGGGGGCGAAGGTCGACTGATCTTTGATACGTCGGGGTGTCGCGACAAGGCAACAGCTTTTACAACGGCCTTGCCGCGCTAGCTGATCACCCTTGAGATCCGGCTGTCGGCAAATGCCAGCCGGTCGACCAGCGTGTTAAGCAAGGCGCGCATCAAATGCGACTGGCCCAGACTGTCGACGCCGCTCGCCGCTTCGGCGGCACCGAGTTCGGCCACCACGACTTCGGTGATGGCTTCCACGCTGGCGTGGCGCGGTGTTTCACCTTCCTTGATGTAACTCATTTCACCGAAACATTCGCCGCGGCGCAACACACTGAGCAGGCGCTCTGACTTGGTGACCTTCACTTCACCCTCGGCGAGGAAGAACAGGCTTTGCCCCGGCTGGTCTTCCCTGACGATGACGCTGTGCGCCGGTAATCGCGACCAGCGCGTGCAGTTGACCAGTTGCCAGACCGCCGGATCATCGAATGCTTTTAACATCGGCATGGCGCGGAGGTAATCAAACTTGCTGCTATCGAGTATGGATTGGTCGAAGCGCGAGAGCCGCCCGATCTTCGCCAGTGCGAGCGCAAATTCCGCCCAGCTCTGGTAGCGGTTCACCGGTTGTTTGGTGAGCGCTGACATCAGTACGTCATCGAGCTCAGGTGGTAGTTCGGGACGCAACTGGCTAAGTGGTGCCGGATTTTCATGCAGAATTTTTTCCTGCAACTCGAGGCCTAATTTTCCAATAAATGGTTTTCGACCGGCGAGCAGGTGATAGAGCACTGCACCGAGTGAGAACATATCGCTTTGATAAGTCAGAGGGTCGCCGAGGATCTGCTCGGGCGACATATAGGCCGGTGAGCCGATGTCGTTGAGTTGTTCGTGACTGGTATTTTTCAGCAACGCTGCGCCGAAGTCGGTGATCTTGATTTCGGTATCGCCAGCCAGCAGGATATTATCCGGCTTGATGTCACGGTGAATGATGCCCTGACGGTGGGCGTAGTCGAGCGCGCCGCAGCACTTGAAGCCGATCTCGATGATTTTTTCCAGCGCTGCCGGTTGCTCAGCATTTGTCAGCGCACGCAGCGTACCGCCGGCAATGTATTCCATGGCGATATAGCCGTGATCATCGTCGACCGAGGCGTCGAGGATCGAAACAATGTGCGGATGCGAGAGCTTGCCGACCAGCGAGGCTTCGTTGAGAAACTGGCTGCGCACGATAGTGCGCAGATTCGGATCTTGGAGCAGGCGCTGGTCGAGCACCTTTAATGCAACGTCGTTACGCGTAAAGCTGTCAGTGGCGAGATAAACCGTGCCGGACGAACCCCTGCCGATCTGGCTCTTTAACTCATATTTGCCGATGTTGCCGAGCGTGTTCATTTTTTCTTTCTGATCTTTGTACGGGAGAGGACGCAAGACAGCGAGCCCCCCACATAAACGCCTTAGTCGATCGCGAGTCCGGCAATGGTTGGTGTGAGGGCAATGTATTTCGCCACTTCGGCGGCGAGAAACCGCTGAAAGGCGACTGCCCCTGTGCCGTCGAGTTCGAAGCCTTCGCCACCAAGAAACGCAGTGACCTCGCGACTTTGCAGCGCCTGTGCTACGGCATGCGCGAGTGTGTTGATGATCTCCGGCGGGGTTTTTCGAGGGGCCAGCAGGCCATACCATGAGGTGTATTCATATCCCGTCGCGCCGCCTTCGGCAACGGTCGGCAGATCAGGGAAGGCGGGCGAGCGTTTGGCTGTGCTCACCGCCAGCGGCCGCAGACGGCCCGCCTTGGCATGCGGCAGCACCGATAGCGGGCCGGTGAAAAGGATGGGCGTTTCGCCGCCCACCACCGCGAGCAGCGCGGCCGATCCCTTGTAGGCAATGTGGGTGAAATCGATCTTTGCCAGCTTCTTCATTAATTCGCCGGCGAAATGGCTGGTGGAACCCACGCCAGCCGAGGCGTAATTGATGTGGCCGGGTCTGGTCTGCGCCAGCGCAATCAGTTCCGCCACAGATTTCACCGGTAGCGACGGATGCACGACGAGTATGAAAGGAATTTTTGCAAAGAGCGTGATCGCTGCGAAATCATTGAGCGGGTCGAATGGCAATTGGCCGCGCCGCACGCCGGCGTTGATTGCGTGCGTGCTCGACACCCACAGTATGGTGTAGCCGTCGGGTGTCGCCTTGGCGACGATATCGGTGCCGATGATGTTGCTGGCGCCGGGACGGTTGTCGACGACCACGCGCTGGTTGAATGCCTCGGACAGCTTGTTGGCGAGCAGGCGCACGGTGGCGTCGGCACCGCCGCCCGCCAGCACCGGTGTGACCAGGCGCAGCGGGCGGTTCGGATAGTCCCGGGACGCCGCGCCCGCGCTGCATGCAACCAGCAGCGCGACGACGCCTAGCGCGTAAGTTGCTGGCGCAGCCATTTCCAGGATGCCGGACCCCATTCACGTTCGTTCTTTGCCGCAATGTGGCCGTCGTCCGGATAGACGCGCGCAACACGCCCGTCGGCCGGTCCCGACTCGAGTGCCATGTAGAGGTTGCCGATCGGTGTGAGGTGATCGATCTTGCCGTTAACAAGGAACATCGGCATCGTCAGTTTGTCGAGCAGACCGTTGTCTTTGAGCGACCAGCGCAGGAACTCGCGACGCTGTTCTTCCTCGCTCATCTCGGTGATGACAGGACGCGTGCCGCGCGGGCCGAACCAGTTTTTCTTCGCGCGTTCAACCGCCGCCATGCGCAGTTCCTTGCGCTCTTCATCGGTGCCCCAGTAACCGACGCCGCCGGGCGCGCAAGAGATCAGCGCCTTGATGCGTTGATCGTGCGCGGCAAGCCGCATCACCCACAGGCCGCCGCGGCTGACGCCGAAGGCGCCAATACGGTTGCCGTCGATCTCCGGGCGTTTTTGCAAAGCGTCGAGTGCCGATTGCCACGCCACCACCGACTCGGGCGCGTGCGCGAACGAGGTTTGCCCGGTGCCTGGCGCATCGACCACCAGTGCCGCCATGCCTTCGTTCATCGCGCCATCGGCGTATTTCTCGCGGTCTTCTTTGTACATGTCGCCGCCGCACATCACCAGCACCGCCGGCACCTTGTTGGTGACTGACGCGCCTTTCGGCAGACGCAGATAACCGACCGCCTCTTTGCCGTCGCGCTCGACCTTGATCACCTCATGCGTGCCGTCGCGTAATTCAACGGTGCGGCGGAAACATTCGAGGTAGCGGTCGTAGGACTCTTTCTTGATCGCGCTCATTTCCGGCGGGCAGATCGGTGAGCCCGAGTGATACGGCGCGGGGAAGCGCGCCAGACTGTAATAGGTTTTTGCATGGATGAAGCTGTTGCGTGCCGCCGCCTTGTCGCCGCGTTGTAACGCTGCTTCGGCTTCTGTTTCAAATTTCGCCGCTACCGCACTCCACGCCGGTACCCAGTCTTCGTCCTCGGTGCCTTTCAAGGTGGCAACGGTGTCCAGCATCGGCTGCAGGTCATCGACCAGATTGAACCAGCGGCGGTAGAAGCCGCCGATGGCGACGACGAACGGATCTTCGTCAGCGCGTATGGGTAGTGCCGCCATTTGCGCGGCCTTGTCGACTTTGTGTGCTGCCATGATCTCTCCCTGTGTATGTGTGGGCCGGCGGTGGATGAATGCGTGCGCTGGCAAGGCGAGAACATACGGTGCACAGGCGCGGATGTAAAGGGTGTGCCGACGCTGTTGGAGGGCAGGCCGGATGTCCCGCACGGCTTATGGTAATTACGCTGCACTACGATGGTTGCGTCGCTGGCGAGGCGTGGTGATTCAGGGTAGATTGCCGCGTGCCGCATCAAGTCCAGGGTGTGTTGTGCGGCCGGTGAACATAGGGGAGGCGGCATGCGGATTGCGTGCATGGTGTTGATGACGGCTGCGCTGGCGGGCAGCTTGCCGGTGGCGGCGCAAAACTATCCGTCGCGGGTTATTCGGATTGTGGTGCCGTTTACGCCGAGCGGGCCGCAGGACGTCAACGCGCGTCTGATCGGGCAGAAGCTCACGGAAGCCTGGGGGCAGCCGGTGGTGGTGGAAAACCGCGCCGCAGCCGGCGGCATTGTCGCCACAGAATATGTTTCGAAGGCGGCGCCGGATGGCTACACGCTGTTGATGGGTAATCCGACGCCGCTGACTATTGCGCCGAGTCTCTACGACAAGCTCGGTTACGATCCGCAGCGCCAGTTCGCGCCGGTGATACTCGTCACGCAGACGGCCAGTGTGTTTGTCGTGCATCCGAGCGTGCCGGCAAAAAACATCAAGGAACTGGTTGCGCTGGCGAAAACAAAACCGGGGCGCTTGATCTATGGCACCTCGGGCATCGGCTCGACCGGCCATCTGACGATCGAACTCTTCAACACCCTGACGGGTGTCAGCATGACGCACGTGCCTTATAAGGGCGCTTCGCAGGCGATCAGCGACATGATCGCCGGTCAGATCGATCTCAGAATGTTTCCGATTCCGGTGACTATTCCGCTGGTGAAAGACAGACGCGTGCGGCCGCTGGGTGTGACGTCCTTGCAGCGTTTTGCCTTGTTGCCTGATGTGCCGAGCATTGCCGAGCAGGGCCTGCCCGGCTTTGAGTCGACCAACTGGAACGGCATACTGGCGCCGGCCGGCACGCCACGTGAAATCATTATGAAACTGCACGATGAAATCTTGCGCCGTGCGCTTGCGCCGGAAGAGCGGGAAAAACTCATGCGCGACGGTTATGCAATCAGCGGCCTTGGGCCCGAACAATACGCAGCTTTTCTGCGCGAGGAGACTGCGAAATGGGCCAAGGTCATCAAGGCAGGCAACGTGAAGGCGGAGTGATAATGAAAATTTTTATGGCTGTGATTCTGGTAGGCGTAGCGGCTTGCAGTATTACGGCGCATGGCGCCGATTATCCGTCGCGGCCTATTCGCATGATCGTGCCGCAGGCGCCGGGCAGCGCATCGGATACGGTGGCGCGTTTGCTCGCCGCCGAACTCTCGCCGCGTCTCGGCCAGCAGGTGGTGGTCGACAACCGGCCCGGCGGTGCGCTGATGATCGGCATGGAGATGACCGCGCGCGCGGCACCGGACGGTTACACGATTGGTTATGCGCCGGTCGGCGGGCTTGTGATTAGTCCGAATGTTTCTGGCAAGCCACCCTACGATTCGAACAAGGACTTCGCTGCCATCATCATGACGGCCTTTAACACCATGTTGCTGGCATCGAATCCGAACCTCGCGGTGAAGAATGTGCGCGAGCTGATCGACTATGCCAAAGCCAATCCGAACAAGCTCTCCAGCGCTTCATCCGGCAATGGCACGCCGGGTCATGTCGGCATGGAGCTCTTCAAGCTGATGACCAACACCCAGATCGTGCACATTCCCTACAAGGGCGGGGCGGCCGGTATCACCGCGACGATCTCGGGCGAAGTGCATTTGATGATGGAGAGCCTGAACTCGATCACGCCGAATGCCAAAGCCGGCCGCGTACGCGCCTTGGGCGTCACCGGTTCAAAACGTGTGGCGGTGTTGCCTGAAGTGCCGACTATTGCGGAAGCTGGTGTCCCCGGCTACGAGGCGATGACCTGGAACGGCATCGTCGCACCGGCCGGCATGCCGCGCGCGATGATCGATCGGTTGAATACCGAGCTCAATCGCGCGCTCGCCGAACCGGGATTGCAGCAAAAGCTTGCCGCCATCGGTGCCGAACCCGCCGGCGGCACGCCGGAGGAATTTGCGAAATTCATCCGTAGCGAATACGCGAAGTGGGGTGATGTGGTGCGGCGCTCCGGTGCGAAGATGGATTAAATGATCAGAACTCACGGGAACACACAATGAAAATCAAACGCATCATGTCCGAAGTGAAGCTCGTGATCGCCGACCTTGAGGTCGAACTCAATGGCGCCCTGCGCAGCAGTCCGACGCTGTGCGCCTTGATTGAGAACGCTGATGGTGCGCCGCCATCCGTCGTGCCGCTCAATACTCCGGATGGGCGGCCGATTTTCATGAAGCTGGAAAACGCGATACCGCAGTGATCCTCATTCCGGCTTGATGCCCGCGCTGCGGATGACGCCGGCCCACTTGTCGATTTCATTCTTTAGATAGCCGGCAAATTCCGCTGGCGTGCTTGCGATCACACGGGTGCCATCGGCTTCGAGGCGCTGCTTCATATCCGCGGCCGTGAGGGCGCGTGCGGTTTCACGATGCAATCGTTCGATGATCGCTGCCGGCGTACCCGCAGTCGTCAGCAGGCCGTACCACTGTGGCGCGTCATAGCCGGGCAGGCCTGATTCGGCGATGGTCGGTACTTCAGGCAATACCGCTGCGCGTTTCGATGTGGTGACGCCCAGTGCGCGCAGGCGGCCGTTACGCAGGTGCTGGATGACGGTGAGGGCAGTCGGCGTCATCAGCCCGATCTCACCCGACAGCAGGCTGGTCATGCCTTGTCCCAAGCCCTTGTAATGCGCAAAGACGACGTCGATTTTCGCCATCGATTTAAACAATTCGAGCGACAAATGCGGGGCGCTGCCGATACCCGCAGTGCCGCCTGTCAGCAGGCCGGGTTTTGCTTTGGCCAGCGCGATAAGTTGTTTCACCGAGGTGGCGGGTACCGACGGATGTACCGTCAGCACGCTCGGTGCATCAGCGAGTTGCGTGACAGGTGCCAGATCGCGCAGGGTGTCGTAGGGCAGCTTTGCATACATGCTCGGATTGATGGCGAGCCCCGCCGGTGCGATCAGCAGCGTGTAGCCGTCGGGCGCCGCTTTGGCGACGTAATCAATACCGATGATGCCGCCGGCACCGGCGCGGTTTTCAACAATGACCTGCTGACCGAGTGCGACGGTGAGTTTCTGCGCCAGTTGTCGGCCGAAAATATCGCTGCCGCCACCGGGTGAAGTGGGGGCGATCAAACGCAGGGGTTTGGAAGGCGTGTTCTGTGCGGGTGACACGTTGTGCATTACGACGAGGGATACTGCAAAAAGCGCGTGCGGAAGTTTTTTCATGATGTTTGGAGGTGTGTCCAGGTTCAGTGTGCCGGTTGTGCTGGATCGACGCCTGCGCGTCGGGTCGCCATCTCGGTAATCGCTTTTTCAACCACCGTGCGTTTGAGGTGTGGTGCGAACATTTCAATGAAGGCGAACATATAGCCGCGCAGGTAGTGATTGCGGCGGATGCCGATCTGGATGGTGTTGGGTTCAAATAGGTGGCTGGCGGTTATGGCGCGCAGTTTTTTATCGCGCGCGCGGTCGTAGGCGAGATCCGGCACGATCGCGATGCCAAGACCAAATTCGACATACGTCTTGATCACGTCGGCGTCGATGGCGTTGAGCGCAATGTGCGGTTGTATGCCTTTTGCTTTGAACGCACTCAGTGTCTTTGAATGTCCGATGAAGCCGTAGTCGTAGGTGATCAGCGGATATTCGGCGAGTTTTTCCAGTGTCAGACGACGCGTTTTCAGCAGCGGGTGGCCGGCCGGCACCAAGACCACGCGTTGCAACGGGTGACAGGGCAGCATCAGCATCGCCGCGGGTAGTTCGAGGGGTTCGGTGGCGATCGACAGGTCGGCGTTGCCGCTGGCCACCAGGTACGACACTTCGGCTGGCGTGCCCTGGCGCAAGCTCAACTGCACCTGCGGATAGCGTTGCTTGAAGCGGCGCAGCACCCCGGGTAGTGCGTAGCGCGCCTGCGTGTGGGTGGTGGCGATGGTCAGCGTGCCTTCGTGCTGGGTGGCGTGTTCGCCGGCTGCCTTCTTGATGTTGTCTGCCGATTCGAGCGTGTGTGCGGCCATGCTGACGAGCTCGGCCCCCGCGTCGCTCAGACGCACAAGGCGGGTCCGGTTGCGCACAAACAATCCAACCTTGAGTTCTTCTTCGAGCAGACGCAGTTGACGGCTGAGGCCGGGCTGGGTGATGTGCAGGGCTGCTGCCGCCTGCGATATGTTCATGTTCTGGCGCACGACTTCGCAGAAGTAGCGCAATTGCTGGAGTGTCATGGGCGTTTCCTCGGCGTTTCTTCGTAGTACCCGGCCGATTTTTCGGGTGATTGACTTAATCATACCAAAAGTTATGGAAGTATAAATTATCATCTCTTGTCGGCATGGCGGCCACTCCGTATAGTCCTGCGTTCGCAATGCCATTCGACAGGGTTTGGCGGGTGGGCCCGG
>CAIWNB010000189.1 GCA_903913965.1 uncultured beta proteobacterium
CACGTTTTTATACACGCTCGGAAAAATCGTGATCGAAGACGGCAGCAACAACAGCGTGTAGCCGTCGGGCGCGGCCTTGGCGACCATATCGGTGCCCAACATACTGCCAGCACCGGGCCGGTTATCAATCACCATCGGTTGCCCCAGGCGCTCGGTCAGATGAGGCCCTAGCAGGCGCGCGGTGAGATCAGTCTGCCCGCCAGCGCTTTGCGGCACGATGATACGCACCGGACGTAGCGGCCAGTTCGCTTCGGCGGCATTTGCGTTGCATGCAATGGCAGACATTCCGATCGCCGCTGCAAGTAAGACGCGTCCCCATCCTGCCCTTCCCCCGCTGACGCAGGGCAAATAACCCGCTTCCAGCGCACACGGATTATTTTTCTCCCTGCCTTGCGCGCCGCGCGCGCGGGGTAAGGCCGGGGCGGGGATGGGAGTGGGGATGGGGGCGAAATACATGATTTCCCGCGCTCTGATCAGTTTGCCGCCACCGGCGGCCACAACCGCGTCGCCAATGTCGAGGAGGCCGGTGCGTGCGTGAGCTTCTGCACCATGACATCCGAGTAAGCCTTGATGTCGGGATGAGCGTCTTCATGCGGCAGAAAATGTTCGTTGCGCATTGCCAGCGACGTGAATTCGTAAAACACACCATGTTTGGCCCAACCAGCGATGGAGCACAGGCGCCGCGTGCGCACCACGCCCGGGAGATCTCGCACCGCCGGCATCCGCCAGTTGGCATACCAGGCCAGCACATCGTGCTCATCACGCCAGTCGATATTGAAGTTGCCAAACTGTATGCATGGCGGTGGCCGCATGCCGTCACCGTATGTTTTCGCCGCTGGCCCCTCGACGCGCGCCGCTTCGACCATCACATTGACGTATTCGCCCTGCCGCAACGCGAGCATCTGTTGCGCGGATTCCGGCAGCGCTGCGTCGAGCTTGCGCCAGTCGGGTTCGCCAAACACATTGGCATCAGCCGCGCCGATGATCATGATGTATTGTCGCCCTGCCGGCACCGCCGGATCGCTGCATTTCTTCAGCGTGCTCTCACGCGGCCAATTGGGGCGCTGTTTTTTCTCTACCGCCACATAATGCGCGGCCCACAAACAGCCTTCACGCTTAAGCACAGCGGGCAGATAACTGCCGTGCGCCCACGCCAGATAGTTGTCAACGCAGTCCGCCGGCAGGTCATACCAGCTGGCGCGTAGCGCGCGATCAGGGGCCGCCGTATTCATCACAGCCTACTTGCCGTAACGACGCAGTACGTAACGGATTGGTTTGCACTCCGGCGCCAGAAAATATGTCTTCATGCGTTCGGTCCACGGCGAAGCGCCGCCATCTTTCCATGCTTGTGTTGCCTGCACCGCAGGGTCTGCAAGGTGATAGAGCACCAGATAGCGGTGCGTGCCCAGTGGCATGCGAAAGCGCCGCGCATTGAGCACGCCGGGCACCTTCGCCAGCGCCGGTATGTGTTCATCGTCAAACCATGCATTAAATTCAGTATCGACGTTCGGCGACACATTCATGACGAACATCATCAGGCCATGGGCCTTGCTCGAGCCCTGTTGACGACCAGGCAGGGTCTGCTCGGCTTCGAAGTGACACATCACCGGACATTTCTCCAGCATCTCCCGGCGCTGCGGGGTAGCCAGCGGCGCGAGTGTTTTACGATAGCCTTTCGAAGCGAGCACATCGAGGCCTGACAATTCGTAGGTGACGATAGACAGCTTGGGCGCCGCAGCCCCCAGACCCGGCATCGACGAGAGCTCCTCGGCGCTGACCCAGCGCTGGATGTTGAGGAAACCCTTAATACGCTTGCGCGCGGGGATCACTTCCTTGTCGTACCAACGATTAAAAGCCTCTTCAGAAACGCCAGAATAGTTGTAACCCTCAACCAGCATGCCATATGGTTTTGCCATTTTTTCTCCCCGCCTCCATGCAGAGTGCCCGCATACGTGAATTCGCTGCGACGCACGCATTCTTTATGATTTTTATTCCATCGTAATGGATAACCTTGGGGGTCGCAACCGCGGTTTATGACGGACGGGCTTGCCATTCGGCGCCTGCCGCGTTAAGTTCAAGAAAAATATCCGCAGCGTGCCAGACGCACCGAAGCGGACACTCATCGAGGAGTCATCGGGTTGATGCTATCGCTTCGTCGAAGCCAGCTTTTGTTGTGCGCGCTGACGCCGCTCCTGGGCGCCGGCGCCGTTTACGCGCAAGCCTATCCGTCAAAGCTGATCCGCATCGTCACCGCCGCCACCGGCAGCGCCAACGACTGGGGCTCGCGCGTACTGGCGCAGGAGCTCACCACAGGCATGGGCCAGCAGGTGATCGTCGAAAATCGCGGTGGCCTCAGCATGGAGAACGTGGCCAAGGCGCCACCCGACGGCCACACCATGCTCGGTTATGGCAGCGCCGCATGGCTGACGCAATTTCTGCGTGATGGCGTGAACTGGGATGTGACGCGTGATTTCATCGCGGTGTCGCTG
>CAIWNB010000190.1 GCA_903913965.1 uncultured beta proteobacterium
AATTGATACGCGGTATGCGCTTTAATAACAGCCACACCCGCCGAGCGTGCGGTAGCCTCGTGATTGGTCGGCCAGTAGACCGAGGTGCGTTGCAGAAAACCAATCTTCACGCCGTTCTTCTCGAGGATCACCGGGGCGCGCGCCGCTTCGCGATTCGCACCAGCGCCGGTGTGCGGCACGCCGATTTCGTCGAGTCGTTTGGTCGAAGTCAGAATCGCCGCTTCGCCATAGTTCACGTTGTTGGCGATGCCAACGGCCTGGATGCCGGCGATTTTCAAGGCCTCGGCCGCCGCCGCTTCGGCGAAGAAACCTTCGTTCTCCAGCGAATGGCCACCAGGCGGAATATAAAAACAGCATTCGAGATTGCTGAAGACAAAATCTGACTTCGCGAAGATCGGAGCAACGATCTTGAACGGCACCGTCGGATCGGTAACGTTCATCAGATTGACGTCACCGGTGAGCATCAGGGTTTGGGGCATGCCATGACTCCTTACGAGTTCAAAAGACAGGCGGGGCCGCCTGCGCGACAACAACGCGACGTGAAAATCCTAGTGGAAATAAACGCCGCCGTTGACCAGATAACACTGGCCGGTGATAAAACCGGCGTCTTCACTGGCCAGATACAGCATCATCGACACCACTTCCTGCGGCTTGCCCATGCGGCGGATCGGCTGTTGCGGACGCAGGCCCTTGGGCTTTTGAAACGCATCGCGCTCGACCTCGATGGTGCCGGGGCCGATGCAATTGGCAGTGATTTCATGTTCGGCGAATTCACGCGCAAGGCCGCGCGTCAGACCGACGATGGCAAGCTTGGCCATGCCCTTGCCGGTGCTGCCGCCGAGAAAGGGCGAGATGCCGGAAAAATTAATGATGCGACCCCAGCGCTGCTTGATCATCAGCGGCATCACCGCCTTGCAGATGTTGCGCGGACCGCCGAGATTGACGCGAAAACTCCTCTCCCAGGCCTCGTCACTGTCTTCGAGGAACGCGCCCTCGCCGCCACGATATACGGCGTTGTTGAGCACGACATGCACGGTGCCCAGTTCCTTCTCGACCTTGGCGACAAACGCGGCAACCGAGGCTGGCTCGGCCACATCGCACTGTTCGGCGACGACCTTCACGCCATAGGCACGGGCCTCGTCGGCCACTGCATTGAGTTCTTTCATCTTCGCGCTGGTGCACAACGCGAGGTGTGCGCCCTCTTTCGCAAATGCGATGGCGGCCAGCCGGCCCATGTTGCGGCTGGCGCCTGTGATCAATACAACCTTGCCCTTGAGTCCGGTGTCCATGATGTTCTCTGCTATTCGTGGGGGGATGCCGTGCGCCGCGCAGATACAACAGGGCGCTACAAGCGCGAGGATTATAACAGCGCGCTGCGCAGCCTCCGCCGCCGGCCGTGGCGCGACTTGACCGCGGGCGGGCACCCGCCCTACGCTTCGCCCCTTATTCCAATGCGTAGCGGGAGACCCTCTTGAGCGAGCCACTGTATCCGAGTTTTTCCACAGCTGAATTCGCACGCCGCCATAGCGCCGCGCGCGCACTCATGGCGGCAGAAGGTGTAGACGTCATTGCGGTGTTCGGCGATTCCGGCATTTCGCGCCACAACCACGCCGACGTGCATTATCTGTCGGGCTTTCTGGGCAACCGTAACAACTACGCAGTGCTGCCGGCAGAAGGCGAGCCGGTGCTCTTCGTGCAATCACACAACCACGTGCCCAACGCGCGTGAAGCGGCCTCCATCCGCACCGAATCCGGCCGTCTTGATTCTGCGGTGACCATCGCCAGACACCTCAGCGACCTCGGCCTGAAAAACGCCACCCTCGGTTATGTCGGCAACGTGCCAGTGCAGAATTATCTAACCTGGCAAAAAGAACTCCCCGGCTGGCACTTCAAGGATATGAGCGCTGCATTCCGCACGCTGCGTCTCGTCAAGAGCGCCGAGGAAATCAGCTGGCTGGAAAAAGGCGCGGCACTGACTGACGCTGCGTTACAAGCCTTGATCGATCAAATTGAGCCGGGCATGCGCGAATACCAACTCGGCGCCATCATCGAAACCGCGGCGCTCAATGCCGGCGGACTGCCGCACCTCTGTTATCTGTCATCGGGCCCGCAGGACGGCGCCGGCGCCTGCGTCCCGCGACAAAATCTCTCCAATCGCATCATCGCGCGCGGCGACGTCGTCAACACCGAGATCAGCATCAGCTGGTGGGGCTACTCGGGGCAGATGCACCGGCCGATTTTTCTTGGCGCCAAACCGAATGCGCTCTACGAGCGCCTGTGGGACACCGCGCTCGAAGCCTACACGCGCTGCGTATCCGCGTTAAAACCCGGCAACAGCAGCGAAGACATTCTTGATGCCGCTGACGTTATCGCCGAGCGCGGCTTCACCATCAACGACGGTTTTCTGCACGGCTTTGGCATCGGCCTTCTGCCGCCCTCGATCGGCACACGCGAAGCCAAACGCGGCATTCCGAAACCGCCCTTCATCCTGCAGGAAAACATGTGCGTGGTGGTGCAGCCCAACGTCGTCACGCGCGACGAAACTGCAGGAGTGCAACTGGGCAACCTGTTTCGCATCACGCAGGACGGCGCCGAATGCCTGCACCGCCTGCCGCTCGTCTACAGCGTCAAGCCTTAGCAAGCGCGACGACCACCCGGGAGGGGATATAATTGGGGTTCGAAGGGCGCCGTGACCACGGGCGCCGCCGCGACCCCAAACTCATCCCCCCGATATCCCCACCATGACCCGCTCGGACGCCGCGCATCAACCGATTGCAGCCCTGACCCTGGCCGCCCTCGGCATCGTTTACGGCGACATTGGCACCAGCCCGCTGTATGCCGCCAAGGAAGTCTTCAACCCCACGCACGGCATTGAATTCACCGCTGCAAACGTGATCGGCGGCGTGTCGACGATCCTGTGGGCGCTGATGTTCGTCGTCACGCTCAAATACGTCCTGCTGATCATGCGCGCCGACAACAAGGGCGAGGGCGGCATCATGGCGCTGCTGGCACTGGCGGCGACCTCGGTGCGCGAGCGCAGCGGCTGGGGGCGCGGTCTGGCAATCATCGGTGTGTTTGGTGCCGCGCTGTTTTATGGCGACGGCGTGATCACCCCGGCGATCTCGGTACTCTCCGCGGTTGAAGGCCTGGAAATCGCCACGCCTGTGCTCAAGCCTTATGTAGTACCGATTACCGTCGTCGTCTTGATCGCCCTGTTCGCCATCCAACGCACCGGCACTTCGACGGTGGGCGCGCTATTC
>CAIWNB010000191.1 GCA_903913965.1 uncultured beta proteobacterium
CCGGCGGCGGCCTTGTCGCTGCGGCTCTCGATGGCCGCAATGCGGTCGGGTGTGAAGCCCACTGATTTGATCGCATAGTCGCGGCCTTCAATGAGACCGGCGTTCTTCAATATCTTTTTCGCCTGCAAGGCATAGGCGGTGTTCGGCCGATCCACCACCAGCGTACGGCCACGCATGTCGTCGAGCGTTTTGATCTCCGGATGCACCATGAATTCCATCATGCTGGTGTCACCACCGCTGACGACGATCACATCCTGCTTGGCCAGTTCAACCATCGCCACCGCGTTATCCACCGCCGAATAAGCGATTTCGAAACGCCCCGTCGCCAAACCGTCGCGCTGCGCCTCGGAGTTCTGCGTGAACTCCAGCTCAAGGCGGATGCCGCGGCGCTCAAACACACCGTTGGCAATACCGAGGTAGAGCGCAAGATTGGTGGCATTTGGAAAGGTGTTCAGACGCAAGGTCTGCAAGGGAGCGGTCTGCGCATGCACTGATACCGCCAGAAAACAAAACAACAGCGCAACCACGCGCCGCAAACCCGTGCGTAACATGCCGACTCCCCCTTGCTGTTTTATTGACCGCCGCGCAGGCAGCGGTCATGTGAACTCCACTATACTGTAGAACCACACCGTGTTGTATTTGCATTTGATCAAGGCCAGCGTATGAGCAAAGCGATTCGAATTTACCGCACCGGCGGACCTGAAGTGATGCAATGGGAAGACGTCGTGATCGGCGCACCGGCACCGGGCCAAGTGCGCCTGCGCAACACCGCCGTCGGCGTGAATTTCCGTGATGTGCTGATCCGCAATGGTGGCCACGCCTTAAAAAGCCTGCCCTCAGGACTCGGCCTCGAAAGCGCTGGCATCGTTGAGGCCATCGGTGAGGGCGTCGACGGCCTGCACGTCGGCCAGCGCGTTGCAGTGGTCGCCGGCCCCGACAGCGCCTATGCCGAAGAGCGGCTGGTGCCGGCCGCACGCGTAGTGCCGCTGCCCGACGCCATTGACGAGCGCACCGCAGCGTCGATGATGATCCGCGGCATGACCGTGCGTTATCTGCTGCGCGAGACCTATGCGGTGCAACGCGGCGACACGATCCTGATTCATGCCGCCGCCGGCGGCCTTGGTCTGATCTTCTGCCAATGGGCGAAGCATCTCGGTGCGACGATCATCGGCACGGTGTCGACCGCCGCCAAAGGCGAGGTGGCGCACGCCCACGGCTGCGACCATATCATCGTATACGACGGCGATAGTGACGGCGGCGATTTCGCCGCACGCGTGCGCGAACTCACCGACGGCCGCGGTGTTGCCGCCGTCTATGACTCGGTGGGCCGCGACACCTTCGAGGGTTCGCTGGCCTGTCTGCGCCCGCGCGGCGTGCTGGCTTCGTTTGGTGAAGCCTCGGGCGATCCACCGCCGATCGCACCGCGCCGCCTCGGCATCCTGGGCTCGATCTACATCACCCACCCCAGCCTGCCCGATTACACCGCCACGCGCGCAGCACTGCTCGCCAACGCCGCCGAGCTCTTCGCCATGGTCGCCGGCGGAACCATTAAAATCGACAGTAGTCAAAGCTATCCGCTGGCCGACGCCGCGCGCGCGCATGCCGATATCGAATCGCGCCGCACCACCGGTTCGGTGGTTTTGATTCCCTAAGCAGGACACCATGAACACAGCTACACAAAGCGTTTCATCTTCCCACCGCCAGATTGCCGCCTGGCTGCTGGTTTGCTGCGCACTGGTCTTCGCCATGGTGGTGGTGGGCGGCGTCACCCGCCTCACGCATTCGGGTCTATCGATTGTTGAATGGCAGCCCATCGTCGGTACGCTGCCGCCGCTGAACGACACCGAGTGGGAACAAACCTTCGACAAATACAAACAGACGCCCGAATACAAACTCGTCAACAACACAATGACGCTCGACGGCTTCAAAGGCATCTTCTGGTGGGAATATTTTCACCGCCTGCTCGGACGCGCCATCGGCTGTGTGTTTTTGCTGCCGCTGCTGTGGTTTGTCGTGCGTCGCCAGGTCGACCGTGCGTTGGGCTGGCGGCTCGCCGGCATCTTTGTGCTCGGTGGCCTGCAGGGTGCGCTCGGTTGGTACATGGTGAAAAGCGGGTTGGTCGACAACCCGCGTGTCAGCCCCTTGCGGCTGGCGGCGCATCTTGGCCTCGCCTTTTTGATTTTCGCGGCGATGTTCTGGCAGGCGCTCGATTTGTTATGGCCGCGCCTCGCCCAACCGGCCGCCGTTCTGCGGCAGGCGGCGCGCCGCATGTCCGCGCTCAGCGTGCTGATCTTCGTCATGGTGCTGTCGGGTGCGCTGGTCGCCGGCACGCGTGCCGGACGCATCTACAACACCTTTCCGAAAATGAGCGAACACTGGGTGCCGCCGGAAATTTTTGCCCTCGATCCGTGGTACGCCAATTTCTTCAACAATATGGCTACCGTGCAGTTTGACCATCGCCTGCTCGCCTGGCTGCTGGCCATCGTCGTGCCGGTGTTTTGCTGGCGCACCCAGCGCCTGCCGATCGCCAACCTGACGCGCCTCAGCCTGAACATGCTGCTAACCCTGCTCGTATTGCAGATCACGCTCGGCATCACCACGCTGCTGGCGGCGGTGCCGGTGGCCCTGGGTGCCGCGCATCAGGGCGGCGCGCTACTGTTTTTCGCTGCGGCATTGATGGCGGCGCATTGCCTGCGCGCCGATGGTGGCGTCGGCGTGGTGGAACCGGCGAACCAAAGCCTCAGCTAAGCCCCGGCACGCCGCCTATTCCTCGAGAAACTGCTGCACCGCGTTGAACAGATCGACGCGGTTTTTCTCCAGCATGATGGTGTGCGTGCCTTCGGCCAGCGTCACCATGCGTTTATACGGCGCGTTGACCAGCAACGGAAACAGCGTCTGCCCGAGTTGCGGCGGATTGTCGCGATCCCATTCGGCCACCGCGATCAACACCGGCACGGTAATTTTCTGCGGATCGTAATATGTTTTGCCCTGCGACCAGATTTCCATGGTGTCGGCAACCGTGCCGCTGGGGGCACGCAACACCGGCGGATTGCGTTTGCCGCCCTCCACATCGGTCGCCATCGTCGCGTCAGCCCAGGCCTCAAAACAGCCCTCGGGGATCAAAGTCGCGCGCTTGTCCGCCGGCACGCCGTTCAACCAGCGCTCCAGCATCTGCCCGCGCTCAACCGTACGATAAGCACCGATCTTCCCCTGCGTAGTCAACGGCGAAGGGGTGGTGCGCAACCATTGCGGCGCATACAGCACGAGTTTGTTGACGTGCTGCGGATGCTGCGTCGTGTAGGTCGCCATCTGTGTCGTGCCCCACGACCAGCCGAGCAAATTAAGGCGCTCGATTTTGCGCGTGGCAAGGATGTGCTTAACCACCGCCGCGATGTCGGCGACCGCGGTATCGGTGCGCACGATGGGCGGATTGTTCTCCGGCGGCGCGTCCATTTCAGGCGGACGCGTCGAACGCCCGTAGCCGCGCAGATCGAGCAGCCAGACATCAAAGCCGCGTGCCGCGAGGAAATCCATCCACGAGCAACCGGCGATCGGCAGATCAAACGCGGTCGACGCCGGATAGGTCGAGCCGTGCACGTATAACAAGGTGCGCGCCGGCGAAAAGCTATTGAGCACCGCCGGGCGTTTGTTGCGCACAAAGAGTTTGATACCGGCGTCGCGCGACGGCACGTCACAGTCTTCTGTCAGCAGCGGCGGTAATGTGGCGGGCAGGGAACGCGGCAGTGTGCTCATCATTACTCCGGTTGAATTTTTGCCAGCCGCACCATCTCGGCATAGGCCTTGATCTCGGCTTCGACGGTCGCGCGAAACTGCGCCGGTGTATTACCCACCGGCGGAAAGCCCTGCTCGATCAAACGCTCGCGCACCGCCGGCTTGGCCAGCGCGGTGCGCACTTCGCTGTGCAAGCGGTTGATGATCTCGACCGGCGTTTTTGCCGGCGCAAACAGCCCGAACCAACCGGCATCAATCTCCATCCCCGGCACGCCCGATTCGGTGAGTGTTGGCACCTCCGGCAGCGCCGCGAGACGCGTGCGACCGGTCACCGCCAGCGCACGGAGTTTGGCCACACGGATGTGCGGCATCGCCAGCGTGGTGTTGGAGAACATCGCCTGAATTTCACCGCCGAGCAGCGCGGCGATCGCCGGCCCGCCGCCTTTGTAGGGCACATGTGTCATGGTGGTTTTAGCGCGCGCATCGAACAACGCGCCGGCCAGATGCATGGTATTGCCAACACCGGGCGAGGAATACGCGAGCTTGTTGTCGGGCCTGCGACCGAGTGCGACGAACTCCTGCACGTTCTGCGCCGGCACCGCTGGATGCACCACCAGAATAAACGCCTCCTGCGCACAGACGTTGGTCACCGGTGCGAAATCCTTCAACGTGTCATAGGGCAGCTTTTTATAGATGCTCGGATTCACCACAAACGACGCCGACACCAGGATCAGCGTATGGCCGTCGGGCGCGGCCTTGGCCACCGTGTCGGTGCCGACAATGCCATTCGCCCCCGGACGGTTGTCGACCACCACCGGCTGGCCGAGCTGGCTGGCGAGTTGCTGGGCGACGATGCGCGCAATCAGATCCGGCCCGCCGGCACCAAACGGCACCACCACGCGCACCGGACGCGCCGGATAACTTTCAGCGGCAAACGCCGCCACCGCCGTCAGCGCGAACAACGCGCAGGCACCACGAACCCACTGTTTATAAAACATCATCCCCCCTTTTTTATGACGCGCGCCGCATTCAAGCTGCGATCACGCGAATAGTCACGTCAAAATTCAGCGCGCGTTCTGTGTCCCGGCCACCGAGTCCGTGCGTTTGGGCCGTGCGTCAGTCAGCATCACCGCCAGACGCGCCGGCACACTGCCACGATTAACCCAACCGTGATTGGTAGCGCGCTGGATCAACACATCCCCGGCCTTCATCTTCACTGTCGTGTCATCCATTGCCATCTCAACCTCACCCGACATGCAAATGACGTAATCGATGGTGTCGGTATGATGCAGGCCGTGCAGCGTATTACCCGGCTGCAATTCCAGCACCGCCAGCCGCGTGCCACCCGCCGGCGGCGCGGTGCCGGTGATACGCGCGCCGGTGTCTTCGTCGGCCGTGTAATCAGCCGGCAGCGCGTCGGTCACCCACATCAGGGTGGCGCTCATTTTGTCATCCGGAAATTTGTGATTGGTGGCCGGCCCGTCGAGCCATACCACCGATTTGCCGTTCGCATCGTGGCCGGTGACGATGCGACGGATCTGCGGCCCGCTGCGTGTTGCGTCAGTCATGTTGATTGCACCTTACTGCTTGATCAGTTTGTCTTCGAGCCAGTTCCACATCTCGGCCACGCCCAACGTCAGATAGTCACGCATACAATGCTGCGCCCCGCCCTCTTCAGCGGTGAACACCCGCAACGTCTTGTCGGGCGAGCCGGCGGCGTCATACAACGCCTGCGCATCGGCGAGCGGCACCTGTTCGTCATCCGCGCCATGCGTAATCAAAAACGGGCAGCGCATCTTCTGCACCACGCCGTCGAGTTTATAGGGCTCGAGTTTGAGCAGCGCCTCTGCCACCGTTTCAACGCCGAGGATCCAGGTGATGTGATGCCCCGGTACCGACATCGCGGCGTTGAAAGCGGCCTCGACGCGTTTCTTCCAGGTGGCGTGGTAATCCCAGATCGCACCCCAGGCCACGCAGGCGGCAAAGCGCGGCTCCATCGAAGCGCAGCGCGGCGCGTAATAACCGCCAAGGCTATTGGCGACCACCGCGATTTTTTTCGGGTTCACATCGTTACGCTGTTCGAGAAAATCAATACACGCCGAACCGGCGACTTCATAATCGTGCCGCAACACCTGACCGCGAAAACGGATCGCCTCGCCAGTGCCCGGGCCGTCCATGATCAGCACCGAGATGCCGCGCCGCGGCAGTTCGGTAACGCCGCGCATGTAGATCATTTCCTTGGTGACATCAAGGCCGTCGAAATGCACCACGCAGGGCGCGCGTTCGCCGGTGGCATTCTGCGCATGCAAAAAATAGCCGGGCATGCTGCCGCCGGCATAGGGCACTTCGACGATATCAATTTTGACGTCGGTGAGCGCGGCATAGCGGTGAAAGCAATCCACCGAGGTGCGATAAGCGTCGAGCGCGGCGGTGTCTTTGGGCGTGCGAAAACGCTCGCCCATCTGGTAATACTTGCAGGCGCGCAAATAAAACGGGGCGGCCGAATGGCGATGCCCGGACGCCTCAAAGCGCTGCGCGGTGGCGCGCACGCTGTCGGCGACCTCGACGCAGGCGCGAAACCAGGCGTCGTCGTCCTCCATCTTCGCGTTCTTCAACAGCCGTCCAATGCGGTCGACCTCGTTGATATCCGAGCCACCCCACGCCGCTGAACTCAACATGCTCAGCATCGCCGCCGACCAGCGATAGTTGCCGGGGAAATAAACGAAGTGCGGCGGTTCCTTGCGGGCAACATGGACCATGGGCGCAACCTTTCAACAATGAGTGGTCATTCGAAATGAACGGGATGCGGAGGGACGTCTTCTGATTTTTATTATCTACAACCGGCGTCCGCACTGCGTGGCGATTTTACCCGCTTGCCTCGCTGGCGTGCGCGCTGCTGGCGAGGCCGGCGCGGCGCTACCAAATACGCAACTGCAGCAACGCCACTAACGCAGCGCGTTCACCGCAGCGGCTTTTTGTGCGCAAACAGCCGATAAAAATCCGAGGTCGGTGCCGGTCGATACGAAATGCGCACCCAGTTTCACATATTCGGCAATCAGATCAGGCCGTGCAGCCAGCCCGCCGATGCCGACATGCTTGCCGTGTTGGCGGCAGGCTTCGATGGTACGCACAAAGGCGTCGCGCAAACGCGGATCGTCGAGTTGACCGATGATGCCCATTTCGGTGGTCAGATCGTTGCTACCGATAAACAGCATGTCAACGCCGTCGACCGCGGCGATCGCTTCGACCTGTTCGAGCGCCTCCAGCGTTTCCATCATGACGGTGACCATGGTCGCCGCATTGAGCGCCGCCATCGCCTGCACCGCCGGGAACGCGCGGAACTGTAATGGCGCCGCACCACCGCCATAGGAACGCTCGCCGACCGGCGCGAACTTCGCTGCCGTTACAACGCGTCTGGCCTCGTCGGCTGAACGCACATGCGGCACGATGACGCCGAGCGCACCGCCTTCCAACACGCGCGTCACCCACTCGGGGTTGCCGTTGGGCACACGCACCATCGGTGTGATGCCGGCGGCGAGCCCGGCCTGGCACAGCGCAGCGGTGGTTTCGAGCGAAAAGCTGCAATGTTCGATATCGATATAAAAGCTGTCGAAGCCGGCGCTCTGCGCAATCTGTGCGATCGCCGGATCGCGCACCAGCCGTACTGTCATCGAGGCCACGACTTCGTTGCGCGCGAGTTTTTCCTTGACGTGGTTACGCAGAATATCGCCCGGTTCCAATGCCATATCGCCTCCTCTTCAGCGCAGCAGACGCCGCGTTTATCGTTTAATCATCCTTGCGCGGCGCGCTCACCGGCCCCGACGCAGCCCCGCGCTCGTCGCGGTTGCGATGCATCGGTACGTATAACACCGAGGGGCGCGCACCGCTGCCCTGCGGGTAGAGATCCATCAACTCATAGACCAGACGCGGCATGTCGGTGGTGACCGGCAGGCCGAGCTCGCGCACCACCGGCACGATCAAGGGAAAGTCGTGCGTCCACCGGCCTTCACTGAGGATGGTCGCCACTTGCACCGCCTTCTTCGGCGGCATGCGCTTGAGCAGCAGCTGGGTAACAAAAGACGCCACCTGCACGCGCGCTTTTTGCGCCACATCGGCAAGGATCAGAATTTCATCGCTGATGGCATCGCGCCGCTTGAGTGCAAGCACGTTGACGATGGAACCGGCCGGCATGCCGCTAATTTGCGGATCAACCGGCCCCAGCACGGCGTTCACGTCCATCACGATTTCATCGGCCGCCAGCGCAATCATGGTGCCGCCGCTCATCGCGTAATGCGGCACAAACACCGTGACCTTGCCCTTGTGATCGACCAGCGCCTTGGCGATCTGCTCGGAGGCCAGCACCAGCCCGCCCGGGGTGTGCAAAATCAAATCGATCGGCTGTTCGGGTGGCGTCAACCGGATGGCGCGCAGCACCGCCTCGGAATCCTCGATGCTGATGTGACTGTTGACCGCCACCCCCAGCACGCTGGTGCTCTCCTGACGGTGGATCAGCGAGATGACGCGCGAACCGCGTTCCTTTTCGAAACGCTTGAGCAGGTCGGTGCGCTGGGTGTCGCTGCCGCGGTTACCAAACACGGTGAACAGCATGAAGCCGACCACCAGCACCCAGAATACCGCACGGGCAAAATCGCCGATGCGCAATGACCAGCTTCGTTTAAGGGTTTGCATGGTTGAGGCCCGTCGTCCGCATTGGAAAACCCGATGGTATAGCAATACGGCAGGCGCACCGAATCGATATTCGAGTGGTCGCGAAAAATTACAAGACCATGATCCGCAAGCGTTTTACACAACGAAAAAGACACCTTTACGCCGCCCTCAAGGTTTGTGCAGAGCCAGCCGTTAACCAAGAGTCCAAAAAAATATTCCGGCAGAGCGTGACAACCGCACCGCCCGGCATCCCGAAAAAGACGCCACATGCCCGCGAAACTCGCCGTCAGCATCCGCAACAAATATCTGGGCCTCTTTGCAGTGGTCGCGGTCGCCCTGTGGGCCGGCATATTGATCAGCCTGCAAATCCTCGAGGAGCGCACGCTCGAAGAAACCAAAACCAGCAATCGTGCGCTAGCCCAGATCCTCGCCGAACACGTCGGCGCGTCGGTACGCGCCATCGACATGTCGATGTTGCGTCTGCGCGATGCCTGGAGCAACGACCCGGAAAACTTTGCCGCCGAAGTCGAAAAACAAAAAAAATTCCTCGTCAATCAATCGATATTGCAAGTCAGCGTCACCGATATCAACGGCTGGGTCGTGTGGAACAGCACGACCGGCAAAACGCCCGTCGGCAAGGTCAACCTCTCCGACCGCGAACATTTCCAGATCCATAAAAAACGCCTGACCGACGAGTTATTCATTGGCATGCCGGTCCTCGGCCGCACCTCCAACCAGTGGACGATACAGTTCACGCGGCCGATATTTGATCGCCGCAACCGGCTGCAATATGTGATGACACTCTCGGTGCCGCCACCGGCGCTGGAAAAGGTCTACGACAACCTCACGCCAAAAGGCGGCACCCGTATCTCGCTGGTGCGCAGTGACGGCACTTTTCTGGCGCGCTCCGGGAATTTCGACCGCGCGCGGAATACCACACTCGATCCCATAAAAACGCCGGGGCTCAATGCCACAGACCCCGATTACGGCGAAAACCGCCGCACCAGCGTTATCGAAAAAACCGACAGCATCATTACCCACCGCAAGGTCAGTGGTTATCCGCTCACCGTCTTCATCTCGTGGGGCATCGAAGCCGGCATGAGTGATTATTTCCAACTACGCCAAACCTACCTGGTTGCGGCGTTTCTGCTCACGGCCATGCTGTTGATGCTGACGCTACTCCTGATTACGCGGCGGCGCTCTGAAGCACAAGACGAAATGAGCCGCGCACGGCTCGCCGCCATGGTGGACGGCGCGCATGACGCCATTATTAGCCGCGACCTCGATGGCAGGGTCTTGTCGTGGAACGCCAGTGCCGAGCGCTTGTTCGGTTACGGGGCTGCCGAAGTCATCGGCAAAGACGTACTGGCACTGTTGTCTCCGCCGGAAATCATCGCAGACACCGAAAGCAACCGCATCGCTTCGATGGACGGCACCCGACAACTCAGTCATGACTCGGTACGCATCACCAAAGATGGACGCCACGTGCCAGTTTCGGTGGTCTTATCGCCACTGCATGACGCCGACGGAAAAATCATCGGTCATTCGATCGTCTACCGCGATATCAGCGAGCGCAAAAACGCCGAGGCGGCGCGGGCGCAACTGGCGGCCATCGTCGAAAACGCCAACGACGCCATCATCGGCCGGGCACTCGATGGAAAAATCGTTTCCTGGAACAACGCCGCAGAACGCATGTTTGGTTATACCGCGGCTCAGGCCATTGGTCGCCAGGGCATACTGACGCCGCCAGAACTGCTGCACGAAAGAGACCATACCATCGCAATGCTCGAGGCCGGCGAAATTCCTCCCAATCTGGTCACCCAGCGCCTCACACGCGACGGCCGGCGACTGGACGTCTCGATCAGCGAGACGCCGGTGCGCAACCAGAAGAACAAACTCACTGGCTACGCCACCATCATCCGCGATATCAGCGAGCAAAAACGCGCCGAACAGGCGTTGATCGAAAGCGAGCGCCGCCTCGCCAGCTTTGTCGAGTCGGCAATGGACGCCATCATCACAGTCGACGAGCAGCATCGTATCTGCGTGTTCAATCACGCCGCCTGCGAGATGTTTCGCTGCACCACGGCCGAGGCAATGGGCGCGCCGATTGAAGATTTCATGCCCGCGCGTTTCCGCGAGACGCACGGAACGCATATGCACAAATTCGGTGACACCGGCATCACCACCCGCGGCATCGGGCGTACGGGCAGAGTCCATGCGCTACGCAAGGATGGCAGTGAATTTCCCGTCGATGCCTCGATCTCGCAAGCAATGGTCGCCGGACGCCGCATGTTTTCGGTGATCCTGCGCGATATCAGCGAACAAGCGGCCGCTGAAAGAGTCAGGGCCGAGCTTGAAGCGCAGATACGCGAAGCGCAAAAAATGGAAGCGCTCGGCACGCTATCGGGCGGCATCGCGCATGATTTCAATAATATTCTCGGCGCCATCACCGGCAACCTGCAGTTGGCACGCGAAGACCTTGGCAACAATCCGGGGGCGATCACGAGCCTCGATGAAATCGCCAAAGCGAGCACACGCGCCAAAGATCTGGTCAAGCAGATTCTCGACTTTACCCGGCGCGAAACACCGGACTTCAAGGTGCACGCCGTCAGGCCGCTGATCGAGGAATCGATCCGCATGATGCGCGCCACCCTGCCGCCTTCAATACAAATCAAGGCGGGTGCGATTACCGACAAGCTCGCGATTCTGGCCAACGAATCACAAATTTCACAGGTATTGCTCAATCTCTGCACCAACGCCTGGCACGCCATGGCCGATAACAAAGGCAGTATCTGTCTGAGCGTGGATAGCGTCGAACTCACGCGAGCCAGTACACGCCGCGGCATCACCCTGCAACCCGGGCGTTATGTGCGCATTGCA
>CAIWNB010000192.1 GCA_903913965.1 uncultured beta proteobacterium
CGTCAGGATTTTTAAGCGCGCGATTGATTTCAGCATTGAGCTTGTCAACGATCGCTTTCGGCGTACCGGCGGGCACAAAGGCGCCGACCCAGGGGCTCATTTCATAGCCGGGCACACCGGCTTCAGAGATGGTCGGCAGATTGGGCAGCGAACTTGAACGCTTCAACCCCGCCACACCGAGTGCGCGCAAACGCCCCGATTGAATATGCATCAGCACCGTCGAAATGGTGGCCAGCGAAGCCTGGGTTTCACCGGAAACGAGTGCAGTTACCTGCGGTGCGCCGCCCTTGTAAGGAATATGCACCAGCTTGATCCCCGCCATCGACGCCAGCAGCGCCATCGACAAATGCGGCGCACTGCCGTTGCCCGACGACGAATAATTGATCTGCCCGGGACGGCTGCGCGCCAGTGCAACGAACTCCTTGACGGTTTTAACCGGCAGCGCAGTGTGCACGGTCAACGCACCCAGTTGGGTGGCAAGCAGGCCGACGCCGGCAAAATCCTTCAGCGTGTCATACGGCAGCTTCTTGTACATCGAGGCGTTACCGACGTGGCTGGTCGAATGCACCATAATCGTATAACCGTCTGGCTGCGCCTTCGCCACCAGATCAGCGCCGATGGTGCCCGCCGCACCGGCACGGTTTTCAATCACAAACTGCTGACCGAGGGCCTCACCGACGCGCTGCATGACGATACGCCCGACCACATCATTGGAACCGCCCGGCGGCCACGGAATCAACACACGCACCGGCTTGGCGGGATAGGTCTGCGCATGCAGCGGCAGCGCAGTCAGCGGCAACAGCAACACCAGCGTCGTCACGAATATTTTCATTTGGGCTCCGGGTCGCGGGTTGGAAAGAAGAGGCGCATTATCGGCAAAAGCAGCGTGCGGTTCAAACACTGAAAAATCTATCGACTATTCGGCGCGTATGCCGGCCGCCTTGACCAGCTTGGTCCACTTGACCAGGTCGTTATGAATGACGGCCGCATACTGCTGCGGCGTGCCGCCGATCACCTCACCGCCCTCGTCCATCAAGCGCGCGCGCACCGCCGGATTTTGCAGCACGGTGATCAACTCTTTGTGCAAAAAGGTCACCATCGACTTCGGCACCCCCGCCGGCAACAACACGCCGTACCATTGCATCGCCTCGTAACCGGGCAGACCGCTCTCGGCGACCGTCGGCACATCCGGCAGCGCCGGCGCCCGCGCCGGACTACTGACACCGAGCGCACGCAAGCGCCCCGACTTCACATGCGGCAGCGTCGGGATCAGATTATTGAACGCCGCCTGCACCTGGCCGGCAATCAAATCATATGCCGCCGGTGCGCTGCCACGATAAGGCACATGCACCAGATTCACCCCGGCCATGTATTTGAACTGTTCCATCGCCAGATGCGACATCGCACCAATCCCGGACGTGGCGTAACTTAATTTGCCCGGCCGCGCTTTCGCCACCTGGATCAGTTCGGCGACATTTTTCGCCGGCACCGCCGGATGCACTGCCAGAATAAAGGGCACAGTGCTGACCTGCGTCACCGGCACCAGATCGCGCTCGACGTCATAGGGCAGCTTCTGCATCGCCGGATTCACCACCATCGAACTGCTGGTCGCCACCAGCCAGGTGTAACCGTCGGGCGGCGCCTTGGCGACAATATCGGCGCCTATGGTGCCGCCGGCACCGGCGCGGTTGTCGACCAGCATCGGCTGACCGAAACGTTCATTGAGCTTTTCCGCAATCACACGCGCCACCGTATCCGAACCACCGCCAGGCGCCGAGCCGGTGACCATGCGCACCGCCTTGTTGGGAAAATCCGCTGCGACTACGCCACCTGCAACCGCCAGCGCACCAAACACGCAGGCAATAACCAAACCGCCCATTGCACCTTTAACCCGCTTTACTGTTTGCATTACTAACAACCTTTACCGAGGTGACCTGTTGCAATTTAAAACATGCCGTGCCGTATCAGGGCTCGAGCACGATGCCGTATTTCTTCACGATGTCATGCCAGCGTTCGATCTCCGCTTTGATGAAGACGGCGAACTCCTCCGGACTGGAGACAAACACATCAGCACCAATTTCCGCATAGCGGTCTTTGACATCGGGGGTAGCGACGGCAAGACGAATCGTTTCATTCAATTTTGTGACGATCTCGCGCGGCGTACCAGCCGGCGCAAACATGCCATACCACTGGCGCGCATTGAACCGCGGGTAACCGAGTTCCTTCATCGTCGGCAGTTGCGGAAACATCTGCGTGCGTTCAACACCAGCGACTGCAATCGCCCGCAGGCGACCGGCCTTGATAAACGGCGTCAACACCGGCAGGTCGGCGAACATGCCCTGCGCCTGACCGCCGATCACATCGGTGACCGCCGGGCCCGCGCCCTTATACGGCACATGCGTAATCTTGATGCCCGCCTGATCGCGAAAGAGTTCGAGCGCCAGATGCAAATTACTGCCCGCCCCCGACGACGCGAACACAATTTCATGCGGCCGCGCCTTGGCAATCGCAATCAACTCCTTGAGATTCTTCGCCGGCAGGCTGGGTGTGACCACCATCACCACCGGTGCGCCCACCACCGGGGTCACCGGTGCGAAATCGCGGATCGGGTCGTAGGGCATCTTGGCATACACCGCCGGATTGATCGCGATGGTGCTCGAGGTTGGCATCAGCAGCGTGTAACCGTCGGGCTTGGATTTCGCCACCAGCTCCGCGCCTATCATGCCGTTGGCACCGGCCCGGTTATCCACCACCACTGGCTGCCCCAGTAACTCGGTGAGTTTTTTCGCCAGATGACGCGCGGTAATATCGGTCGGTCCACCGGGTGCAAACGGCACCACCACGCGGATCGGCATCTTCGGCGTCCATTGTGCAGACACCACGGAGGCGCACAGCAGACCGGCTACCGCGACGCTAAAACGCCATGCGTATTTCATCGACTCCTCCTGTTTAATCACGGGCGTTATTGATCGATCGCCGCCCACCCTGGCGACGACCTGGCTTTTTATCTTGCCGTTTCGCCGTGCATCACCACCATCAACTGCGCAAGCGCTGCCCACCTTCCAACGCTTGCCAATTGTTGAATGCCGTAACTACTCCACCTTGAGGCCGGCGTCTTTGACCACCTTGCCCCATTTCGCCACTTCGGCGCGCACAAACTCACCCCACGCCGCCGGCGTGCTGGTTTGTATCTCAACGCCGGCGGCGTTGAGGCGTTCAACGACATCGGGCATCGCCAGCACGCGCAACACATCCGTGTTGAACTTCGCCACAATCTCTGGCGGCGTTTTTGCGGTGGTGAACAAACCCTGCCAGTCGAGCACCGAGAAACCACCGACCCCCGCCTCGGCGACCGTCGGCGTATCGGGCAGCGCCGGTGAACGTTTCGTCGAACTGACACCGAGCGCACGCAACTTCCCGGCTTTGATAAACGGAATCGCCGAAGGCATGCTGGCAAAGCTCGCTGCGATTTGACCACCAACGAGATCCGCCATCGACGGCCCGCCGCCCTTGTAGGGCACATGCACGACATTGACCTGCGCGAGCAGCTTGAATAATTCGACGGCCATATGCGGCGCCCCACCCGTGCCGCTGGAACCAAACGCCAGTTGACCGGGTTTGGCTTTCGCCAGCGCCAGCAATTCTTTGACGTCGCGCGCGGCAATCCCTGGATGCACCACCAGCACGTTGGCGATGTTGGCAGTGTAGGTAATGGGCGCGAAATCGCGTGCAATGTCATACGACATTTTGTAGAGCGCGGCGTTGATCGCAAACGGCCCGATGGTACCCAGCACCGCCGTGTAACCATCAGGATTGGCCTTGGCAACCAGATCAGAACCGATCATGCCGTTGGCACCGCCGCGGTTATCAATCACCACCTGCTGGCCCCACAACTCGGATAATTTTTGCGCGGCCACGCGGGCCACCAGATCGGTACTGCCACCGGGCGGAAACGGCACGATCATGCGCACCGGACGCGATGGGAAATTTTCAGCCAGCACGGCGCCAGACAAAAGCAACGCCGGCAAAGTGAACAGAACGCTTACGGCGCGTAGACCTCGCATATCAGACACTCCAAGACGATCGGTTACAATCGAATCCACTGCGGACGGGGCAACGCGCGCTGCTCGCAGCCCCGCGCCGATTATAACAGCCGCCCCGCGCGGCCCGCCCTCAAGCCCGTGGAGAACACATGCAAGCCTGGCGCAATCCCCATCTCGTTTCCTATGCCCAAGCCGCGGCGGCTTTTGCCACGCGCGAACAAACGCCGCGCGACTTTCTCGAGCGCTGCATCGCCGCTATCGAGGCCCATGAATCCCGCATCCAGGCCTTTGTCAGTCTCGACCTGAAAATGGCGCGCGCCGCCGCCGACGCCTCGAGCAAACGCTGGCGCGCCGGCAAACCGCTCTCGCCCATCGACGGCTGTCCGGTGGCGATCAAGGACATCATGGCCACCGCCGATCTGCCGACCCAAATGGGCAGCCCCGCCTTTCAGGGCTGGCAATCCGGTCAGGACGCCGCCTGCGTGCATGCACTGCGTCGGGGTGGTGCGCTGATTTTTAACAAGACGGTGACCACCGAATTTGCGATCGGCTTTTCCGGGCCGACCACCAACCCCTTCAATGCGCGACACACCCCCGGCGGCTCATCGAGCGGCACCGCGGC
>CAIWNB010000193.1 GCA_903913965.1 uncultured beta proteobacterium
GGACTTCACCGCATGCCGGGGTGCGAAGCGTGGCTCGCCAACCTTCAGCTTCGTCGCCCATTGATCAAGTTCGGAAGTGAGCGTGTGGCGTTCCTTCGGCATATCCGACAGCAACAACTCAAGCACCATCTTCTGCGAAGCCACGGCGCGCGGACTGTCAGTGGTGACTTCCATACCCTTGGCGGGCTGGCGGCAGCATGAAGCGGCAAGCACGCGCTCGCCCTTGACTTCAACCATGCAGGCACGGCAGTTGCCGTCGGGCCGCAGACCTTCCTTGTAACAAAGGTGCGGCACCTCAATACCAAGCCGCTTGGCGACCTGAATGATCGTCTCACCCGCCCTGGCTGCAACGTCTTTGCCGTTGAGCTTAAATTCGACCGGCATTGCCGCCTGCTCGTCTTTACTCGTCGCCGTCATGATGCGTCCCCCCGCTGCAACCAACAGCGCTATTTAATTTCATGTCCGAAATGTTTGATCACGCAGCGCACCGGGTTCGGCGCCGCCTGACCGAGTCCGCAAATCGAGGCATCGGCCATTGCGGAGGAAAGTTCTTCAAGCAAGGGCTGATCCCATGTGCCGGCCTGCATGAGGTTGAACGCCTTGGCGGTGCCGACCCGGCAAGGCGTGCACTGGCCGCATGACTCTTCAGAGAAAAACTTGATCAGATTGCGCGCCGCCGTCGAGGCCTTATCGTGATCCGACAGAATAATCACTGCCGCAGAACCAATGAAACAGCCGTGCGGCTGCAGCGTGTCGAAATCCAGCGGGATGTCTCCCATAGCCGCCGGCAAAATTCCACCCGAGGCACCGCCTGGAAGATAGGCATAAAAGCGGTGGCCGGTCTGCATGCCACCACAGTATTCGTCAATCAATTCCTTAACGGTGATCCCTGCGGGTGCAAGATGCACACCGGGTTTATTGACACGACCGGAGACTGAAAAACTGCGCAAGCCCTTGCGGCCATTGCGGCCCTGACTGGCAAACCAGTCCGCGCCTTTTTCGAGAATCTCGCGCACCCAGAACAAGGTTTCCATGTTGTGCTCTAGCGTCGGCTTACCGAATAAACCGACCTGGGCGACATACGGCGGACGCAGTCGCGGCATGCCGCGCTTGCCCTCGATTGATTCGATCATCGCCGACTCTTCACCACAGATATACGCACCGGCACCGCGGCGCAGATGAATCGGCGGCAAAGGACAGGGCGGATTTTTCTGTAGCGTGGCGATTTCACGTTCGAGTATGGCGCGCACACCGGCGTACTCATCACGCAGATAAACATAGATTTCAGAAACCTGCGCCGCCCACGCCGCGATCAGCATACCTTCAAGAAAACGATGCGGATCACGCTCAAGGTAATAGCGATCTTTGAACGTACCCGGCTCACCCTCGTCGATATTGACCGCCATCAGGCGAGGCATGCGTTCACCGCGCAGGATGCGCCATTTGCGCCCGGTCGGAAAACCTGCGCCGCCAAGACCGCGCAAACTCGACGCTTCCATGGTTTGCAGAATCGCTTCGACATCACGCTTGCCTGCCAGGCATTCGACGGCAAGGTTGTAGCCGCCAGCGCGACGGTAGTCTTCAAAGCCGGTATAGCTTCCCACCGCACATTGCGTTTTGCCGGCCTGCACCGCTGCCGCCACATTTTCCGGCGTCGCATGTGCGATTGGATTCTGTCCCACCACCGCGACCGGCGCCTGCTCGCAACGACCAACGCAAGGCGCTGGTATCACGCGCACATTAACGCCCAGCGCATTTTTAAGCTTACCGAGCAATGATTCAGCACCAGCCATTTCGCATGACAGCGAATCACAAACGCGCACTGTCACGGGCGGCGGAGCAACGTCGCCGTCCTTGATCACATCGAAGTGATGATAAAAAGTGGCGACCTCGTAAATCTCGGCTGTCGCCATTTTCATCTCACGTGCCAGAGCAACAATATGCGTGGCGGAAATATGCCCATAGCGGTCCTGCACCTTGTGCAGATGCTCGATGAGCAGATCGCGACGCCGCGGTGCATCGCCCAGCAGAGCCTGGATGTCAGCCTGTGCAGCCGCGTCCAGCGGCCGGCCCTTCATTCTGCCGCGCCGGCCGTTCGAAGTATCCCGTTTCAATGCATCCCCCCGTCGATCACGACCGCACGCGGCACGCTGCCGCAGCAGATTACTTCAACACCGACCTGAGCAGCCTGCCCATATCGGCGGGATTGCGCGTGACCTTGATCCCGCACTCTTCCATCACGGCGAGTTTTTCAGTCGCAGTGCCCTTGCCACCCGAAATAATCGCACCGGCATGTCCCATACGCTTGCCAGGCGGCGCAGTGAGCCCAGCGATAAATCCGATGACGGGCTTTCTCATGAACTGCTTGACCCAGCGCGCACATTCTTCCTCGTCAGAACCGCCAATTTCACCGACCATGATGACGGCTTCGGTTTGCGGGTCATCGTTGAACATTTTCATGACTTCAATGTGTTTCATGCCATTGACGGGGTCACCACCAATGCCAACGCAGGACGACTGGCCGAGTCCCTGTTCCATCAACTGTCCGACCGCTTCATAAGTCAGCGTGCCTGAACGCGACACCACACCGACCGGTCCCTTTTTATGGATATGCCCGGGCATGATGCCGATCTTGATTTCGTCAGGCGTGATCACACCGGGACAGTTCGGCCCAATCAATTTGGTCCTCCGGCCGATCATCTTGTATTTCGTGCGGATCATGTCACGCACCGGAATACCTTCGGTGATGCAGATGACGAGATCGAGATCCGCCTCGACCGCCTCATCAATCGCCGCAGCGGCAAAGGGTGGCGGCACGTAAATCACCGACACATTGGCCCCGGTCTGCTCCTTGGCTTCCTTGACTGTGCCGAAAATTGGAATGCCTTCGTAGGATTCACCGGGTTTTTTCGGATTCACACCGGCGACGTAGCAGTTCGCGCCGTTGGCGTATTCCTTGCCCGTCTTGGTATGAAACATACCGGTCTTGCCGGTAATGCCCTGCGTCATAACACGGGTGTTCTTGTCGATCAAAATACTCATTTGCGTTTCCCTTTGGCCGCGGCCTTGCGCACCGCGAGCTTCTTCGCAGACTTCTTAACGGTTGCCGATTTGCGCGGGGCGGCTTTCGCTGCCGCCTTGCGCGCCGGACGCGACTTGGTGTTTGCCTTCGCCTTGGTGTTTGCCTTCGCCTTTGCTTTCACTTTCGGCTTGGTTTTCACTGGAGCCTTAGGTTTAGCCTTCACCTTTGCCTTGGACTTAGCAACCGCCTTGGGCTTGGCCGTCGCCTTGGGCTTGGCTTTCACCTTGATCTTCGTCTTGGCCTTTACTTTGGTCGCCGCTTTTGGCTTTGCCGCCGCTTTCGATTTTTTCACCGCAACCTTGGCCTTCGGTTTTGCCTTGGTTGGCGCCGCTTTTTTCTTTGCTTTTACCGCCGGTTTCGTCTTCGCAGGCGCCGCTTTCGGCTTGGCTTTGGCCGCCTTGACGCCCGTCACCGCAAACGCCGCTTTCACAACCTTCGCCGCCGCATCCGCCATGTTGTTACCGGAAATAATCGGCAAGCCTGAATCAGCCAGTATCTTCTTGCCGAGGTCTACGTTGGTACCCTCAAGACGAACCACCAGCGGCACGGTCAAATGGACCTGACGCGCCGCAGTGACGATACCTTCGGCGATCACATCACACTTCATGATGCCACCGAAAATATTAACCAGAATCGCCTTCACCTTCGGGTTGTTCAACATGATCTTGAAGGCTTCGGTAACCTTCGCCGCGGTCGCACTGCCGCCAACGTCCAGAAAGTTTGCCGGACTGCCACCATAAAGCTTGGTGATATCCATGGTCGCCATCGCCAACCCCGCACCATTGACGAGGCAGCCGATGTTGCCATCGAGCGAAATGTAGTTGAGGTCGAATTTTGAAGCCTGAATTTCGTACGGATCCTCTTCATGCAGATCACGCATTTCAAGAATATCCGGGTGCCTGAACATCGCGTTGTCATCGATATTGAATTTTGCATCGAGCGCGAGCACATCTCCGCTACCGGTCAGGATCAGCGGATTGATCTCGGCGAGCGAAGCATCGGTTTCAACAAAGGCCTGATACAACCCCTGCAAGGCAACCCTCGACTGCGCCAGCGATGCCTCGGGAATGCCGATCTTGCGCGCGACATCGTCCGCCTCTGAGTCCTTGAGACCCATACCCGGATCAATAAACACCTTGTGAATTTTTTCCGGCGTGTGCTCGGCGACTTCCTCAATATCCATGCCGCCCTCGGAACTCGCCATCAGGCAGACGCGCTGCGTGCCGCGATCAACCACCATACCGACGTAGAGTTCTTTCTTGATGTCTGCGCCTTCCTCGATCAACAGACGGCGCACCTGCTGGCCCTCGGGGCCGGTCTGGTGCGTCTTGAGCATCATGCCCAGGATCTGTTGCGAGTAGCTTTTGACCTCATCGAGCGAGCGTGCCAGCTTGACACCGCCGCCTTTGCCGCGTCCACCGGCATGAATTTGCGCCTTAACGACCCAAACCTTGCCACCCAGCGATCGAGCGGCCGCCTCGGCTTCCTCAACGCTGAAACACGCAATGCCGCGCGGCGTCACAACGCCAAAACGGCGCAGTATTTCTTTTGCCTGATATTCGTGAATCTTCATGAATTACCCTGTCTATTGCGCGTGACCAATTTCACCGCCCAACCGGCTTATCCGGCCTTACAACCATCTGTAAGCAGTAACCCATCAAGACGTAGGATGGATTGCAGCGACGAACGATTGTGCTCACGCCCACGAACATCAGCGCGTGCCGGTGTTGCCGACGGCCACGCTGCCGGCAAGACATACAAGTATAACTGAATCGCCCTATCTCAAGAGCCAGCGCGGCGACGCTAGCACCTGATTTTGCAAATGATGATGGGATGCAGGATACCTAACTGCCAACCCACGCTTAAGCCCGACAAAATGAGGTAACAAAACCGGCACTCAATCGTGCCGGCCCGCCGACACGCGAGAAAATTATGAGAGCGCCGTTTTTTTAGAAAAAAAAAGCGCAACCCCGAAGGGTTGCGCTGAAGTTCCACCAAAGGAGGAGGTTTTGGAGGATATGCGCCGACATCTGTAAAGATGCCCAACGCGACGCCATTATCTCCCCAAGCCTCGATCAAAGCAAGCATTTTCTGCTGCTTTGCAATAATATTTGAAATATATTTATATATTCATATTTTTCAAATACTTATTTTTTTAAATGCGCGGCACAGGATGACGAAATGCGCAATTTTTCCGCGCTAGCACCTGACTATTCATCGCCCGGGAACAGGAGCATAAACTGGCCACTTGAGAGAGCGTCTCCGCCACACAACACTGCCAGCAGCCTGCCCCGCATGACCCCGGCCTCAGAAACAAATGCTCTTTGCGCGGAGAACCATTCCAGCAGCCCCGCAACCGCTCAAACACTGCCGGGCGCCACGACATCGGAGGTGCCGCGCCCACACCCGGCCACCCCTTTGCACGGCGGTCGCGAGAAAGACATTCGCTATAATCGCGCCACCTCATTTTCAATCGAACGGAATCCAGCGCCATGTCACAAAAACTCATTCTTACCGGCGACCTTAACCTGATGAACGTCGACGATCCGACCGTGCCATTTCGCCGCGTAGCGCCCGAATTCAAAGCCGCAGACGTCGTCTTCAGCAATATGGAATGCTGCCTCTACCTGCCGGCAGCCGGACACTCCGTCGAAAACGAGGGCTTTTTCGCTGACCCGGTGCCCGCCGGAGAAGCACTGAAAAACGGCGGGATTCAGGCGGTGGGAATAGCCAACAACGTGAACTATGGTGAAACAGCCATCATGCGTTCGATTGCACGCCTCGATGAAGTGGGCATTCCGCATACCGGCGCCGGCGCCAATCGCGAGGCCGCCTATGCTCCGGTCATCCTCGAGCGCAACGGGGTGCGCTACGGCTTCATGCAGCGCACCGCTGTTTATTGGCCTACCAACCACGAAGCCACCAAGCATACTGCCGGCGTGGCTGTGATGAAGGGCCACACCGCCTACCAATTGCCGCTACACAAAACCCGCGTCGAAATACCACCCTGTAACCGCCCCGGCCTGCCACCGGTCATCCTCACCTGGTGCGACGCCGCGCATTTGAAATTGTTCAGGGAAGACGTCGCCGCGCTGCGCGCGCAGTGCGATGTGCTGATCGTCTCCTGTCATTGGGGATTGAAAACCGAAGTGCTCGACTACATGAGCGAATGGGCACGTGTTGCCATTGATGCAGGCGCCGATATCGTCATGGGGCACGGCCCGCATTACTCGCTGCCGGTCGAAGCCTACAAAGGCAAACCGATTTTCTACGGCCTCGGCAGCTTCTCATTCCACACCGGGCATGGCGGCCGCAAACATGGCAACTGGGTCGGCATGCTGGCGCGCATCACGGTGGACGACAAAAAAGTCAAAGCCGCGACTTTCCAGTTTGTGCGTCACAACGATCAAAACGAATCCGTGCTGTGCACGCTGGCCGACGAACAGGCAACGCTCACCGAGATTGCCGAAGCCAGCAAACCTTTCGGCGCCACGCTGACACCGAAAGGCGACGAGGTCGCGATTAACCTCGCCTAGGCAAAGGCGCTATCGAGCAAGGCCGAGTTCAGTCAATACACCTTTGACCTCGTCATACTCGGCCTTCCATTGCAGCGCCGTATCGGCGCTGTTTTTATAAATATTTTCGACCTGGTTTTCGGCGAGTTCTTTTTTCCATTCGTCGGTCTTCACCAGCGCACCAAGGGTGGCGTCCCAGAACTGGATTTGCGCGCGCGTCATCCCCTTCGGCCCGGCGAGGCCGCGCCACAAATCAAACGCACTGTTGACACCGATTTCCTTCCAGGTCGGAATTTTCGCCAGCTCGCCGCCGAGACGCACCGGCGCACCAATCACGATGATGCGCAACTTGCCGGCCTGCACCTGCGGCAACATCGCCGAGGGCGCGCTTGCCGCCACATCAACGTGACCGCCGAGCAATGCGGTCATCGAATCGCCGCCCGAACCGAATACGACGGTCTTGAGTTTTTTGATATCGACACCACCGGCCTTCATCGCCAGCACAAACGATAAATGCGTGGCATTTCCCAGTGCCGTGCCTACCGCCACGCTCAGCGACGTGGGATCTTTGCGCAGCATGTCCAGCACGTCCTTGCCGGTTTTCAGCGGCGATTCCGCACGCACGGTAATGCCGACATATTCGGCCCCCATCATCGCCAGCGGCGTCAGATCAGACGGGCTGATAGTACTTTTTGCAGTGATGTGATTGGTCAGTGCCGCCAGCGCATTGACCGCCATGAAATGCCCGTCACCGGGATGCTGGTTCAGAAAGTTGAGCGCCAGCGAGCCACCACCACCGGCTTTATTCACCACGGTCAACGGTGTGGTCACCAGTTTGCGCTCCTGCAGAATGCGTTGTACAGCGCGCCCCATGCGGTCCTGCGGACCGCCGGGACTGGTGCCGATGATGATCTCGACCTGTTTTTCAGGTTTCCACGTTTGCGCCTCGACACCAGCCGCCAGCAGCAAGGCAGAAACGAACATCAGGCATTTCGCCGTCACACCCATCAACAATCGCATATCAGATTCCCAGAAATTGCACCGCACCGCGGCGAACGGGTAGCATCGTACACCAGCGCCGCATTTCACGCGGCACACTAAAAAGGAATATTGCATGTCGACCAGCAAAGCACGCCTGCGCCACATCGCCATCTCCGTTGAAAACGTTGCCGCTGCGCAAAAATTTTTTGAGGACGCCTTCGGCATGACCAAGGCGGGCGATGCGGGGCGCGGCGTCTTTATGACCGACGGCACCATCAACGTGGCGCTGCTCGATTACAAAGGCGCGAAAATTCCCGACATGAACAACGACAAACCACTGATCGGTACCATCCACTTCGGCATGTGGGTCGACAACCTCGACGCGGCCGAGGCGCAAGCTACCGCTGCCGGTGCGGTGTATCTGCGCGGACGCCCCACCGAGGCGACCAAAAGCAATTACGAAGTGAAATTTCGCGACCCGACGGGCATCGTCTTCGACCTCTCCGCCGAAGGCTGGAAAGGCGCCGTCAAGGAAGTAAAACCCGCTGAATAACGCACCGCCGGCAGGCTTGCTGCAGCGCAGTCGGTATCAATATAATCGCGCAGCACTCCGCCGGCCCAAACGCGGCCCTATCCGTTTCACGCCCATTCAAAGAGGACACCATGACGACTTCCGTATTGACCGGCTTTGCGCCGCACGACACCAACAGCCTGCGCGACCGCTTCACGACCTGGCTGCATCAAGGGTTTGCGCGCTCGATGGTGCCGGTCGCCGCCAGCGTCATCACGACCGATACCAACGGCCTCACTGCCGGCGAAGTCAAACTCGAAACCCGCGATGGCCCGGTTCCGGCCTATCGCGCCGTGCCGGAAAAAAACGGCAAATTTCCGGTGGTACTCGTCGTACAGGAAATTTTCGGCGTGCATGAACACATCAAGGACGTCTGCCGCCGCCTTGCCAAGCTTGGCTATTACGCCATTGCACCGGACCTCTATTACCGTCAGGGTGACGTCACCAAAATCACCGACAACCAGGAAATCTTTGCCAAGGTCGTCAATCACGTCCCCGACAGCCAGGTCATGTCGGACCTTGACGCCGCGGTGGTATTTGCCAATGCCAGCGGCAAGGCAGACACCGCTAAGCTCGGCATCACCGGCTTTTGCTGGGGCGGTCGCATCACCTGGACCTACTGCGTACACAATCCTAAAGTTCGCGCCGGCGTGGCGTGGTACGGACGCCTGGTCGCACCGTCGAAAGCGGCGCTGCAACCGGCTTACCCGGTGGATCTGGCCGGTGTGCTCAAAGTACCCGTGCGTGGCCTCTATGGCGGACAGGATGGCAGCATTCCGCTTGATCACGTCGAGCAAATGCGCGCCGCACTCAAGACCGCCGGCAACACCAGCAGCGAAATCATCGTCTATCCCGATGCGCCGCATGCGTTCTACGCCGATTACCGCCCGAGCTTCCGCCAAGAAGCCGCTGAAGACGGCTGGCAGCAAATGCAGGCCTGGTTCAAACAGCACGGCGTCGCCTGACACATCGCACGAACGGGCGGCTGCGCAATGAACACACGCAGCCGCCCGACATTACATAGGGACGTCGGTGCGGGGACGTAAACGCCGGCCCGCATGCCATAAACGCGCTCTGCTCATACAAGAAGCCGCCGTGGGGATGCAGCGTCCACTTCACCGCACCGGAACCCTGCCGCAGAAAATTGAAGCCGATCCGGCGCACCGTTTCAATCTGCGCGCACAGCTCATGCGCCTGATTGCCAACGGACAAAATACTGTCGCAACACCATACATAAGCCGCAGCACGAAAAAACATCCAGCAGTGTTGCCAACTTAGGAAAGCCCCACGCCGCAATGAAAATCACCCACGTTACGACCCAGATCATCCGCCTGCCCGCCGTTGAACCGCTCGCCGACGGCCCGGTTGCCGCAGGCGCCTCACGCGATATCGTGACCCTGACGCTGGGCACCGATGCCGGCATCGAGGGCATCGGCCTCACTTATTACGGTGGCTTTTTCGGCGGCCCCGCCATCGCCTCGCTCAAAGCAATGGTCGATCAGCTGGCGGCACGTGTCGTCGGTGAAGACCCGCTGCGCGGCGAAGCGGTGCTGGCAAAACTGCGTGCACTCGGCGGTAACCTCGGCCCCGGTGGCGTGATGGCGCACGCGGTGGCGGCCATCGACATTGCACTATGGGACATCAAAGGCAAAGCCTCCAATCTGTCGCTGGCGCAAATGGTCGGCGGGCATCGCGACCGCGTGATTACGTATGCCAGCGGCGCACTGATGCGTTTTTACACACTCGAACATTGTCTGAAGGCGGCACCGGCGCTGGTTGCGCGCGGTTTTCGCCAGATGAAAATGCAGCTTGGCCTGCCTGGCAACAAAAATCCGGCACTCGAGGTTGAACGCGCACGGCGCATCCGCGAGGCCATCGGTCCCGACATCGATCTGATGTGCGACATCAACCAGCACTGGAGCGTGCATCAGGCGATCGACATCGGCCGCCGTCTCGAAGACGTGCATCTCTATTGGCTCGAAGACGTCACCGCGCATGACGATTACGCCGGCCTTGCGCGCGTTGCCGACGCGCTCACAACCCCCTGCGCCGGCGGTGAATACACCTACGGCATCACGCCCTTCCGCCATCTATTCGAAGCACACGCGGTCGATATCGCCATGATTGATCTGATGCGCGTCGGCGGCATCACCCAATGGCTGAAGGTGGCCGGCATGGCAGAGGCTTTCAACATTCCAGTCGTCAGTCATGTGCTGCCCGAGTTGCACGTGCATCTGATCGCCGGCGTGCCCAACGGCCTGAACGTCGAATACATCGCCTGGTCGTCGCCATTGTGGGAGGAAATTCCCGTCATCGAAAACGGTGAACTGGTGGTGCCCGACCGCCCCGGGCTCGGCCTCGCCTTCAACCGCGACATCCTCAAACGCTACGCAATCGCCTAGGCAGACCACATGACCATCCAATCCATCGGCGTGATGAGTCCCGGCAGCATGGGTCAGGCCATCGCGCAACAATTAAAACGCAACGGCTTCGCCGTCCATACCGCACTCGACGGCCGCAGCGAGCGCAGCCGCGCGCTGGCCGCCGAGGCCGGCATCAACGATCTGGGCACGCTCGACCGGCTGGCGGCGCAATGCGACGTCATCCTCTCGATCATGAATCCCGGCGCGGCGCTTGAATTCGCGCAGGCGATGGCGGCGGCAATCAGGCGAGCCGGCACGCAACCGTTGGTGGTCGATTGCAATGCGATCGCACCGACCACCATGCAGGCGGTGCACGAAATCATCACCGCCACCGGTGCCCGTTGTCTCGACGCCGGCATGTTCAGCCCGCCGCCACGCGATGGTGCGCACGGTCGCCTGTTCGTCTCGGGCCCCGGCGCCGAAGTGCTTAACGTGTTCGCCACAGCCGACCTGAGTGTGCGCGTCTTGAACGACCGCATCGGCGCGGCCAGCGCCTTGAAAATGTGCGACGCGGTCATCAGCAAGGGGGTCACCGCCCTCGTGCTGCAAATGCTGATCGCCGCACAGCGTTACGGCGTGGCGCAGGAACTCGAAGACCAGTTAACGCCGGCGCGCCAGAAAATTCATGACGTGGTGATTGATGCGCTGCCGATCATGCCGTCGAAATCATACCGCTGGGTGCCGGAAGTTCTGGAGATCGCCAAGACATTGGAGGCGGTTGGCATGACGCCGCGGATGATCGAGGGTGCGGCCGAAGTCTATGAATTTGTCGCTGCCACCAAGCTCGGGCGCGAAACGCCCGAGACTCGCGACCGCTCGCTCGACGGCCGCGGCGTGGTGCAACAACTCGCCGGCGAACCCTGGTAAGGCGGGCAGCGCCTGTTACGGCGCGCGCATGCCGGCGGCCTTGATCACCCGCTCGAGCTTGCTCATATCTTCGGTAACCGCGGCGCGCAGCTGATCCGGCGTACCACCCACCACCTCGGTGGCGGCGGCGGAAAATTTCTCGCGCAATTCCGGCGCATTGATCACGCGCAGCGTTTCCTGGTTGAGCGCCCGCACGATAGCCTCCGGCGTGCGCGCTGGCGCAAACAGCGCCTGCATCGTTACCGCCTCATAACCTGCTACGCCCGCCGCTGAGACCGTCGGCACGCCGGGCAGCAGCGCCGAGGGCTGCGCGCTGGTCACCGCGAGTACCCGCAGCCGGCCTGATTGCACATGTGGCAAACCGCCATTGGCTACCGTGAACATCAGCTGCGCCTGACCGCCCAGCAATGCATTGAGCGCCGGACCGCTGCCCTTGAACGGTATGTGCGTGAGGTCGACGCGCGCCAGCAACTTGAACAATTCGGCGGCCAGATGCGTCGGTGCACCATTGCCGCCCGAGGCGTAATCCAGCGCCCCCGGACGCGCCCTCGCCAGCGCCAGTAAATCGGCCACTGATTTCACCGGCAACGAAGGGTGCACCACCAGCAGACTGGGCGACGTCAGCGCCAGCGTCACCGGAGCAAAATCGCGCAACGGGTCAAACGGCGCTTTTTGCAACAGCGGCACGGTCCACAAACCATTGCTGTAAAACAACAGCGTATAGCCATCGGGCGCCGCCTTCGCCACCAGCTCGCCAGCGATAATGCCGCCGGCACCGCCACGATTGTCGACGATCACCGCTTGTTTAAAGCGCTCACTCAAACCCTGTGCAATCAATCGCGCCGAGAAGTCGAGACCGGCACCGGGCTCGTTGGTCACGATGCGTATGGGCTTGAGCGGAAAGCCCTGCGCCTGCACGCTCGTCATCGCCAAACCGGCGACGGCGGGTAACAGCGCACACAGGCATAAGCGAAGCAATGACAGCTGAAGACTGAGTCGTCGCATGGTCGATCCATTACGTCCATTACGCAGATGATCTTTTGATCATAGCCTAAAGCCTTCGATGCCCCCCGTATTCATAACGAATCCAGACTGGACGGATACAGCGCGTCAATGAGAGCATGCACCCCGCAAGGCGTACGCACCTAAAAAATGTGCGCTTCAGTCATACCAAACCATACTCAGGGGGAAACGCCATGCAAGAGCAGAAATTTTCTCGCGCGCGTCGCGACGTATTGATCGGCGGCGCAGGTGCGCTGGTGGCCGCCAGCGTGCCCGGCCTCGCCCGCGCCGGCGAAGCCGCTGTCGCGCCCAAACCACTACCCGCCTACGTGGCATGGAAAGACCCGGCAAGTCTGATCATGCACAGCACATCCACACTGGAAACACGACGTGCCGCCTTCGGCACCAGCGTCATCACGCCGTCGGAACAACTCTACATCCGTAACAACCTGCCCGCCCCTGATGCCGCCATCCTCAACGATCGCGATAACTGGGAGATTGGTGTCGAAGGCGTGCGCAATCCGCGCAACTTCACGCTGCGTGAACTCCGCACACTGGGTCTCGAAACCGTAGCGATGGTGCTGCAATGCTCGGGCAACGGACGTAACTTCTTTCCGGGCAAACCAAGCGGCACGCCGTGGACTGTGGGCGCCGCCGGCTGTGTCGTCTGGAGCGGTGTGCCGGTGCGTGCGGTGGTCGAGGCGCTCGGCGGCACTGCGGGTGGCGTGCGCTTCATGACCGGCACCGGCGGTGAAAAACTGCCGGCCGGCATCGATCCAAAAACCGTCATCGTTGAACGCTCGGTGCCACTCGAGGCGATGGCCGACGCCCTGCTCGCCTGGGAGATGAACGGCACACCGCTCACACTCGCCCACGGTGGCCCCTTGCGTTTGATCGTTCCCGGCTACACCGGGGTCAACAATATTAAGTACATCAAACGGCTCGCCTTCACCAACGCCGAGAGCGACGCCCGCATCATGTCGCACGGCTACCGCCTTACACCGCCCGGCGGCAGCGGCGATCCGAGCCAGCCCTCGGTGCAGGAGATGACCATCAAGTCATGGATCAACTCGCCGCACCCCGAGAGCGGCGAACTGCGCAGCGGCCAGCTGCAGGTGCATGGTGTGGCATTTGGCGGGCTGCATGGCGTCAAGCGCGTTGAAGTCTCGGTGGACGGCGGCAAGTCATGGGTTGATGCCCGCCTCGTCGGTCCCGATCTGGGCAAATATGCATGGCGCCAGTTTGCACTGCCGGTCAAGCTCGGCCCCGGCACTCATGTACTGGCCAGTCGCGCCACCGATACACGCGGCAACGTCCAACCCGAAACCCGGCTGGAAAACCAGGGCGGCTACAACAACACGAGCTGGGCTGATCATGCCGTCAAAGTGCAAACGGTTTGAGACATGCCAAAAACGCTGACTACATTGACTGAGACACGAGGCGGGAAAGCTTGCGCCGCCGCAGCCCGCCGCACGACTCGCGCATGGTGTGCTGCCGCGCTCGCCGGCGGCTGGCTGTTCGCCGCGGCACCGCTGTTCGCCGCCGAAGACGCGGTCTACGCTTTGGGGAAAAAACTCTTTTCTTCGGTAACGCCACCCTGCGCGATCTGCCACACCCTGCGCGATGCCAATGCCGAGGGCATGATCGGACCGGTGCTCGACGAAATCAAACCCGATGAAGCACGTGTTGCCAAAGCGCTGCGCGGCGGGATCGGTAGCATGCCTTCGTTCGGTGGTTCGCTCAAAGCCGAAGAAATCGATGCACTGGCCCGCTATGTTGCGCGCGCCAGCGGCGGCGCAGAAAAATCGCGCTGAGCAGCTTGACACCACACGCGGAATTTTCGTGGCTCGTGCATGGCGTTAGCGTGCCATCCCGGATGTTGCAGACAAAATCGATCCACCTGTTTTGTACTAACATACGGCGGACAATGCGCCGCCCGTTGCAATTCGTATGGTTCTTCATTAAACAAGGGGGAATGATGCGCCGGCTCACACAACTCATTTGCATCATGCTGCTCGCACTCGCCGCCACAACGACAATCGCCGCCCCCTGCCTGATTGTCACCCTGACGGGTACACAGGGCGGGCCTTCGGCCTACAACGGCCTGGCGGGCAGCGGCACACTGGTTCGCTATGGCGATGACAGCAACCACTGTAACGCCGTACGCTTGCAATTCGACGCTGGCCGCGGCACCAGCATGCGACTGTCGCAGCTGGAGCTCATACCAGCACAATTGCATGCCGTTTTCTTCACCCACCTGCACTCAGACCATGTCGACGGCTTTGCCGATCTCGTCCAAATGCGCTGGCACTTCAATCCCGGCAGCAACAAACTCGATGTCGTGTGCAGCACAGATGCGAAAGCCGCCAGCGCACATGTGATGAGCTGCCGCAACTTCACCACACACATTGGTGACGCCTATCTGCAGTCGGGGGAGATCGCCCAGCGCCAGACCGAGGACAAAACGCGAGCGGCTGCCGGGCCGGCGGCGAGCATCAATCTTCTTGCCTTTGCAGCGACGGACACCGCACAAGTCGTCTGGCGCTCTGGCGAGCTAACAGTCAGTGCGATCCGCTCGACACATATCGCCGGTCATGCCTCTTATCGCGTCGATACTCCGGCCGGCAGCGTGGTGATTGGCGGTGACGCCGGTAACGATACAGACGCCCCGCCACGCCTGTCATCGACTTCGGCACAGGTCGAAGCACTGGCCGCCGGTGCCGACATCATCGTCCATTCAGCCATCCATCCCTTGATGGGCCCGGCCGCGGGCAGTGGCATGCCAGCGCCGATCTTTTACCGCCAGAGTACGGTCACGGATTTGGGCAGCATGGCGCAACGCAGCGGCGCCAAATATCTGCTGCTGACACACCTGATTCCACCGCTGGGTGCCACGCGACAGGGCGGCTGGAGTGTGCCGGGCGGCAGCCTGACCGAAACGCATTACCGCCAGGCCGCGCAGGACGGCGGATTCGGCGGTACCGTCGTCGTCGGCACCGATCTGGTCAGCGTGCGTCTGCCGGCAAAATAAGCAGGCATGATCAAACCGGTTTTTGTTACAGCCCGCGGACGCCAGCAACGCCCGCACAAACCGCCGTCCGCCCACACTCAGGACGTTAAAAAGCCCGCCAAAGCGGGCTTTTAATCACACGCTGCAAACGGCGGCGGAAGCCTTACAGGCCGGTGGTCAACACCACCTTGCCGATCACCTTGCGATCGCGCACCAAGCCCAATGCCTCCATGTATTGCGCCAGCGGGAAAGTCGCCATGACATAGGGCTTCAACCGCCCGGCGCGATACAACTCAAACAACTGGCTGCGTACCGCGAGGCACTTCTCCGGCTCGCGATCGCGGTAGTTGCTGAACTGCAAACCGATCAGCGAAATATTCTTCACCAGCAGATGACCGGCTTTGACCTCGGGTATACGGCCGCCGGCGAAGCCGACAACGATGATGCGGCCCGACCACGCAATCGCACGCAGGCAGGCATCAAAAATATCGCCACCGACATTTTCAACTACGACATCCACGCCCTTTTTGCCAACCGCCGCATAAACCTGATCACGCAGACTGTCGCGGATGTTGTCAACACTGGTATCGATGATGTGATCAGCACCGGCCGCCTTCGCCGCCGCGGCCTTTTCGGGTGTGCTCACCGCAGCCAGCACGATCGCCCCCAACGCCTTGGCCACCTGCACGGTAGCCAGCCCGACACCACCAGCCGCACCGGTGACCAGCACCGATTCGCCCGCTTTAATGTGCGCGCGCTCGACCAACGCAAAATGCGCAGTCATATAGGTGAGGCCCATCGCCGCCGCTTCGGTAAAACTCATGCTCTCGGGAATCACGTGGCAGTTGACCGCCTTGGCCACCACCTGCTGCGCGTAACCGCCGTACTCAATCTGGATCAACACGCGGTCCCCGGGTTTCACGCGCGTGACACCGGCGCCTACTGCCTTGACCACGCCCGCGCATTCCTTGCCGGGGCTAAAGGGCAAGGGCGGCAACACCTGATATTTGCCCTGGATCACCAGCAGATCTGGAAAATTAACGCTGGCGGCGTGAATATCCACCAGCGCTTCACCTTCACCCGCCTGCGGGACGGGCACGTCTTCGAGCAGCATGCTTTCGAGCTCACCAAACTGCTTTACCACTAATGCTTTCATCAAGAACCCCGGTTATTTGATGGCGCCCATGACGGCGCAAGGCGCGCAGTTTAACGCGTCCGCGCTACAAACAAAAAGGCGGGGAAGCCCCCGCCTTTTCGATGGTCGCATGCCGCGCTTCAAGCTGCGGCCGCGTTAATGACTGATCATTACTTATTGCTTTGGCGTAGTGGACTTCTTGCTTTTCTTGGCTTTCTTCGATTTCTTGGCTTTTTTACCAGTGCTCTTCGGCGCATCGGCCTTGGCACCTTCATTCACCGCCGAAGGCGCTGCTTTGGGCGCTTCGACCTGCGCTGCAGGCGCGGGGGCTGGTGCAGGTGCTGCGGCACGCGGCGCATCAACACGGGCCGGCGCCTGCGCGAACACCGTAAATGTCGACGATGCAAAGACCGCAGCAATCAGCGTGGTAATCAGTTTATTCATGGTGAGTGCTCCTCTGGTAGATCCGAAAACCGGATTGAATTGATAACGCCCAAGTATACGGCAGGTTGACGCCCTGCAGTCTGCGCTCTGGCACGCCGAGGCCTTATTGCTTATAGTAGCGCCTCATTTTAAACCGCCCTCATCGGAAAAATCGCATGGAACTCAATCTCAAAGGCCGTTCGGCACTCATCACAGGCGGCTCGCGCGGCATCGGCTTCGGTGTCGCCGAACGGCTCGCCGCCGAAGGCGTCAACCTGCATCTGTCTTCGCGCAGCGCCGACGGCCTCGACGCGGCGCGCAAAAAAATCGTCGACACCTACGGCGTCAAGGTGAGCGTTTACCCGCTCGATTTATCCTCGCAGGACAACGTCCTGCATCTGGTGAAATCCTGCGGCAGCGTCGACATTCTGATCAACAACGCGGGGGCCATTCCGAAAGGCTCGCTGACCGGGCTTGACGACAAGGCGTTACGCGAAGCCTGGGATCTGAAGCTGTTCGGCTTCATCAACGTCGCGCGCGAAGTCTATCGCGACATGTGCGAGCACAAACGCGGCGTCATCATCAATGTCGCCGGCACCGCCGGCGAGCGGCCGAACGCCGACTATTTGGCCGGTAGCATGGCCAACTCTGCACTGATGACGATGTCGCGCGCACTCGGCGCGGAAAGCGTCAATCATGGCGTGCGCGTGGTGGCGGTCAACCCGGGTGCGACCGAAACAGACCGTCAGGTCGTACGCTGGAAGGCTCTCGCCAAACAGAAATTCGGTGACGAGAATCGCTGGCGCGAACTCACCACCGGCTTCCCCATGGGACGACTCGCCACACTCGACGAAGTCGGCAGCACAATTGTATTTTTGTGCTCGGAGCGCTCTGGCTATACCAGCGGCTGCGTGGTCACCATCGACGGCGGCGCAAGCTGGCGGCCCTGAGCACCGCCGGCTATTTTTTAGCCGGTGACGGCTCGCCGCCCACCGCATTGAGAGCGTTCTCATAAGCCTTGGCGGCCTGCTGCTCACGGGCTTTTGCGGCATCCAATTTTTTCTTTGCCGCATCAGCCTGCGGCTTTGCGTCAGCGGCGCGCTTGGCGAGTTCTTTGTGTACGGCATCCGCGCGTGAAAATTCCTGCTCGGCTTCGCGCGTGGCCTGCGCCGCACTCTGCATCTCACGATAGGCATTGCTGGCCTTGATTTGCTCCACCTGCAACTGCGCCTCTCTGGCGCGCCCGGTTTCCACCGGTGCGGGTGCCTGCGCCTGCGCGTAACAGACGCTCGCTGAAAGCAACAAAAACAGGGTCGTGAGGATGCGCATGGTGGGGGCTCCGCGTTCGCAACAAATTGAATGCCTATATTAACAGCCGATACCGCCGCCGGTTGGACGCCAGCCGGACGGCACGCGATAATTCGCGCCCGCAAGTAAACAAAAACCATTTTCCGGAGCAGGTATGAGCCATCAACGTTTTGAAGTCGAACCCGGCATTGAGCTGAATATCGCCATCGATGATTGCACCGACCCGTGGTCGTCTGCCGAAACAATCCTGATGGTACACGGCCTGGCAGAGAGCGGCGAGGCGTGGCGCGGCTGGGTGCCGCATCTGTCGCGTCACTATCGCGTGGCGCGCATCGACCTGCGTGGCTTCGGCCGCTCGACACCGATGCCGGCGAACCACCCATGGAACATGGAACGCCTGCTCGACGACCTCGCTGCCGTGATCAAATATCTGGGCTGCTCGAAAGTACATCTGATCGGCGCCAAGAGCGGCGGCTCGATGGTGCTGACCATGGCGGCACGCAAACCTGAGCTCGTGCAGTCGGTCATCGCCGTCACGCCGCCGGTGATTGCCGCCGCCGGCACCACCGACTGGCTGGTGCAAATTGAAGCCGAAGGCATTCAAGCGTGGGCCACAACAACCATGGCCGGGCGTCTGGGCAGCAAGGCCAGTGCCGCGGAAGTGGATTACTGGATCCACAACATTCAGGGCAAAACCCCGCTGTCCACCTTGCAAGGCTATCTGCGCTGGGTCCCGGGGCTCGACATTCGTGAGGAAGTTCTGAAGATCCAATGCCCGAGCCTGATCATCACCACCACCGGTAGCGGCCTGCGTACCGTCGACAGCGTCAAGGCGTGGCAACAAAAACTGGCGCAATCGGAATTAATGGTAATCGATGGGGATGCCTGGCATGCCGCCGGCGCTTATCCGGATGTCTGCGGAAAAGCGGCGGCAGAGTTTCTCAAACGCACGGGCTGATCAGCGGACACGCTCCCTGCAAGGGGGGAAGGGTTCGCGTTTTTCCGAACGCAGATAAACTAACTCGCCAGCAAGTCAAACAGCTCGTTGACCGGCGTCTTCAGCAGGCGCTTGCGATCGAGACACAGGTCGATCACCGCGCGCCGCTGCTTTTCCGCAAACACCCGCGCGACATTCTTCTCAAATTTTTCGAGCAGCAAGGGAATACCGTCTTTGCGCCGGCGCGGATGGCCGGCGGCAAATTCCACCTCCACGCGTTTGGTGCTGCTGCCGTCCTTGAAATGCACGCGAATCGCGTTCGCGTTCGAGCGCAACTGCGGATCAAGAAAGCCACTGCTGTAACGTTTATCTTCATAGACCACGGTTTTCGCACGCAGCGGATCAATGCGCCCGTCGGCGGCGATATGATCTTCGTAATCCTCCGCAGTCAGGCGCCCGAAGATCAAACCGATCGCCGCCACATATTGCAGGCAATGATCACGGTCGGCAAAATTTGCCAGCGGACCGACCTTGTTCAAAATGCCGAAGGCATAACCGTAGGTCCACAGCTCGACCTTTTCGATCTGGTCGATACGGTCTTTGACCTGCGCATGCAAACGGATCGCCGCCTCGGCTGCCGTCTGCGCATGAAAGGCCGCCGGAAATGAAATCTTGAACTGCACGTTCTCGACAATGTAAGTGCCGTAGGGCCGCTGAAAAGTAAACGGCTTGCCGTCGGCGAGCACGTCGTAAAAACCCCAGGTCTTCGCCGTCAATGCCGTCGGGTAGCCCATCTCGCCTTTAAGCGCGAGCAGTGCCAGCCAGACGCCGCGGCTTGCCGCATCCGCGGCTGCCCACGATTTGCGCGGACCGGCATTCGGCTGCCGGCGAAAGGTGGCCAGCACGTGACCGTCGATCCACGCATTCGATACGGCACTGATGATTTCATCGCGCGTACCGCCAAGCAGTTGGGTCACCACCGCCGCCACCGCAATCTTGACCAGCAATACGTGATCCAGACCCATGCGTTTGGTAAACGGATTTTCAGTGCCCAAGCCGCCGGCGATCTCATAAGCCTTGACCGCGGCATCGAGCACTTCAGCCATCAGAATCGCCGGCTTGCCCTGCGCGACACGGGTGCGGCTTGCCCAGTCTGCGGCAGCAAGAATGCCGCCGAAACAATCCGACGGATGCACCACTGTTTCGCCGTTAAAGGCGTCGTTGTAATCGAGCCAGCGGATCAGGGCACCGATATTAAACGCCGCGGTGACCGGGTCGAGTTGATGGGCAGTGGCCGGAACGCGCGCGCCGTGCGGCACCTGCGTACCCGGAACAATCGGTCCAAGCAATTTGGTGCAATCGGGGTAAGCCATCGCTTCGAAGCCGCAACCGAGACTGTCGATCAAACAATAGTGCGCGGTTTGTACGGCGAGGGGGCTGCGCACACGATAGTGCGCAACATAATCGGCGATGTCGGTGATCACACGGTCAGGTGCGGGACGCGCACTGCTGCGATGGCTGCTCATACCATACGGCTTCCGGAAAATTTGAAGGCCGCAAGCTTAACATCGTTCATACGCGCCACATCAGCGCCAACCGACGCCATGCAGGGCGCACAAGAACGCCGTCATCTGCTAAGGTAGCGCCCTGACGTGACGCCGCACAGGCGCACCCATCATTCCCCTGCACCAACCATCGGAGAACCCATGCGACACACCGAACAGCGCCAGCGCCTGCGCGCGATCTTTGCCGGCAACCAGTGTTTTTCGCCCGCCACCATTTATGACGCACTCTCTGCACGGGTTGCCGAATCCGTCGGCTTTCAGATTGGCATGCTTGCCGGTTCGGTGGCCTCAAACACCACGCTGGCCGCCCCCGACCTCATCCTCATCACGCTCACCGAATTTGCCGACCAGGTGCGGCGCATCATGCGCGACAGCAATCTGTCGCTGGTAGTCGACGCCGACCACGCCTATGGCAACGCCTTGAACGCGATGCGCTGCGTGCAAGAACTCGAACATGCCGGCGTGTCATGCATGTCGATCGAAGACACCGTGCTGCCGCGTCCGTTCGGCCAGACGGTTGCTGAAACCTATACGTCGATCGAAGAAGGCGTGGCAAAGCTGCGCGCCGCGGTGTCAGCCAAACAGGATCCTGCCTTCATGATCGCCGGCCGCTCGTCGTCGCTAAAGAGCGAAGGGCTCGAAGGCGCGCTGGCGCGTTTCAAGGCCTATGAAAAAACCGGCATCGATGCGATTTTCGTCGTTGGCCTCGAGTCACTCGAACAGATCAAGGCGATCAACGCCGCGGTCAAACTGCCGATCATCGTCGGCTCGGCGCCGGCCTCGATCAAGCGCGAAGACCTCGCGCCCTTCAATGTGAAGATCATGCTGCAGGGCCACCAGCC
>CAIWNB010000194.1 GCA_903913965.1 uncultured beta proteobacterium
ATGCCGCGCAGGCGGCTGCTGCGGATGTGCTGACTCCCTGTCACGGTGCTGGCGAACATCAACTGCACCTGATTGCCGATCACCTCGACTAACGCAGCGCCGGCGCTCTTGTAAGGCACGTGCACGATGTCCGTGTTGCTCAGCATGCGGAAATGTTCCATCGCCAGATGGCCGGTGGTGCCAAGGCCTTGCGAGCCATACGCCAGTGAGCCCGTTTTGGCTTTGGCCAGATCAACCAGTTCACGCACCGTTTTGACCGGCAGGGTAGGGTTGACCACCAGCGCGAAGTTCTGCCCGCAGATCTGCACAATCGGAATGAAGGCCTTGCGGATGTCGTAACTGGCACGACCGAGGGCGCCGTTGAGCAACAGGGTTTCCGAAGCGCCGAGCAGCGTGTAGCCATCGGGCGCCGCGCCGGCCACCATGTCCATGCCGATTACGGTGCCGCCGCCGGGGCGGTTATCGACGATCACAGACTGGTTCCAGCGTTCGGCGATTTTCTGTGCGCCCAGTCGTGTCATCAGGTCGAGGCCACCGCCGGGGCCGATGCCGACGATGACGCGAATTGGACGCAGCGGATAATCCGCAGGTTTGTTTTGCGCGTGTGCGCTGCAAACGGCGAGTGCGAACGGCAAAACACGGCAGAGCAGAGACGGCAGACCCATGTGCAAGTACCCATGCGAAGGTGGACGCGCAGATTAGCATTGCGGCACATCCTACGCACGCCAACCGCGGCGTTTATCGTATGCCGGCGGCCTGCAGATAGCTGAGATCGGCGAATTGTTCGGCCGGCGGCAGCGGCCCTTTCAAATGGCCGGCCTCTGCCATGAAGGCGATCGCTTGGGTGAGACCGGCGAGTTCGATTTCGCCCTGGCGCGGCAGCACTTTCTTTTCCGGTGAAAAATATAACGTCAGGGTCTGGGCGGCGATCGCCGGTGTCACACCGGTGGTGTCGACGATGGTTTTGATCACCATGTCGCGGCGTGATGGATCGCGAATAATGCGAAACGCCGCCGCCAGTCCGCGCACATAACGCAGCACCGTGTCGCGGTTGGCCGCTGCCCACGAGCGTCGCGCCGCCGTCACCGTGTAGAGAAATTCGGGCACCGCGTCGGTGGAAAAGCCGAGCACGCGATAGCCTTCGCTTTGCGCCTGCAGATCCTGCGGCTGGCCGAGCGGCACCGCCGCACATTCACCGCGCCGCAGACAGAGCAGGCGCGTCGGCGTGCCTTCGATCACGCGGATCTTCAGATCGCTGTCGCGGATGCCGTGCATGCCAAGCAAACGGCGCATCGAGATGGCGATACTGCCGCCAGGGTCTGCCATGCCGACCAGTTTGCCCTTGAGATCAGCCATCCGCGTGATGTCGGGTTGCGCGACCAGCGTATAAATCGGGTTGTTGAACTCGGCAGCGATCGCGACCGCGTCAGAGCCGGCCAATGCCGCGCGTACGAGAAAGGTGGTGGCGACGTGGGCGACGTCAACGGTGTCATCGTGCAAGGAGGCGATGATGCGGTCGGCGCCACCCGGCAGCGGGATCACGATACGAAAGTCGAGGCCTTCTTTTTTGAACAAGCCCTCGCGCTCGGCGATATTCACCGGCAGCGAATAAATGCTGCGCGCCGCGGAGTATGCCTGGCCGTAGCGCAGCACCGGGGGCTGCGTTGTCGACGCCGCTGTGGTCACCGTCGCCGCCGCCGCGGCACCTGTGGCCGACAAGCCACACCACAGCAGGGTAGTGGCGGCGCCAGCCAGCCAGCGCTGCAGAGTACGCATCGTGATTGCCTGGATGTTCAAAGCCAGCCGGACTTGCGGAAGCGGAAGAACAGGTAAACGTCGATCGCGCCCATGATGGCGAGTGCGAGTGGGTAGCCGTAGGCCCATTTCAATTCGGGTATGTGTTCGAAATTCATGCCATAGATGCCGGCGATGAGCGTGGGCACGGCGACCAGTGCGGCGCAGGCGGCGAGGCGCTTGGTGGTTTCGCTCTCCGCCACGGTGATGAGCGAGAGGTTGACCGAGAGCGCGGTCGTCACCATTTCACGCAGTGAATCGATCGACTGGTTTAAACGCATCAGATGGTCGTAGATGTCGCGGTAATACTCCTGCGTGCTGGCGCACAGTTGCGGCACACGGCCGCCGTGCAGTTTGCCGACGCCTTCGAGCAGCGGGCCAACGGCGTGCTTGAGCACCATGAGCTTTTGTTTCAAGGCATACATGTCCTCGATGTTGGCGCGTGCCGCACCGCCGCTGAACATGCGTTCCTCCAGCCGTTCGAGCTCGGTTTCGAGGGCGTCGACGAGAGGGAAGTAGCGGTCGACTACTGCGTCCATCAGCGCGTAGAGCACGAAGCCGGCGCCGAGTTTAAGCAACTCGGGCTCGAGTTCGCAGCGCGCGCGCACTTCGGTAAACCCCTTTTCGGCGTGATTGCGCACCGACAGCACGTAGTTCGGGCCGGCGAATATATCTACTTCGCCGACCACCAGCTCATCGTTGACGATTTCGATCATGTGCAGCACCGCGAACACCGAGTCGCCGTACTCCTCGACCTTGGGCCGCTGATGGCCGTGGCTGGCATCTTCCACCGCCAGTTCATGCAGATTGAACTGTTCCTGCAAATCGGCGAATTCGCCGGGCTCCGGGTCCTTTAGCGCGACCCAGAGAAAACATTCCGGGCGGCTGCGATAGGCGCTGATGGCCGCAGGCGTGAGATGGTCGGCCAGCCGTTTGCCGTCTTGATAAGCGATGCAATTGACGAGCATGAAGATCCCTTTGGTGGATGCTGCGCGATCGCGTGGTGTCGGTTCTATGGTGCCGGCCACGGGTCGTTCGCTGTGGCGCCATGGTAGACGGCTTGCCGGTGCGATGCCGCGTGCATTTTATTGCGAGGCAGGGGACGCCGCCAGCACTGATGCGTGTGCGGTGATTTGCCGTTGTTCCACAGGTATCGTTGTAAACTTGCCGCCATCTTGACTGACGACCCGGGAGCCGACACGTGCTGACATTAGCCCAACGATTGCAGGTGAGTGCCGCCGCACTGGCGGTGTTGTGCGTGTCGCCGGCGCAGGCGCAAGTGCAAGCCCAAGCTGAGTATCCGAACAAGCCTGTGCTGCTGGTGATTTGTTTTGGCGCCGGCGGTGGCCTTGATGTGGTCGGTCGCATCGTCGCCGACCGCTTGTCGAAAAATCTCGGCCGCCAGATCATTGTCGAGAACCGTCCCGGGGCGGCTGGCAATATCGGCACAGTCTCCGTGCTGAAGACGCCCGCCGACGGTTATACGTTGCTGGAAACCACCAACAGCTACAACATCAATCCCTTTATTTATCGCAACACCGGATACGATCCACACCGCGATTTTGCGCCAGTGATCGAGCTCACGCGTGCGCCCTCGGTGATCATCGCGCATCCGAAAACGAATCTGCGTACGGTCAAAGAGTTGATTGCTGCGGCGAAGGCGGCACCGGGCAAGCTGGTCTACGGCAGCGCCGGTAACGGTTCGCCGACCAATATCGCGATGGAGATTTTCAAGTCGGCGGCGGGCGTTGACATCACACATGTGCCGTACAAGGTGGCCACCCAGGCCAATCAGGATGTGATGGGGGGACAGACACCGCTGGCGATGGCAGCACTGCCCTCGGTGATTGCACAACTGCGCGGCGGCCTGCTGCATGCGGTGGCGATGACCTCCGAGAAACGCTGGTCTTCTTTTCCTGAGGTGCCCACTGCCGCCGAGTCGGGCGTGCCCGGTTACAGCCACCTGACCTGGATCGGCATCGTGGCGCCCACCGGTACGCCGGCGGCCATCGTCGCGCGTCTGAACAAGGAGATCGCCGCTGTGCTGGCGGTGCCCGAGGTGCGCGAACGCATCGCCGCCACCGGTGCCGAGCCGGTGGGGCAGGGTGTGGCGGATTTCACTGCCGCCCTCGCCGTTGAATATGAGGCGATGGCGAAGCTCGCGCAGCGCGTCAAATTCGATCTCGAGTAGGGGGACGCCGGTGCAGTGCCGGCGCCTGTTATTATTCGTTGCTAGACGGTGCCGCGAGAGCTCCGTATATCGACGTGTTTCAATCTGGGAGAGAGATTTCGCATGGACAAGGTAGTCGCATCACCGCAGGAAGCCATTGCCGACCTTGAAGAGGGAGCGGTTGTCGCCATTGGTGGTTTCAGCGTGGGCCACCGGTTTGCGTTGAGCATGATCACGGCGCTGCGCGACAAGGGCACGAAGAATCTGACGCTGGTTTGTAATTCGATGGGCGCGCCTGGCGAATTGCGCGGACAGATCCTCGCCGAGAACAAACAGCTGAAGAAATTGATCGCAGCTTTCACCGTGCGCCCCGGCATGCCGACGGCGACCGAAGACCAGATCGTCTCCGGTGAACTCGAGGTCGAACTGGTGCCGCAGGGCACGCTGGTGGAACGCTGCCGCGCGGGTGGCGCCGGTATTCCGGCCTTCTATTCAGCCACCGTCGCTGGCACTGATCTGGAAAAAGGCAAGGAAGTGCGTGAATTCGACGGCCGGCGCTATGTCCTCGAACCGGCGATCAAACTCGATTACGCCTTGCTGCGCGCCCATCGCGCCGATCGCGCCGGCAACGTGCAGTTTCGCGGTGGCAGCCAGAACCTCAATCCGGCTTTTGCCAAAGCCGCTCGCTGCGCCATCGTTGAGGTCGACGAGATCGTTGAAGTCGGCGAAATTGCCCCCGAGTTGATCAATCTGCCGGGGATTTTCGTCTCGCGCGTGGTGAAGAGCACCTACCCGTTTGATCCGAAACAGACGCCGCAGTCGAACCGCCGCCCCGCCGACAAGCCGCGTGAATACGCGGGCAAGCCGGCGCTGACGCGCGCCGGCATTGCCAAGCGTGCTGCCGCCATCGTGCGCGAAGGCAGCTACGTCAATCTGGGTACCGGCATTCCGACCATGGTGTCGAATTATCTCGAAGGGCGCGACGTCACCTTGCATGCCGAGAATGGCGTGCTGGGTTACGGCAAGATGGTGTCCGGCGATCAGGTCGATCCGGACATGTACAACGCCAGCGGCCAGTACATCGAGTTAATGCCGGGCGCTTCCTTCTTCGATTCGGTGACCTCGTTCGAAATGGCGCGTGGTGGTCGTATTGATACCGTGATCCTCGGTGCGTATGAAGTGGATCAGACCGCCAGTGTCGCCAACTGGAGTGTGGCCGACGCCAAGCGCGGCGGCATCGGTGGCGCGATGGACCTGATCTCCGGTCGCACCGAGCTGATCATCGTCATGGAGCACTGCGACAGCAAGGGTCGACCGAAGCTGAAGAAGAAGTGCGCCTACCCGCTGACCGGGCAGGGTTGCGTCAGCTATGTCGTCACCGATCTGGCCTTGTTGAAGTGGGACAATGATCACTTCACGCTGCTCGAAGTCGCCCCCGGCTTCACTGCAGAGGAAGTCATTGCGCTCACCGATATGCAGGTGGTGCCGGCGCCAGGCCTGAAGTTCATGGCGTAAGCCGTAACTCGTAACACGTAACGCGTAACGTTCGATCCGCATACCGCGCCACAGAGCGCGGATGCGTGCTGCAAGCGTCGCCACGGTTTGAGCCTCAAACCGGCGGGCGACGGCAGGTGAGGAGGATCGCCATGCGTCTTGCTGCGAGTGTTTATACGCCTGCCCACACATTGCTTGCAGTGTGTGTTCGCCCTCTGCTGACGGTCTTGCCGCTGTTGCTGACGGCTGGTGGCGCGCTCGCCCAGGAGGTTTATCCGAACCGCCCAATCCGTATCGTTGTGCCCACCGCGCCGGGTGGCCCGAGTGATGTCGGCGCACGCTTGATCGCCGTTGAATTGACCAAACGCTGGGGCAAACAGGTGGTGGTTGATATCAGGCCTGGTGCAGGCACCATCATCGGCACCGATCTGGTGGTCAAAGCGCCGGCTGATGGCTATACGCTGTTGATGAGTCCGTCGACATTGGCGATTAATCCGGCGACTTACAAAAAACTGCCCTACGACGTGCTGCGTGATCTCGCGCCGATCACGCAGACGCATTACGTACCCAACCTGATTGCGGCGCATCCCTCGATGCCGGCGAAAACCATTCGTGAACTGATCGTATTTGCAAAAGCGCGGCCCAATGAAATCATGTTTGCGTCTTCGGGGCACGGCACTAATCCGCATCTGGTGATGGAACTGTTGGCCTATATGGGCCAGATCAAGCTGATGCACATTCCCTACAAGGGCACGCTGCCGGGCCTGATCGAAACCATCGCCGGGCGCACTGCGTTGATCGCCACCAGCAGCATGCAACTGGTGTTGCCCAATGCGCGCGCCGGCAAGCTGCGCGTGCTGGCCATCACCTCGGCGACGCGCGTGGCCTCGCTGCCGGAGATTCCGGCGGTTGCTGAATCGGGATTGGCGGGCTATGAAGCCGTGCAATGGACAGCGATGATGGCACCAGCTGCCACGCCGGCCGATATTTTGATGCGGTTGCAAAAGGAAATCGTGGCGATACTGCGACTGCAGGATCTCCGCGAGAAGCTGGCCGTCGACGGCGCCGAAATCGTTGCCGGCACGCCCGAGGAATTAACTGCTTTTATGCGGGCCGAAACGGTGAAGTGGGCTGCTGTGGTGAAGGCTGCGGGTATTCCACAAGAGTAAATGCGGGCGGCTGGTCACCAGGCCATGTAGCCCTTTTGGAATTCATTTTGCACGGCCGAGGCGGTAGACCGGTTAGCAGGGCAACCCGATCTAACGCCCGTCTGATGCGCAGATTACGGATATCGACGCAGCATCTTCTTGGGGCAAATATGACAGGCTAAAAATCGCGTTCGCCACCACGCCGTACTTGACGCACGAGGCGTGACGGTGGAAGCTAAGCCAATATTCGATGTGTCTGGACAGCCCGACGTAATGAAGCGGGCACCCGATCATGTTCTGAATCCCCAGGAGGAAATCATGCTGTCAATCGCACGACTGCTCGTTTTGCTGTGTTTTTCCATTGTTGCGTTATGTACTCAAGCCCAGCAATGGCCTGCGAAAACCATACGCGTCGTGGTTAATTTTCCCGCCGGTGGCACTACCGACATGATGGCGCGGGCGTGGACCCAGAAACTTTCCGAGGCACTCGGCCAGCCGGTGATCATCGAGAACCGCGGCGGTGCTGGTGGCAACGTCGGCATGGAGGTGGTGGCGCGCGCGGCGCCGGATGGTTATACGCTGCTGGCGTCGTCGGGTAGTCCGGTGGTGATCGGACAGCATCTCTACAAGCTGAGTTTTGATATTGGCCGCGATCTCGCGCCGATCGCGCCCATGGGACGCATACTCACCATACTGGTGGTGCGCCCGTCGCTGCCGGTGAAGACGACGAAGGAATTGATCAGCTATATGCGTGCCAATCCGGGCAAACTCAACTACGGTTCGGTTGGCAGTGGCAGCACGCTGCATATCCACGCCGAGCGCATGCTGCATGCAACCAAGACGAAGGCGACGCATATTCCCTATAAGGGTGCAGCAGAGTTGATGACCTCGCTGCTCGGCTACCAGATCGATTTTGCTTTTGATTCCGGTTTGACGGTGCCGCACGTCAGGAGCGAAAAGTTGCGCATCATCGGTGTGGTATCGACACAGCGCTCGCCGTTGTTTCCCGATACGCCGACGCTCGCCGAGGCCGGTATCGACGTCGAAGGCGATGCGCTGTTTGGGGTTTATGCGCCCGCCGGCGTATCACGTGACATCGTGCTGCGCCTCAATCGGGAAATCGGTCGCATCATGCAAACGCCTGAAGCGCGTGCGGTGCTGGCGACCTTTGCGGCGGAAGTGGTGACGATGTCGCCCGATGAATTCGCCGCCATTCAGCAGCGCGACCGCGATAAATTCGGTGCTTTTATCCGCGAAGCCAACATTCGTGCCGATTGATTGAATGGCTTTCAAGGGAATGCTTGTCATCAGATTTACGGTTATTGCTGCTGGTCATGCTGGCCGCAGCGAAGACGCTAAACACATTCAACCACCGCATTAGAGAAAAGGGAGACCGGGATGTTTGATATCAGATTAAGCGACGAGCAACGGGCATATCGTGATCTGGCACGCGAGTTTGCCGAGAACGAGATCAAGCCGGTTGCGCTGGAACTCGACAAGAAGTCGAATTGGGAGGATCGCATTCCCTGGGAAGTGCTGAAAAAAGGCTCGCAGCTTGGCTTTCGTACCTTTGCGCTGACCGAGGAAAACGGTGGCGCCGGTGCATCCGATCACCTGACGGCTTGCCTCATCGCGGAGGAGCTGGCCGCCGGCGACATCGGCACCGCGTATTACTACATGCTCACCGCGCGGCGCGCCCGCGACTGGTTTGAGCTGCGCATGACGCAGGAGCAGCGCGACTATTTTCTGCCGAAGTTCGTCAATGACGATCTTTATTTCACCGCAGTGGCCATACACGAGCCCGACACTGATCTGGGCTTTGATTACTTCACCGAGACACCTGATACCGCGCGCTTCAAGACGCGCGCCACCGAGCAGCCCGACGGCTCGTGGTTGATCAATGGCGCAAAGAATTTCCAGACCGTCGGTTATCTGGCCAAGCTGCTGGTGGTGATGGCGCAGACCCCGGCGGGTGCACGGGCGTTTCTGGTCGAGGGTGACTCGCCCGGGCTGGTGCGTCATCCGATGTCGAAGATCGGCCGTCGTATTGGCGACAACGCAGAAATCTTTTTTGACAATGTGCGTGTCCCCAAGGGCCGCATACTCGGGCCCAATCCGCCCGGACGTACCGACATCGGCACGCATGTCACGATCGCCGCAATCACCCTCGGCCTCGGCCGTGCCGCGCTCGAAGAAACCATTGCCTATACGAAGCAGCGTGTGTCGGGCGGTAAGCCCATTATTCAGCATCAGGCGGTCGGTCTTTACATCGCCGACATGGCGATGAATCTGGAGGCGGCGCGGCGTTTGATCTGGACTGCGGCGTGGGCGAAAGATCATCCCGAGGCGATTGCCGATGGCACGATCGAGGCCAAGCCCTACGAGATGATGGCGACCGCTTTCACCGGCACGGCGGTGCAGCGCCTCACCGAGCAGGGTATGGAACTGTTCGGCGGTATGGGTGTGGTGCAGGGTATGCCGATCGAAAAATATGTGCGCGATGCACTGGTGCAAAAACACATCTCGTTTGTGTTCCCCTCACGCTATAAAATCACCGAGGCGCTGGCTGGATACAAACGCAAGGTACTGCCGTTTCTCGGTAATACCTGAGCGCGGATCTGGCCGGCATCAAGCCGCTGCAGTGCCGGTAACATATGCCGGTCGCTGCGGCGGCTTGCGCATTTGAACGCGTGTTCAATATTGATCCCGGGGTAATCCGGTATACAGGGGCATACAGCATGACCATGAAACGCATGGCGGTGGAAATCGGCATGGGCACCGACATCCGTGGTGCCGATTACACCAAGGCTGCGGTGCGCGCGTTGCGCGATGCGCTGTGGCATAACTCGCTCAACGTTGCCGACGCCGTGGGCAAACCGGTCGATTCGATGGTGGTGGAGGTGCTGATCGGCGTGCCGAAGCCGGAGCTCGTCGACAAGGCTGAGGTGTTGAAGGTGTTGCCGCACGGCACCGGCACGGTGGAGGTCTGCGAAGGCGGGCTGGAAATTTTTAATGATGCGGGTACCGCGTCGACCGTGCTGGCACATGCGGCGGCGATCGTCCGCCTCGACGTTTAAGGGATCGTCATGCCGCTCAAACGATTCATACTGGAAATGGGCTCTGGCAACGATTTGCATGGTGGCGATTACACCAAGGCCGCCGTGCGTGCGGTGCAGGATGCCCTGCATCATTCGTCGCTTGCTTTCATTCGTTCGCTCGGGCTCAACGCCAAAGAAATGCAGGTCGAAGTGACCATCGGTGTGCAGGAGCCGGCCAAAGTCGATGCGGCTGCTGTCAAGGCGAGTCTGCCGCACGGTCAGGTGACGGTGAAGGTGGTCAAGGGCGGGCTCAACGTGCCGCCTGAAGGCAGTCACGATTTGGCGGTGATCGCCAGCGCCGCGGTTGCAGTGCGTTTTGACATGAAAGGCGCTTCATGAAAGTCATACAGATCAGCGAGACCGGTGGACCGGATGTTTTGAAATACGTCGAGTTGCCGACCCCACGACCGGGTCCCGGCGAAGTGCTGGTTAAGGCACACGCCATTGGCGTGAGCATGCCGGAGATGCTGGTGCGTCAGGGCGTCTATTCGTGGATGCCGCCGCTGCCGCTGATACCGGGCATTGAAATGAGTGGCACGGTGGTGGAAACCGGCAGTGGTTGCAATACGCTGCGTGTCGGGCAAAACGTGTTTGTTTGTGCACGCGAGTTCAAGGAACGCGCCAACTGTTATGCAGAATATATTACCGGCCCGGAGAATCGTATCTATGCGGTGCCCGATGGCGTTGATCTCGATCAGGTGGCGGGGCTCGCCAATTATCAGGTTGCGTGGCATTTGTTGAATTCTGCACTGAAGGGCTTTCAATACGACTCCGTCCTCGTGCTCGCGGCGGCCGGTGGCGTTGGTTCTGCACTGGTGCAACTCGCGCGCGTCTATGGCAAACGCGTGATTGCGGTGACGAGTTCGGCGGAACGTGCGGCATTTGTGCGCGCACAGGGAGCCGACGAGATCATCGATCGTACACAGAGTAATGTGATTGAAGAAACGCTGCGCCTCACGGGCGGCCGCGGGGTCGATCTCATCATGGATTGCGTTGGCGGTCCGCATGTGACGGAGTTGTTTAAATGCCTCGAACGCTTCGGCATGCTGATGCTCTATGGCCAGCTCGAAGGCATGGCCAGCGGCGATATCGTCAAGTCGATCCACTGTCCGCCCTGGCGCAGTGGCGGGTTTCGCTACTTCACCATGCACACACTGGATGACTGGCCGGAACTGCGCGCACGCGGCACGCTCGATCTTATCCGCCTGCTGCACGAAGGCAAGATCCGCGTGCCTATCCACGATCGCATTCCGCTGGCGGAAGCGCCGCGCGCGCATCGTGTATTCGAATCAGGCAAGGTCATGGGGAAGCTGTTAATGAAGCCGTGAACTACCCGAAAAAAAACGCCACCCCTGCGGTGGCGTTTTTTATTGCGTGAACCCGGCTCAGGCGTTGGCGACGCGTTTGAGTGGTGTGGCGTTGACGTGCGGCATGATTTCACGCGCGAAAAATTCGAGAAACTTGCGTGTTGCCGAGACGTTGAGCAGTAGCACGTTGTCAACGCCGCGTGCAGCGAGTGCATTGAGCCGCTCGATGATTTCATCGGGCGTGCCGATCATCGCCGCTTCCTTCATATCCAGTTCAAAGCGCTCGTCGAGCACCACGCCGGGACGGCGTGCGAGGTCGGCGATATTTTTCACGCTGGTGGCGCGTCGCGCCCAGGCAGCGTTGCGCTCATCCTCGTTCTTCACCAGATGCAGGGCGCGCGCCACACCGATACGCGAGGCGTCGCGCGTATGGCCGCGCACGGCCATCGCATCGAGATAAGCGGTCGAGCGCTGTTCGACTTGTGCATCCGAGGCGAGTTGGTCGAGTAACAGGCTGTAATTGTTGTCGGCAACCCGCGCGATCGAATCGGGGCTGCCCGCCGCCACCCAGATCGGCGGATGTGGTTTTTGAATCGGCGTCGGCTCAACGAGGATATTCTTGAAGCGGAAAAATTTCCCCTCGTGCGAAAAACGGCCCTTGGTGTTCCACGCCTTGAGCATCACTTCAAGACATTCGTTGTAGCGGTCCCAGGCCTCGCTCATCGGCACACAGAAAGCGTCGAACTCGGGCTTGCGATAACCGCGGCCGACGCCGAGATCCACGCGTCCATCGGAGAGCACATCGAGAGTTGCCACTTGTTCGGCGAGTAGCACGGGGTTGTGCCAGGGCAATACTGCAACTGCGGTACCGAGGCGGATGTTTTTTGTGCAGGCGGCCAGATAAGACAACAGATTCAACGAGGCCGACAGCGATTCCTGACCGGTGAAATGGTGTTCCGTCAAAAATACATTATGAAAGCCGTTTTCATCGGCGGCCCGAATGTAGTCGATAAAATCACGATAGCCGGTGCTGTCGCCGGTAATGTCGTGCAGGCCGCGCCGCGCGCCGCCGAAAATGCCAAACTTCATTTCTCCCCCCCCGCACAATCGATTTCAGTTTTGAGTCAAGACGAAGTATATAAGAGCCTTGGGTTGAGCGCAGGTGCCTTCACAGCCTCGTTACACTGGTTTAACCTTGCCCCCGACAAAAATGACAGACGCGTGCTTGCCACTGTGCCGCTCTGAATAAATCCAAGGGGGAGCGTATGAAAAGCTGGTGGATCAAATCACAGAACGCAAGTCTGCTGCTTGAATCACGCGATGCGCCGGAGCCGCAGCCGGGGCCGGGCGAGATCGTGGTGCGGATGCGCGCAGCGGCGCTCAATCGTGGTGAATTCAATCCGCGCTATCTGGCTGACGGTGCTGAGAAGATTGGTGGACACGAAGCCGCCGGCGAAGTGCATGCACTCGGCGCCGGTGTGAGCAGCGTGAAGGTCGGTGAGCGTGTGATGGGGCGTGCGCGCGGGGGGTTTTCTGAATTCGCCGTCATGAGCGCCTATGAGGCGCTGCCGGTGCCGCCCGCAATGAGCTGGGAGCAGGCCGCAGGCGTGCCGCTGGTCTTCCTCGTCACCTACGACATGCTGATCCGCTACGGTCGTTTGCAGCCGGGTGAATGGCTGCTGGCGACTGCGGTTTCGTCGGGCGTCGGTGTGGCCTGCATGCAAACCGCGCATCTGCTCGGTGCGCGCGTGATCGGCACTTCGGGTTCGGCAGACAAGCTCGCCCGCCTCCAGAACTGTGGTCTGGATTTTGGCATTGCCACACGCAAGCCGGATTTTGCCGATCAGGTCAAAGAGATTACCGGTGGCAAGGGCGCAAATGTGATTGTCAACAGCGTCGGCGGCAGCCTCTTCGGTGAATGCCTGCGTGCGCTGGCTTATCAGGGGCGCTTCGCCACCGTGAGCACGGTCGATGAGGTCACCAAGTGTGAGATCGACGTTGCGCAGCTGCACGCCAACCGCTGGGAACTCTTTGGCGCATCGAATCGTTTTACGACCACCGCTCACCGCCAGCAGGCGGTGAGCGGTTTCACCCGCGATGTGCTGCCAGGGTTTTTTGATGGTCGGATTGTGCCAGTGGTCGACAGCGTGTTTGAATTTGATCAATTACCGTTGGCGCGCGACCGTATGCTCGGAAACGCACAAGTCGGCAAAATTATCCTCCGCGCACCGTAAAATAGCGCCGATTACAGTCTAACGGGAACAGTGATGCGATTTGAATTGATGAATATGCGGCGGCTGGCGTTGATGCTCGGTGTATGTGGCGGCCTGCTGTGCGTGGCGCCGGCAACAGCGCAGAATTTCCCGGAGAAGAACATCACCCTGCTGCATGCTTATTCGCCGGGCAGCAGCAGCGCGGTGTTGCTGCGCTCTCTGGCCGATGCCGCCAGCAAAACCCTCGGTAAAAAAATCATCGTCGAGGATCGTCCTGGTGCGGGCGGTGCGCTGGCGCCGTCGGTGGTGCACAACACCGGCAAGCCCGACGGTTATCTGCTGACACAGATGCCGCAGCCTATTCTGCGTATTCCACACATTCAGAAAACCGAGTTTGATGTCATCAATGACTTTACCTGGATCATCCGCGTGGTGGATTACACCTATGCGCTGATCGTGCGTAACGAGTCGCCGTACCGCAACATTAATGATTTCATCAAAGACGCCAAGGCCAATCAGGGCAAGCTGACGTATGCGAGTTCGGGGGTGGGCGTGACCATGCACATGACCATGGAGGAGCTCTCGCAGCGCGCCGGCATCAAGCTTGTGCACGTGCCGATCCGGGTGTCGGGTGATATGTTAAATGCGCTGATCGGCGGTCACATTGATGTGTCGGCCAGTTCGGTGCACTGGGCGCCGTTGGTGGATGGCGGCAAGATCCGCGTGCTGGGCATCTTCGGTGCCAACCGTCTCAAGCGCTGGCCCAATATTCCAACCGCGAAAGAGCAGGGCTTTGATGTCAACGCCAGTTCTTCCTATGGTATCGGCGGCCCCAAGGGTATGGACCCCAAGGTGGTGAAGACCTTGCACGACGCGTTTCGCAAGGGCCTCGATGACCCCGAGGTGTTGAAAACGCTCGAGCGCTACGATCTGGTGTTGAGTTATCTGAATACCGAGGATTACGCACGCTGGGCGCGCGAACAATACGCCGCCGAGAAAGGCGTGGTCGAGAAGTTCGGCCTCAAGCAATAGCCATCACTGCGGTGCCGCAACCAAGGTATCCGCTGTGGTGGATCGCGGGTTGCGGCAGCCAGCTTCAGCGCAGCAACAACGCGGCCGCTTCAATCGACCTTGATGTTGCCCGCCTTGACGACCTTCGACCATTTGGCAATTTCTTCGCCAATGAAACGGCCGAACTCTTCCGGTGTTGAAGAGGCCGGCTCCATGCCATCGGCGCGTAACCGCGATTGCACATCCGGGGTTTGTGCGATACGGCTGATCGATTGGTTCAGACGCGCAACCACATCCTTGGGCGTGCCGGCCGGCGCCCACATCGCAAACCAGGTCGCCGCCTTGTAGCCGGGCACGACTTCGCCTATGGCCGGCAGATCCGGCATGACTTGCGAGCGCTGCTCGGTACTGACCCCCAGCCCGCGCAAACGTCCAGCCTTGATTTGCGGCGCGATGGCGAGCGGCGAAATCATCACGTATTGAATATGGCCGCCCATTAGATCGGCGATCGCCGGGGTGTCGCCTTTGTATGGCACATGCACCGCTTCGGTTCGTGTCATCTGATGGAATAATTCAGCCGCCAGATGCGGCACGCTGCCGGTGCCTGACGAACCAAAGCTCATCGCACCCGGTTTGGCGCGCAACAGTTCGACAAATTCCTTGAGGTTGTTGGCTTTCACGCCCGGGTGCGCAGCGAGCACCAGCGGCCCGACGGTGATGATACCCACCGGCGCGATACCGCTGACCGGATCGTAGGGCAGGTTATAGAGCGCGGCACTCGAGGCATAGGTCGACGCAATCACGATCAGGGTATGGCCATCGGGGGCGGCGCGCGCCACCGCTTCGGCGCCAACAGTACCGCCGGCACCGCCGCGGTTATCGACAACAAAAGGCTGGCCGTATTCCTCGGCCAGACGCGGTGCGAGCAAACGGGCCACGACGTCCGTGTTACCGCCGGGTGGAAACGGTACGACGATGCGTACCGCCCGGTTTGGCCACGGACTTTGCGCGAAAGCCGATGGGATTAGCGCGATGATGAACAGCAGTAGCCACGCAGTGTTGTTGCGCATGGAATCTCCTCGATCGTTGGTCATGCAACGGATTGTTGTTTGTTTGTGCTTGAGTATGCAGCGGAAGCCGCCAGGTGTCTAACGCACTGCGCACGGATTGCCGGCCACGCTCACGGCATGCGCAGGCCGTGGCATGCTACGATTCCGCCACGCAGAAACATCCCACAGGAGAGTATCGATGAAAGCAGCATTTTTCAGCAAACATGGCGGCCCCGAAGAACTGCAATACGGCGAATACAAAGAGCCGGTCGCCGGCCCCGGTCAGGTGCTGGTGGACGTGCACGCGGCGAGTGTCAATGGTGCTGACTGGCGCGTGGTCGCCGGCAGCTACGGTCCGGTGGGGTTTTTGCCGTACAGCCCGGGCCGTGATTTCTCGGGGGTGGTGAGCGCGCTGGGCGAAGGCGTCAAGGATTTCAGGATCGGTGATGAAGTGTTTGGCGTCTGCGATGTCGGCATCGAAGCGGCGTATGCAGAAAAGGTGGCGATTCGTGAAGCCATCATTGCAAAGAAGCCGGCGACGCTGACGCATATTGAAACCGCGGCGGTGGCCCTGATCGGCCTCACTGCGCTGGTATCGGTGGAAGACACCCTGCAGCTCAAAACGGGCGAAACCATACTGATTCAAGGTGGTGCCGGCGGTGTGGCGAGTTTTGCGATTCAGATCGCCAAACACATCGGTGCGCATGTCATCACGACCGCCAGCGCGGCCAATCATGCGTATCTCAAAACCCTCGACCCCGATCAGATCATCGATTACAACAGCGAAGATTTTACCAAGGTGGTCTCGAACATCGATGCGGTGTTTGATACGGTGGGTGGTGATGTCGCCAACCACGCTTACGATGTGCTCAAGGCCGGCGGCCGCGCAGCGTTTATCGCTTCGGGCGCCAATGCGCCGGCAACCTCGCGCACCGACGTACAGGGCCTGCGGCCCAAGGTTGGCCGTGACCGCGCTCACCTTGATCGTATCTCGTCGCTCATCGCCAGCGGTGCGGTGAAATTGCCGGAGATCACGGTGTTCGCGCTGGCCGATGCAGCCAAAGCCAATGCGGTGAGCAAGGGACGACATTTCCGCGGCAAGCTGGTGTTGAAGGTGCGTTGATTTGG
>CAIWNB010000195.1 GCA_903913965.1 uncultured beta proteobacterium
GGTGGAATCTGCGAAGTGGGCGAACGTCATCAAGACGGCGAACATACGCGCGGAGTGAGATGCAGGTGCCAAGCTAAGCGTGAAGAGGAGTGCAACAATGAAACAGTTTCCCAGTCTGCTGGCCGGCGTATGTGCGGTGTTTGCAATGTGTTCGGCGGGGGCGCAAACCTGGCCCTCGAAACCGGTGCGTCTGGTGGTGCCCTTTGTCGCCGGCGGCCCTTATGACGAACTCGGACGTCTGCTCGGGCCCCATCTGACGGAAATCTGGAAGCAGCCGGTGGTGATCGACAATCGCGGCGGCGCCGGTGGCAATATCGGCGCTGAGGTGGTGGCGAAGTCGCCTGCCGACGGCTACACGTTATTGCTCGGCAACGCGGGCCCGCTCACCATCAACCCGAGTCTGTTAAAAAAAATGCCGTATGACGCGCAGCGCGATTTGCTGCCGATCGTGATGGTGTCGGCCTCGCCCATGGTGCTGGTGGTGCATCCATCGTTACCGGTGAAGACGGTGCGTGAGCTGGTCGCCTTTGCGCGGCCGCGCGCAGGCCAGATCAACTACGCCTCGGCCGGCGTCGGTAATCTGCAGCATCTGGCGATGGAACATCTGCAGGCGCTCTCCGGCACACGGCTCAATCATGTGCCTTACAAGGGCGCAGCGCCTGCTTTTATCGATGTCATCGCTGGCCAGTGCAGCCTGATGTTTGCCAACATTACCGGGGCGATGACGCACATCAATTCAGGTCGCGTGCGGCCGATCGCGGTGTCGTCGGCCAAACGCGCGGCGGTGCTGCCGAAAGTGCCTGGCATTGCCGAGACTTATCCTGAATTTGATATCACGACCTGGGTCGGTATTTTTGCGCCATCCGGCTTGCCGCGCGAACTTGCCACCAGAATGCAAAGTGATTTCATGACGGTCCTGGCGCGCACGGATGTGCGCGAACGCATCGCTAGCCAGGGTGGCGAGGTGCTGGCAGCGAGCGGTGAACAACTCGCTGCTCACATCCGCAAGGAGACCGCGCTCTATGCGAAAGTCGTGCAGAGTTCAGGCATCAAGCCGGAGTAAACCGCTGGTCCGTTAATCACCGGGCAGTCCGTACGGGTTGCCGGCCTGAGGAGGTGCGCGATGAGGTGGCAGAGTGGTGGCATGCGTTTTACGCTGGTGTTGTTGGGGGCGGTCTGTGCGATGCCGGCAGTAGCACAGGACTATCCGAACAAGCCGATACGTCTGATTGTTCCTTACCCGCCCGGCGGTGGTAATGACACGATCTCGCGCCTGCTGGCGCAGAAGATTAATGAAAGCTGGGGCCAGCAGGTGATCGTCGATAACCGACCCGGCGCCGGCACCACCATAGGTACCGCGCTGGCTGCGCGCGCCGCGCCAGACGGTTACACCATCGTCATGTCCTCGGTGGCGACCCATGCGATGGCGCCGCAGCTCTATGCCAAACCGGGCTACGACGCGCTGAAGGATTTTGCGCCGGTGACCTTGCTCGCTACCACGCCGATGCTAATGGCGATCAGCGCCGCCGCGCCTTATAAATCACTCAACGATTTGATCATGGCGGCACGCGCCACACCGGGCAAGTTGTCGTATGCCTCGGGCGGCAACGGCACGCCACCGCATCTGGCTGCGGCAATTTTTGCCGGCAAGACCGGCGTGCAGATGGTGCACGTGCCCTACAAGGGCAGCGGCCCGGCGCTGGTGGATGTAATGGCCGGTCAGGTGACCACCATTATCGATACGGCGGCCTCTGCCACACCACATGTGCGCTCGGGCAAGATGCGCGGCATTGCAATTACCGGCAAGCAACGCTGGCCTGATCTGCCCGAGGTGCCGACGTTTGCCGAGGGCGGATTGGTGGACTACGACGCCAGCGCCTGGTATTCGATCCATGCACCAGCGGGTACGCCGCCAGCGATCATCAAAAAACTTAATGCCGAGCTGGTGCGGATTGTCAGGCTACCCGAGATTCGTGAACGTTTTCGTCAGATGAGCGCGGAGGCGGTAGGCAACACACCGCAGGAATTCGATGTCTTTGTCAAAGCCGAGATTATCAAATGGGGCGAGGTGATCAAGGCGCTCGACCTGCGTATCGATTGACGCAACACAACAAAGCA
>CAIWNB010000196.1 GCA_903913965.1 uncultured beta proteobacterium
CCCAAATCCAGTTGTCTTGAAGTGGTTTCGGCCAGAAAGGATCAACTTTGTATTGCGGTATTGTGCTGCTCTGCGGTTGCGTCGCACAGCCTGCGGTGATGAGGGCTCCAGCCAGCACGCCAAATACCAATAGCATTTTTAAGTGTTTGTGCACTACCGTAACCCCCTCGCATTAATCGGTTTTATTTGAGTTCAATAGGTGACAAACCTGGCCCGCACCCATTTGTCATCATAAAGCAAAGCTCTGATAACCACTCGATTGTTTCGGTGGTTACGGATTGGGGGAAGCGCAGATGATCACGGATTGTAGAAAACCTTCGCGGCTTTCCACGGACACTATGACCGGAACGGCAACCTAAACCGTCATGAGGTAGAACGGCTGGGTTTATACGATTGGATCATCAAATAGTCTGACGGAAAAGCTGATCAAGAACTCGTGTGACGCTCTGGAAACATCGAATACAACAGGGGTATGGCGGCATTTATGCATCCGGATACAAAGATTGCCGGGGAAGCCAGAACCTTTATGTGCAATGGGCGTGAATTGCGCCGGCCGCTCGGTTGTGAAGGGCTGGCCGTGAAGGCATTGGCGCTTGGCGTCATTACCGATTTAACCGTCTGGCGGAACTCGGCGCTTAACGAATCGTTTTCCGGATGGGCGACCGATTTAACGAGGCATAATGAACGGCTTATATTTCACAACGTTGGGTAAGGAGTTTTTTTATGAGAATTGAAGGCTCTTGCACCTGCGGAAATATTCACCTGATTGGTGAAGTTGATCCGCTAAAAACTCAAATATGCCATTGCACAGATTGCCAGACAGGCAGTGGTTCAGCGTTTCGCGTATCGATTCCTGCACCAGGCGATACTTTGAAAATTACTGGAAAACTTTCTACCTATTTAAAAACCAGTGCAGAAAGCGGAACCCCAAGAGTGCAGGCATTTTGCACAGTATGTGGAACGCATATCTATTCAACGACGCAAGGTGACGGGCTGCAGCCATCCTATACTGTGAGGGTTGGTATTCTTAAACAGCGTGATCAACTAGTACCTCAAAAGCAAAACTGGTTTCGTTCGGCAAGACCTTGGGTTTTGGATATACAGAGCATCCCTAAGAATAATAAACAGGGATGATCCGAAGGCGGGCTGGATAAGCTGAACCAGAGCGCCTGATCCAGGTGGCTCTTGGCAGGTTTTTTTAGCAAGCGCGTTGCTATCGGGAGATCCTTGTATCTTGGTGCGCCGCCGTGCCGCTGTCCCAATTCCGATTGCACCAGTTGGAAGGTCGCCAAAGGTAAGCCATCAATCTGATGAATGGTTTACGGGGCAGGGGTCATTTAATCCTAACCAGAATTTTTCGTTTTTTATTGGTATGGTATTCGTCGTCGTATTGATCACAGTGGGCACAAGACGGTAGTAGCGCGATCTGCGAATAGGGGTCAAATTGGAATTTGCGGTGATTCCGCAGCTGATCCAATAGGGCTCGCGGAAGTTATAGTAATCATCGTTCCTGGCAATATCGCGGTTTCGCGCAGCTTACCTTTCCAGCATTCATCTAGAAATTGGCACCGACCACCAGGCTCACGTTGTCTCGATCGATCTGCGTGTTGTATTTGCCGCCGGCGATAGCAGTGTATTGGAGATCGGCAAAATATTTCTTGCCCCAGTCCGCCCGCAGGCCCGGCCGCAGGACTTTGCGGCCTTTCTGGAAAGTGCCGTCGTAGGAATAACCGTCCACATCGTGCGCGTAGCCGATTGAAGGTTTGAGGTCGGCACCAAGGAATGCGCCTGCATAGTTAGCGGCAAGACGCAGCCGGTAACCCCAGGCATTGGTGGTCACGAAGCCATCCAGTGCGCAGGATTTTTGGGCTGGCGTGGTGTCTGTGCAGGCCACGCCATTAATCGCCGCAACGCCGTAGTCGTCGGAACGGCCGTAACGCAGTACACCGGGGTCTGGCAGGCCGGCGACATGGCTCAAGCCGATTTCGCCACGCAGTACAACTTCGGCGGCGCCCAGCGCATTGCGAAAAGCCTTGCTGCCGCCAAAGCTCGCCGTGGTGACACCGAAGCGGTCAAAGCTGTCGAAGGTGCTGCCCGGCGCAAGGGCATTGGTGTTCTTGCTCAGATTAAGGGCCGAGGTTGCCGGTCGCGCGACAAACGCGCTGATCAGGTCGGAGCTATTGAGTCCGAGCGGTTGATTAGGTCGCCACGCCAGTTCGCCGAACAGGCGCGTCGCTGCATCGAGTTTGGTCTCGAAGCTCAACCCGTAGAGCCGGATATCTTCGGGGTAAATGAGAGAAAAACGGATACCGTTGGGGTCGGTCAGGCGTTCGGTTACGGTCGCCCCATAGCCGCCTGCGATATTCGGATTGAACACTCTGATCATCGGGTTTCGGTTGTGATAGCTCATGGTATACGCGCGAAAATCCGTATTCAGCGATTCGGCGCTGTAGCGCAGTGATATGCCGTATTGACCCGAGTCACGCGCCAGAATGTCAGCATTGCGTTTGGGGTACATTCCGCTCGCCAGCGTGGTGGGATCGTCGATCGTCCGCACGACCGACACATAGGGGCAGCCGGTGGACAAAAAGTTTGCGGTTGTATAGAACGTGCCGCAACCGGGGTATATCGTCGGTCGGAATTCATACTGCATAAAGCCATCGACTCCCCAGGTCTTGCCGCTGCCGAGATTGGCGTAGAGCAGGCCAACGGGGACCTTGCCCTCCGCATTCAGCGCGCCGGGACGCTGCTGGGCTGGGAAGTCGGCGGGATTGATTGCGTCGATGCCGCCACCGATGAACTGCGAGGTGCCCCACTTCAGCGCCTGTCGGCCGACGCGAACGTCGAGCGGCGTGCTCCCGTCAAGATTGAAGTGACCGAAAGCATAAACGTCGGCGAGTCGGGCATTACTGAATTTGGTCGCCGGATCGAAGCCGTTGTCGCTAAGCGGTGCGTTTTGGCGAAAGCTGTTCGGTATATTGCCGTAGGCGCGGTCACCGTCCTTTAGTTCGAAGTCGTACCAGATTTTGGTCCGTGCGAAAAAACCGATGTTCGCGTGCCGCAGTTCGAGGTCGAACATCGCCTTCGCCACTGTCGAAACCGGGCGGTCTCGCTTAAAGTTTAGATCGTTGCCGCCAGAGTTCCCGGCCAGTTGGCCGGGTGGAAGGCCCACGCGCCCTGGGGAGAGGGTGCCGAGCAGGGCGGGATCTGCGGATTCGGTGCGGATTGTGGTGCCCGCTGTGGCGGTGCCGTTAAGACTGCCTTCGATCGCGTCGCCAAATTTAAACTCTGTCGCGCCGGTTGCCATGGCCGCACCCGCCAGCACCAGGGTCAGCAGGGCGGCGTGCCCTGAACGCCTTAGCACTGTTTGGCTGCGACAAAAATGCAAGCACTGAACAGTAGGCGATGTTCTAGAAAAAACTTGCGGCGGCGGTAGTGGGGGCTGCAGAAAAGTGCCGGTTTCCAGGGCCAATCCGCGTGCGCCAAGAGATGTTGTGAGTTATTAAAAGCCATATTTGGATATTACATTAAAAATAACAATATGATGATCGCGGTGTGTGAGTGGCATTTCGCCAAATGAAAAAATCGACGCGACGGTGGGGCATCACGTGATGTCGCGATGTACGATCGCGACATGCCGTATTTTTCAAGTGCTGGACGATTCACAACGCTTGACGTAAAGTAAGGAATCCTTACTTTGCAGGGGGCTCTGCGCCATGCTTGCCAAACTGACCTCGAAGAACCAGCTAACCTTGCCCAAGAGTGTTACGACGATAATTGGTGCAACCGAATACTTTGATGTCGAAGCCCGCGATGGGCGGATAGTACTGACTCCGGTGCGTATACAGCGCGGAGATGCAGTACGGGCCAAGCTCGCCGAGCTTGGCCTCCACAAACAGGACACTGCCGATGCCGTGGAATGGGCGCGGCGCGCTGCCGCAGGAAAACCCGCACGTAAGAAATGACGCGTCCTCCGCGGGTTGTAATTGACACCAACGTAGTGTTGTCCGCGCTGGTGTTCGCTGGCGATCGGCTGACACCATTGCGGCTGGCTTGGCAGCGCCGGCGCGTACAGCCTCTGCTCTCGACGGCAACGGCGGCCGAATTGATCCGTGCTCTGGCATACCCGAAGTTCAAACTTGCCTTGCATGAGCAAGAAGAGCTGCTGGCCGACTACCTTCCGTTCTGCAAAACCGTGCGTATCCCAGTTCCGCCGCCCGCCACGCCACGCTGTCGAGATCTATTTGACGTTCCATTTCTGGAACTGGCGTTAACCGGGAAGGCCGAGGCATTGGTGACTGGTGACAAGGATCTGCTCAGCCTTGTTGGCGGTTTGGCGTGTCCTATTCTTGGTGTAGATCAGTTCATGCACAAATTTATAATCGACCGGTAACTGTTGCTGAGTGCCGGTCAACGCAGGCAGGACCTTGACTCTAGAGAGCGTTTCCGTTGAATCGCACCATCACAGAACCTGACAACCGCAAACCACTTCGCCCATGACCGACGCTTTCGCCAACCGCCTCCGCAAGAACCTCGCCCACTGGAAAAAATGGGCGCGGCGGCGGGACATCACCTGCTTTCGCATTTACGACCGCGACATTCCGCAGTTTCCATTTGCCATTGATTGGTACGAGGCGGTGTCGCCGCGCGCAGAGACGCATTTGCACGTGCAGGAAATCGACACCGGCTGGAAGATGACTGATGCTGATTACACCGCGTGGCTGATCGCCGTCTGCGATGCAATCTGTGAAGTCTGTGCGATTCCTGCTGCACAGTTGCACTTGAAGCGCCGCGAGCGGCAACGCGGCACTTC
>CAIWNB010000197.1 GCA_903913965.1 uncultured beta proteobacterium
GCCAAATCGAGCCGGCCATTAAGAAATGCGCGCTTGGTATATTCACCGGGCTCCGCAATCCGCGCCCCCAACTCCAGACACCGGGCCAACAACATCTGCACCACCACGGGTCCGCCATGGCCCTGGAGTTCGATGACATCTTCGCCAGTGTAGGAGTGCGGCGCCGGAAAAAACAACGCAATACCCTGATCGATGGTTGCGTCATTCGCATCGCGAAAGCGAGCGAGGGTGGCGCGCCGGGGAAGAGGCTCAGCATTAACCAAGCCGGAGAGCAGGGGGCGAAGGCTCGGCCCCGAGATGCGGATTACCGCCACACCACCGCGACCGGCCGCGGTGGCAACTGCGGCTATAACGTCATTTGCCATGCGCCGGCTTGGCGTTCTCCATCGCGTGCGTAATCTGCCATTGCTGCGCGATCGACAGGACGTTGTTCACCAACCAATACAAAACGAGGCCGGCCGGGAAAAAGAAAAACGTGATGCTAAAAGCGATAGGCATGATTTTCATGATCTTGGCCTGAACAGGATCCGGCGGCTCTGGATTCAGGTAAGTCTGAAAAATCATCGTCGCGCCCATCAAAATAGGAAGAAGACCAATGGGCATTCCAAACCACACACCAAAAAGAGTATCTGGTCGCGATAAGTCATCAAGCCACAACATGAACGGGGCATGGCGCAATTCAACACTCGCCAGCAAAACCCAATAAAGTGAAATGAAAACAGGTATTTGCACAACAACAGGCAAACAACCGCCGAGTGGATTGATCTTTTCGGTACGGTAAAGCTCCATCATCGCCTGACTCATGCGCTGACGATCATCCCCAAACTGTTCTTTGAGCCGTTGCATTTTCGGCGCAACAACACGCATACGCGCCATCGAACGATAACTTGCCGCTGAGAGCGGATAAAAAACAGCCTTGATGGCAACCGTCAGCAGAATAATCGCTACCCCCCAGTTGCCAACCCAGTGATAAAGCCACTGCAAAAACGAAAACAACGGTTTTGCAATGATGGTCAAGGAGCCATAGTCGACTGTGAGCTCCAGCCCGGGTGACAGCGTTTCGAGCTTGTCCTGCTCTTGAGGTCCGGCATACAGAGGAACGGCAAGCGATGCGCTTGCGCCCGGCTCAATCGAGCCCAAAGATAAAATAACGCCGGCCGAATACAGCCCGCTATCCCCGCGCAGCGCGTAGAACTCTCGGGGCGCATCCGCCTTCGGCAACCAGGCGCTCAGAAAGTAGTGCTGCAATATTGCAATCCAGCCGTCGTTGGCTTTTTTCGGATAGTCGCCTTTACCCTTGTCGAGATCCGTGAACGGCACTTTGACGAATTTCTGATGATCTGTATAAGCAGCGACCCCAGTATAGGTCGGCAGCATCGCCGAATCCCCCTCGGGGGGCTTGCCATCGCGAACAAGCTGAAAATAAGCGTCAGCGCTGACCGCAGAGGAATTCTTGTTTTCCACCTCGAAGCCAACGTCAATTTCATAACGCCCGCGATAAAAGGTATAGACCTTCGTCACCTTCAAGCCGCCCGCCTCGGGCGCGGTTAACCGTATGGAAACGGATTTTTCACCGTCCGCCAGCTTCACTGCGCTGGTTGTGGCCGTGAACTTGGTACGGTGATTAGGAAGTCCGTTGCCGATTAAACCGGCCTGAGCAATATAGGTGTGCTCAACTTCCTGCAGCAGCAAAAAGTTTTTCTTTTGATCTGCGGTGTCGCGATGGGCCAGCAATTCCAGACGGCGCAAATCGCCGCCAGCGGTATTAATATCGGCGACGTAGATATCTGTTTCAACCCGCACGGTTTCGCCGCGCTGCAAAGCGCCCGTTGGTGCAGGCTGCGCAGAAGTCGCGCTCGGTACAGGTTTCAGCGTTTGCGTCGGCGTCGGCACGGCCGTCTGGGCCGGGCCGGCTGGCACCGCGGCAATTGGTGCAGCGACCTGCGGAGGACGACTATCCCTCTGCCATGCTTCATAGAGCATGAACACAGAGAAGGTGAAAACGATAAATAGGACCAGCCGTCGGTTTTCCATCTTCAGACCATCATTTCCCGCAAAATTCGCGGTGCTGTTTACCGGGGACCGGGTCGAAAAGATGATCCGGCCGCTCTATGAAAACTAACGCGCCTTCACACTGCAATCGCATGCTGACGTTGACGATTCAGACATTGGCCAACTGACCGCTGAAAAAGGCCTTTGAGCTCGGCCCGCGCCACCGCTACATCAACAGAATCAACCACAGCGCGCGGGCGAACGACAAAATCAATACCAACAATGGTTGCACAGGATTGACGAAAGACATCCCGCGTCAAGCGCTTGAAGGCATTCCGCGTTACCGCCCGCTTCATGATGCGCTTGCTCACGACAACACCCAAGCGCGCAGAAACAGCGCCGCTGGGTTTTACAAATACCTGGAACCAACGCCCAGTAAGCCAGCATTTATAGGCAAATACCGGCGCAAAAGCGTTTGGCCCATCAAGCCGCCGCCTTCGGGAAAAAGAAAAATCTTCTTTTCCGATCAAGCGTTAAACGGCCAAGCGAGCGCGGCCTTTAGCGCGGCGGGCGCGAATTACAGCGCGACCTGCGCGAGTCTTCATCCGCACTCTAAAACCGTGCGTGCGTTTACGTCGCGTCGTCGACGGTTGGTAAGTCCGTTTCATGATATCCGTCCTGTTAATGTAAAAAGCCCTCTATTACAACCGCTAACACCCTTTTCTGTCAACCGGCTCAGCGGTCGACAACTTCGTGTGGCCAGCTCAGGTCGCTTGTGGATAACTCTTCACAAAAACGTTAAACTGCTACCTCCTCTCGGTGGACACTCCCGCTGCGAAAACCACCTAATTGACCAAACCCACCGATGAACAGTTTCTGGCGCTCTTGCCTAGATCATTTTGAAAAGCAATTGCCGCCTCAGCAATTTAAGACTTGGATTAAGCCGCTTAAATTTCAGGCAGTCGATCAGGCGCTTACACTTACCGCTCCAAACCGCTTCGTGTTGCAATGGATTCGTGACCGGTTTTTAGCCGAGATTCAACGGCTCGCCGTAGAAAGTCTCGGCGCCGATGTCACCGTTTCGTTGGTATTGGTCGAAAAGGCAGTCGTCACCGCGCCCGCACACCCTATCACTGTAGAAGCAACCGGAAATAAACCCAGCACAAGGGAGATTTCGCGTCTCAATCCGGAATTCACGTTCAAAACCTTTGTGACTGGTAAAGCCAACGAACTTGCTCGCGCAGCGGCAATGCAAGTAGCGGAGCGTCCGGGCGAGGCCTACAACCCCTTGTTTGTTTATGGCGGCGTCGGCCTCGGCAAGACCCACTTAATACACGCCATTGGTAATCTTTTGCAGGAACGCAACCCGCAAAGCCGGATTCGTTACATACACGCCGAGCAATATGTTTCTGATGTCGTCCGTGCCTATCAGCACAAGGCTTTCGATGACTTTAAGCGCTACTACCACTCGCTTGATTTACTGTTAATCGATGACATCCAGTTTTTCAGCGGCAAAAGCCGAACTCAAGAAGAGTTTTTCTATGCCTTCAACGCCTTGCTGGAATCGCGCAAACAGGTCGTGATCACCTGTGACACATATCCGCGCGAAATAGCGGGAATGGAAAACCGCCTGATATCGCGCTTCGGTTGGGGCTTGACGGTTGCAGTAGAGCCGCCCGAACTGGAAATGCGCGTCGCCATTCTTTTGCGTAAAGCCGAAACTGAAAACGTGCACCTCGACGAAGGCGTTGCTTTTTTCATCGCCAGTCATAGCCAAACCAACGTACGCGAATTAGAGGGCGCCTTAAAACGCATTCTGGCGTATTCACGATTCTCCGGGCTACCCATCACCATCGAGGTTTGCCGTGAAGCACTAAAGGATTTACTTGCGCTGCAAAGCAGACAGGTATCCATTGATAACATTCAGAAAACTGTCGCCGACTATTACAAGATCAAAGTCTCTGAAATGTATTCAAAAAAACGCACCCGCAACGTGGCGCGACCGCGCCAAATAGCGATGGCTCTAGCCAAAGAGCTCACTCATTTAAGCCTCCCAGACATCGGTGAGGCTTTTGGCGGACGGGATCATACGACGGTTTTACACGCTTGCAGAAAAGTAGCCGCGCTGAAATCAACCGACCTCGACATCACGCGTGACTTTGATTCTTTACTCAAGGTTCTGAGGAGTTGATATCCAGTGGATAAATTGTGTGTAGGTGCCCAAAACCGCAATTTCGAAAATTCGTGCACAAATTACCCACAGGTATGTTGAAGTTTTATTTGCAAAAAAAATGTAATAAAAGTCTGTATCGTTAGGGGCTTGCAGCGCTATCCACAATAACCGTGACAGTTATTATTACTACTAGGAATTTAAAGTATGAAACTCGTACAAACCAAGCGTGATGACTTGCTGAAACCGTTGCAGGCAGTCTCCGGGATTGTCGAAAAGCGGCATACCCTACCAATTCTGTCGAACGTTCTTTTCGAACGCAGCGGGGACGCCTTGTTATTCCTCGCAACAGATCTTGAAATCCAGGTGTCGACCAGCTTTAGCGCACCCCAGCAAAGCGCAGAAAATTATGCGGTGACAGTATCGGCTCGCAAGCTGCAGGATATTCTGCGCGCATTGCCTGACAATGCCGAAGTTGCACTCGAAACGCAAAATAACCGGATCATTGCCAAATCAGGCAAGAGCCGTTTCACGTTGCAAACGCTGCCCGCTGAAGATTTCCCCAAGTTGGCTGCTGCGCCAGGCGTTGCTGCAAAAATAAAGGTCTCACAAAAAGCATTGCGTTCCCTGCTCCTGCTCGTTCAGTACGCGATGGCTCAACAAGACATCCGTTATTATTTGAACGGGATGTTGCTGGTGCTCGATGGTAAAACCATGAAAGCAGTTGCCACCGATGGGCATCGCTTGGCCTATGCAACCATGCAGCTCGAAGAAGAAGCAGCGCCGCTCGATCTGATACTCCCGC
>CAIWNB010000198.1 GCA_903913965.1 uncultured beta proteobacterium
CGGGCCGGCGACCATGTCGATACCAACCATGCCAAAAACGCGACGCTTGGCGGCGGCTACATAAGCATTCCCGGGACCGACAATTTTATCGACGGCCGGTATGGTCGCGGTGCCGTAGGCAAGGGCTGCAACCGCTTGCGCGCCGCCCACGGTAAAGACACGGTCAACACCAGCCAACGCGGCGGCGGCCATCACCAGCGCATTGCGCTCGCCACCGGGCGTCGGCACCACCATAATAATTTCGTCTACCCCGGCGACTTTCGCCGGCAGCGCATTCATCAGTACCGAAGACGGATAAGCGGCCTTGCCGCCAGGCACGTAAATACCGACCCGTTCGAGCGGGGTCACCTGCTGACCCAGGCGCGTGCCGTCCTCCTCGATGTAACTCCACGACTGTGCGAGCTGCCGCTCGTGGTAAGCACGCACCCGCGCGGCGGCAGTTTCCAGCGCCGCGCGCTGCGTTACGGGCAGGCCGTCGAGCGCACGCTGTAATTCAACACGGCCAATTTCGAGTTCCGCAGCAGAACCGGCAGTCACACCGTCAAAGCGTTTGGTGTAGTCGAGCAGTGCCGCATCACCACGCTGTTTCACATCGGCGAGGATGGCCGCTACCGCGGTGTCGATCTGCGGATCCTGGGCCGCCTCAAACGCAAGCAAAGCGGCAAGTCGTACCGCAAAATCCGGCGCGCTGGAAGCGAGCCGTTTTAGCGCAATCATCGAACAGCCTTCTTCAGCCTGTCCAGCAGCGGCTGTATCACCGCGCGCTTGAGTTTGTAGGACGCCTGATTCACCACCAGCCGCGAACTGATCTGCGCAATTTCCTCGACCGCGACCAGGTCATTGGCCTTGAGCGTGTTGCCGGTGCTAACGAGATCGACAATCGCATCGGCAAGGCCGGTCAGCGGTGCCAGTTCCATCGAGCCGTACAGCTTGATCAAATCGACATGCACGCCCTTCGCGGCGAAGTGTTCGCGCGCCGTCTGCACATACTTGCTAGCCACCCGCAGGCGCGCCCCCGAACGCACCGCCTGCTCGTAATCAAAACCACGCCGCACCGCCACCATCAAACGGCAGCGCGCAATTTTCAGGTCAATCGGCTGATAGAGTCCGGTTCCGTCGAATTCGGCCAGCACGTCACCACCGACTACGCCGAGATCGGCCGCCCCGTACTGCACATAAGTCGGCACGTCGGTGGCGCGTACGATGATAAGCCGCACGTCGGGCCGCGTGGTCGGAATGATGAGCTTGCGCGAAGCATCGGGATGCTCGGTGGCAACCACGCCAGCGGCCTCCAGCAACGGCAGGGTTTCATCAAGTATGCGTCCCTTGGACAAGGCAAGACTGATCACGGCAACAATCCAGACAATTTGAAGGGATTCATTTTACCGCAAAGGTCTGCGCGTCAACCGCGCCCCCCTTCGCACAACACAGTCTAGGCGGCGCGACCCTGCAGGCCCAGATCGTCAGCGTAGGGCTTGTGGACGTAGTGAAAGGGCACTGGGCCGTCGGGTTCACCGCGCAAAAACTGGTGTACAAACGGATCGAGCGAGCCAGCCATTTCAGCCGCCGGCCCGGACGCCGAGATCACGCCCTCCGACATCAGGTAGACGTGGTCAATAACCCGCATTGATTCGGCTGCGTCGTAGGACACCACTATGGAAGTGGCGCCCAGCGCATCATTAAGCTTGCGGATAAGGTTGCCGACCACATTGCAGGAAATTGGATCGAGGCCGGCAAATGGCTCGTCGTAAATGATCAGCATCGGATCAAGTGCAATCGCACGTGCGAGGCCGACGCGACGCGCCATGCCGCCGGACAATTCGGAAGGCATCAGGTGCGATGCACCACGCAGCCCCACCGAGGCCAGCTTCATCAACACCAGATCGCGAATCATGCTGTCGGGCAACAGCGTGTGTTCACGCATCTGGAAGGCGATATTCTCAAACACCGTCAGGTCGGTGAACAAACCGCCCTGCTGAAACTGCATACCCATCGTACGCCGCAAGCGGTAGAGCGCATCACGGCTTAACTCGTGCACGTTGTGGCCAGCCACCTTGACGCTGCCGGCCTGCGGCACCAGCTGTCCACCGATCAAACGCAGCAACGTGGACTTGCCGCAACCGCTGGCCCCCATGATGCCAACCACATTGCCACGCGGAATAGCGAGCGTGATATCGGTCAGCAAGGGGCGGTCGCCATAACCGAAGCGCAAACCGCTGATCTCGACGATGTTGTCAGTAGCCATAGTCATTACATTAGCAGAATTTACCGTTTGCCCCGGGATCACTGCACACGGCGGATACGCGCACCGAGACGCGAGAGCTTTTCTTCGATCGACTCATAACCGCGATCCAGATGATAAACACGATCGATGGTGGTCTCGCCGCGCGCCACCAGCCCGGCGATCACGAGGCTCGCCGATGCGCGCAAGTCGGTTGCCATCACACCCGCACCATCCAGATGATCAACCCCGGTCACGACCGCGGTATTGCCCTCGACTTCGATGCGCGCACCGAGACGGCGCAACTCCTGCACGTGCATGAAGCGGTTCTCGAATATCGTTTCAGTAATCAGGGCGGTGCCGCGCGCCACACAATTGAGCGCCATGATCTGCGCCTGCATATCGGTCGGGAAAGCCGGATACGGCGCGGTGCGCACTCCCACCGACTTCAGTTCGCCGTTCATGCGTAAACGGATCCAGTCGCCGCCGGTCTCGATCTGTGCGCCGGCCTCACGCAACTTGTCGATTACGGCTTCCAGTATGGCCGGGTTGGCGTCGCACAAACGTACATCACCACCGGTCGCCGCAGCGGCAGCCAGAAAAGTACCGCTTTCAATGCGATCGGCCATCACCTGATGACTGGCAGCATGCAAGCTCGGCACACCCGTGATGCGTATGGTATCGGTGCCGGCGCCACTGATCTTCGCCCCCATCGCGATCAGGCAATTGGCCAGATCGACCACTTCCGGCTCCCGCGCCGCGTTGCCAATGACCGTTTCGCCATCGGCCAGGGTCGCCGCCATCATGATGTTTTCGGTGCCTGTAACCGTGACCATGTCAGTGACGATGTGTGCGCCTTTCAGGCGCGGCGCGCGCGCCAGCATATAACCATGCTCAACAGTGATCGTCGCGCCCATCGCCTGAAAAGCCTTAACGTGCTGATCGACCGGGCGCATGCCGATCGCGCACCCACCGGGCAACGAAACGCGGGCCTCACCGCAACGCGCCAGCAACGGTCCCAGCACCAGCACCGAGGCACGCATGGTCTTGACCAGCTCATAAGGTGCAAGCGGATTATTCAGGCCGCCGGCATCCAGCTCGACGCCGAGTTTTTCGTCGACCGAAACCCGCACGCCCATTTGTGCCAGCAACGCCAGCATCGTCGTCACGTCGTGCAGATGCGGCACGTTCGCAACACGCAGCGGTTCGGCGCTAAGGATGGCCGCGCACAATATCGGCAGAGTGGCGTTTTTTGCGCCGGAGACACGCACCTCGCCCTTGAGCGGGATGCCGCCCTCGATGATCAGCTTGTCCATGCGTGTTTATCCGTGCTTATACTTAATTGTTCGTGCGGTTGAATAATGGATGACGGCGCCACACGACATTCAGCGCGCCGCCCATTCCTCGGGAGTCAGCGTCTGCATCGATAGCGCGTGTATCTCCTCGCGCATGCGGTCACCCAACGCCTGATAAACGACCTGATGCTGCTGCACCTTGCGCTTGCCGTTGAATGCCGCACTGACAATCACCGCTTCAAAATGATGGCCGTCGCCGGAGACCTCAACATGCTCGCAGGCCATGCCGGCCTCGATGTATTTTTTGACTTGTTCGGGCGTGATCATAAATTCAATCCGTTCTTTCGGTTAATGACGCATTTTGTAACCGGTTTTCACCAGCCACAACGTAAGCATCGACAACGCAAGCAGACATACTGCCACGATTCCGGCTGAAAGCCACGGCGAGACGTCACCAACGCCGAAAAATCCGTAGCGAAAACCATCAACGATGTAAAAAAACGGGTTCAGATGGGACAGCGACTGCCAGAACGGCGGCAGCGAGTGGATGGAATAAAACACCCCCGACAAAAAGGTCAGCGGCAGAATAATAAAGTTCTGGAAGGCCGCCAGTTCGTCGATCTTGTTCGACTGCATGCCGGCGATCATGCCAAGCACGCCCATGATTGCGCTGCCAAGCAGGGCAAACACCACCAGCCACAGCGGATGCTCGCAACGCAAACCGACAAACCACACGGTGCAAAGTAACACGCCGGCACCGCAAACCAAACCACGCGCAATCGCCGCCAGCAGATAAGCGAAGAAAAACTCGCGGTGGGAGAGTGGCGGCAGCAAGACAAAAATAATATTGCCGGTCATCTTTGACTGCATCAGACTGGAGCTTGAATTAGCAAACGCATTCTGTAGCATCGACATCATGGCCAGTCCGGGCACCAGAAACGCCGTATAACCCACGCCCGGGTAGGGCTCGCCCGTATTACGCAAGGTGTGGCCGAAGACCAGCAGAAACAACAACGCCGAGAGCACCGGCGCCAGTACCGTCTGCACATTGACCTTCCAGAAGCGCAGCCATTCCTTGTAGAAAAGAGTACGAAACCCGGTCAGTGCACGCGCCTGCGGCGGGGCCTGGAGTTTGTTGGTATCAAGGCTCACGGCATCCTCAATGGCTCATGATCTTGACGAATACTTCTTCAAGATCGGGCTGGGCGATTTCCATTTCCAGCACGCGCACACCAGCCACGCGCAACGCGGCCAGCACCCGCTCGACACCGTCATAGCCCTCGAGGGCGAGGCGGCAGTTTTCGCTGTCGCCCTGCATCAACAGCGACTGCAGTTCGGCTGGCAAACCGGGCGGCGCCAATTTGAGTTTGATCTGGCAGCCAGAAAAACTTTTCAGCAGATTTTTTGTGGTGTCGCTGGCGACAATCTCTCCGCGCTTGAGCATGGCGATGCGGCCGCACAGCGCCTCAGCCTCTTCGAGATAATGCGTGGTCAGCACGATCGTATGCCCGTCCTGGTTCAGGCGGCGGATAAACTGCCACAGCGACTGGCGCAACTCGACGTCGACACCGGCGGTCGGCTCATCGAGCACGATCACCGGCGGCTTGTGCACGAGCGCCTGACCGATCAACACGCGGCGCTTCATGCCACCGGACAACTGACGCATATTGGTATCGGCCTTCTCAGTGAGATCGAGACAATGCAGCAGTTCCTCGATCCAGGCCTCGTTGTTGCGCAAACCGAAATAACCGGACTGTATGGTCAGTGCTTCACGCACCGTAAAAAATGGATCAAAAACCAATTCCTGCGGCACCACGCCAAGTGCGCGGCGCGCCTCGCGATAGCCGCGTACGACGTCATGCCCCATCACCGCGGTGCTGCCGCTCGTGGCAATATTCAGGCCGGCAAGAATACTGATGAGGGTGGTCTTGCCGGCCCCATTGGGGCCAAGCAATCCGAAAAATTCGCCCTGCTCAATCTGCAGGCTGACGCCGGCCAGTGCGGTAAACCCGCCGTAGCGCTTGACGACCTGCTCAATCTGAATGGCTGGAATCATCTCAACCGCGGCGCCACAGAGTCAGATTAAATGGCCGGATTTCAAGCGGAAGAATCCCATCACGCCTGATCGTCGCGCCATGCATCACGCGGCGGCGGGTATCAAGTCGGTGACCCCGTAGAGTTCGGCGAGACTGGCAAGACTGGCGGGCAGATTGCAAAACGACACCTTACAGTGACGACGCTGGGCGGCACGCCGCCATTCAAAGATAAAACTCAACGCCGACGAATCCACCTCGGTGACAGCCGACAAATCTACCACCACGTCACCCTTAAGGTGAAGGTCGGCCGCCGCAGCCAGTGCGGCGGCGGTCGCCAGAGTAATCGGCCCGCTGACGCGCAGACGGCTGCCGTCGCTGTCAATTTGGGCGCTCATTTTTTTGCGGTTTGCTGGGCCAGCGTCTTGTTCTTGCTCGTCAGCGAAGCGATCAGGCCATCGATGCCATTTTTCTGAATCTCGCTGTTAAAAGTGCTGCGATAGTTCTGCACCAGACTAACTCCGGCGATCACCACGTCGTACACCTTCCAGCCCTGGTCGGTTTTTTCCATGCTGTAGTTGACTTCAATCGGATCCGCGCCGCCGGCTTGTTTGATCCGCGACTGCACTGTGACCTCGGTATCCGCCGCTTGCATTTTCAACGGGCGGTATTCGATCGCCTGATCGCGATACTGCGAAAAGGCACTGGTATAGGTATGCACGAGCAACGAGCGAAACTCATTGGTCAGGCTCTGTTGCTGCGCGGCACTGGCCTGGCGCCACGGCGCGCCAACGGCAAGCCGCGTCATGCGCGTGAAATTGAAATTCGGCAGCACCTTCGCCTCGACCAGGTCGTAGAGCTTGCGCGTGTTGCCGGCCTGGATCTCCTTGTCAGCGCGCAGTATCGTCAGCACCTCATCAGTGACTTTCTTCGCCAGTACATCCGGCGCCACATCCTGCGCGCAGACACCCTGCGTCAAACCAAGCAGGCCAGCGAGCAAAAAGCATCCGGCCATTCGAACCATCGATATATTCATCATGCTGCTTCCTTCCCTTGCGTCATATTTTTTGCCTTCGCGCAGACTACTTGCCTGCAGAACCGTCCGCCTTGCTATACATGAACTGGCTGATCAGCTTCTCCAGCACCACCGCCGACTGCGTAAGCTTCAGCGTCGCGCCTGGCGTAAGCGGCTTGTCTTCGGCCCCGCCCTCGAAACCAACATACTGCTCGCCCAGCAAGCCTGCCGTCAGTATCGATGCAGAAGTGTCCTGCGGAAACTTGTAACGGCTGTCGATGTTCATCGATACGCGCGCGACAAATTTCTCGTTATCAAAAATAATCCCGGACACGCGACCAACCACCACGCCGGAGCTTTTCACTGCGGCACGCGGCTTCAGACCGCCGATGTTGGTGAATTCAGCCGACAACTGGTAGGTTTCGTTGCTACCCACGCTGCCCATATTGCCGACTTTCAGCGCAAGTATCGTCAGCGCACCCAGTCCAGCCACCATAAACAAACCGACCCAAAGATCAATCGTCGAGCGTTCCATTAGATCCCCCGAAACATAAATGCGGTTAAAACAAAATCAAGCCCCAGAATCGCCAGCGACGAGGTCACCACGGTGCGCGTCGTCGCGCCAGAAACGCCCTCCGCTGTAGGCGGCGAATCATAGCCCTCAAACAGAGCGATCCAGGTCACGGCAACGCCAAAGACAACACTCTTGATCACACCATTGACAATATCTTCACGGAAATCGACTGCACTTTGCATCTGCGACCAGAACGAACCGTCATCAACACCAATCAACACAACGCCGATCAGATAGCCGCCATAAACACCCATCGCACTGAAAATCGCCGCCAGCAGGGGCATCGACACCACACCTGCCCAGAAGCGCGGCGCCACTACGCGCGCAATCGGATCGACCGCCATCATTTCCATCGCCGAGAGCTGTTCGGTGGTTTTCATCAGACCAATCTCCGCAGTCATCGCCGAACCGGCGCGACTCGCAAACAGAAGGCCGGACACCACGGGCCCCAGTTCGCGCACCAGCGACAGTGCCACCAGCACACCAAGCGCTGATTCAGAGCCGTAGGTATTGAGCGTTTGATAACCCTGAAAACCGAGCACCATACCGACAAACAAACCCGACACCAGGATGATGATCATCGACTGCACGCCGGTGTAATACAGTTCGCGCACGATCAGGTGCGGACGACGGAAACAGGCGCCGGAATTCAGCAGCGTCAGCGCGAAGAAGCGCGAGGCGTAGCCGAAACGCATCACCGAATCGATGGTGCGGTGACCGAGGCCGCGGATATTGATAATGGCGCCGCGATTAAACAAGCTCGAGCTCCTCGTTGAATTTCCGGCTCGGATATTGATAAGCGACCGGGCCGTCCGCCTCGCCCCACACAAATTGCCGCACCAGCGGATCGGTCGAGGCACGCATTTCCTCGGGCGTGCCATGCGCGACCATCACACCCTCGGAGAGATAATAGACGTAATCCACGATGTCGAGCGCCTCCTGCACATCATGCGTGACGATAATCGACGTCGAGCCGAGCGTGTCGTTGAGCCGCCGCACCAGCTTGCGGATCACTCCGAGCGCGATCGGATCAAGTCCGGTAAACGGCTCGTCATACATCATCAGCATCGGGTCAAGCGCAATCGCCCGCGCCAGCGCCACGCGACGCGACATACCGCCAGACAATTCGGAGGGCATCAAATGATGCGCCCCGCGCAGGCCCACAGCGTGCAACTTCATCATGACAATATCGTGAATCATCGATTCAGACAGGTCGGTGTGTTCGCGCATTTGAAACGCCACGTTGTCATAAACCGAGAGGTCCGTGAACAGGGCGCCAAACTGGAACAACATGCCCATCCGACGACGCATCGAATAGAGGCCGTCGCGATCGAGTTCGCGTGTCAGCACGCCATCGACACGGATATCGCCGCGGGTTGGCTTGAACCAACCAGCGATCAACCGCAATAGCGTGGTTTTGCCCGAACCACTGATACCCATGATAGCCACGACCTTGCCGCGCGGAATCTTCATGTCGATATCGGACAAAATCGTACGACGCTTGTCGTAGGCATATCCAACACCGCTGATTTCGACGAGATTATCAGTCGCCACGATAGGGGCACATTTGCAAAAGCATGGATTCTAATCAGTCAGCCCCAACATCACAATGGAACAAGCCCCGCCAACCGACCGGCGGCAAGCCAGCGATACGCTAAGATAGCGGGCCAGATCACAGTCAAGCCCGATCATGTCCGAACCCGCAATCCGCTTCGCCGGCGTCACGAAAAATTATGGCCAGGCCAAAGTGCTGCACGGCATTTCATTTGAAATTCCACGCGGCGCGTTTTTCGGCCTGGTTGGTATCAATGGTGCCGGCAAAACCACGCTGCTCAAATGCCTGCTCGATTTCTGCACCTTTGAGAGCGGTACGATTGAGCTGTTCGGCATGGCGCACAATGCGCCTGGAGCGCGGGCACGGCTGGCCTTTCTGCCGGAACGCCTCAACCCGCCCTACTACCTGACCGGCGCCGACTTCCTCCGCTACACGCTCGAAATGCAGGCGATGCAATACGAACCCGACGCGGCAGCGCACATGCTGGAGGCTCTGGACCTCGACACTTCGGCGCTGACCCGCCCGGTGCGCAGCTACTCAAAGGGCATGACACAAAAAATTGGCCTCGCCGCCCAGTTACTTGCGGACAAGGAACTCTATCTGTTCGACGAACCGACCAGCGGCCTCGACCCCAAGGCACGCGCACTGTTCAAACGACAGTTGCAAACACTCAAGCAACGCTCACGCACGCTATTGTTTACCTCGCATGCGCTGGCAGATGTGGCAGAGGTTTGCGACCACATGGCAGTCATGCATGCCGGAGAATTGCGTTTTTGTGGCACGCCGCAGTCGCTATGCGAGCAATTCGGCGAGGTTGCACTGGAAGCGGCTTTTTTGCGCTGTATCGACGGACCTGTAGCCTCCTGAGCGCGATGCATCTACGACCATACTATCAGCACACAATGCGATCTGGCAGAATAGCCGATCGCGAAATGGGGGAGCTTTGGAACAAACACCAGCCAAACCGGACCTGCTGATTGTCGACGATGACCCGTTGATCAGCGACACGCTGAACTTCGTGCTGAGCCGCGACTTTAATGTGTTTGTGGCCGAGTCACGTGCACAGGTCAAAAGCCTGTTGCGGCAGATCGACACCCCGCCGCAACTGGCATTAATCGACCTTGGCCTGCCGCCCACGCCGCACCGTCCCGACGAGGGTTTCAAGTTGATCGGCGAACTGATCGCGACTTCGCCGACGATCAAAATTCTTGTGCTATCGGGTCAGAACGACGAGACCAACGCTCGCCACGCGCGGACGTTGGGCGCGATCGAGTTCATCGCCAAACCCTGCGAACCGGAAATCATCAAACGGCTGCTGCTTGAATCGCTGCAAATCCGCAGCGCTGAAATCAGCGCCAAACCGGACGAAGGCGGCCTGATCGGCAGCAGCATGCTGATCGAAAAATTACGTCAGCAAATCTCGCAATATGCCAATGCGCCGTTTCCGGTTCTGATCGAGGGCGAATCGGGCAGTGGCAAGGAATTGATTGCTAACGCGCTACACCGCCAGAGCAGCCGTGCCAGCAGACCTTTTCTCGCCCTCAACTGCGCGGCGATTTCGCCTAATCTGGTCGAACCCACTTTATTCGGTTACAGCAAGGGCGCATTCACCGGGGCGACGACATCGCGCGCCGGCTATTTCGAAGATGCCAAAGATGGCTCACTGTTTCTCGACGAAATCGGCGAGCTGCCACTGGAACTGCAGGCGAAATTATTACGCGTACTGGAAAACGGCGAGTATCAACGCGTCGGCGAAACGCAAAGCCGCATGAGCAACGCACGGGTGATCGCGGCGACCAACCGCGATATGCGCCAGGAAATCCGTAACGGTCGTTTTCGCGCTGATCTCTACCATCGGCTGTCGGTATTTACGATTGCCGTGCCCGCCCTGCGTGATCTGTTTGAAGACAAAGAAATATTGCTCGATCACTTCCGCGACTTTTACGCCCGCCAGGCCGGCGTGCAAGCCTTCGACCTCGACAAGGCGGCACGTAGCATCTGGCTTGACTATGGCTTCCCCGGCAATGTGCGTGAGTTGCGTAATATCGTCATCCGCCTGACCACCAAGTGCGCCGGGCAGTCCGTCAACAGCGAGCAATTGCAGGCCGAACTCGACATGGAAAGCATGACCGTCGAACTGCCGGGGCTGGCTGCCGGCCAGGACTTCAAGACGGTGCTCGAAGCGGCCAGGAAACACCTACAGCTGCAGAAAAATTTCAATCTCGATCTGACGCTGCAGCAGTGGGAAAAAGGTTATGTCGAAGCAGCCCTTGCCATCACTCAGGGCAATCTCTCGCAAGCAGCCAAACTCCTGGGCATACATCGCACCACGCTCTACAGCCGGATGCAAAACTACAACACGTCTGGCGATGCGCCTGATTCAACCCAATAGCCGCATGACCATAACACCCGATACCGCGGACGGGAGCTAGCACGTGTACTACACCCATTTCGGACTGACACAACCGCCATTCCGCATCACCCCCGACACCGATTTCTTTTTCGGCGGCGGAAACCGCGGGCCCATACTCGAAGCGCTGATCTATGCGATCAGCCAGGGCGAGGGCATCATCAAGGTAACCGGCGAAGTCGGCAGCGGCAAAACCATGCTGTGCAATATGCTGCAATCGCGGCTGCCGGAGAACGTTGAGACCGCCTACATCGCCAATCCGAGCGTATCGCCAGACGAAATCGTACAAGCGATCGCACTCGAACTGCACCTCAAACCGGCGCGCGATGCGGGGCATCTCGATCTGATGCAATTGATACACGCGCACCTGCTCGAACGACACGCCGCGGGCAAACAGGTCGTCATGTTCGTCGAAGAATCACAAAGCATGCCGATCGCGACATTAGAAGAAATACGACTGCTGTCCAACCTCGAAACGGCGAGCAGCAAATTGTTGCAAATAGTCCTCTTCGGCCAACCTGAACTCGACGACAACCTGCGTCAAACGAATATTCGCCAGCTGCGTGAACGGATTACACATAGCTTCCGCCTCAGTCCACTGAAAACGGGCGAGATCGGCGACTATCTGAATTTCCGCTTGCGCGCCGCTGGCTACCGCGGCCCGGACCTTTTTTCAGCGGCGGTCATCAACGCCATGGCCAAAGCGTCGGGGGGGTTAAGCCGCCGGGTCAATCTGATCGCAGACAAAGCGTTACTGGCGGCGTTCGCCGAAAACACCCACACGGTCAACCGGCAACACGTCAAAGCCGCGATACGCGACTGCGAATTCAGCCATTATGAGTCGCCAGCAGCTGGGCGCGGCCCCGGTTTTATCGCACTGGCCCTCGGTATCGGCGCACTGCTGGGTATTGGTTTGCTATCTTTAGCGCAACATTTTCAGCGAGCCCCCACTTCTGCTGAAAGCGTTGGTGGGGAACCCTCTTATTCAAAAATCGGGCCTGAAACGGCAGCAGTCACGCTCCCCCTGTCGACGCACGCAACGACACCGCCATCAACAACACCCGCAACGAACAGCGAGCTGCCCTCAGTCGCTGCGCCTACGACTGATATAGGCGCAAACAAGTCTGCTGAAAAAATACCAAAACCCTCTGAAAAGCCTCCTGCAGCGCCGTCGCCCATGGCACAAGTTAGCAATGACAATTTGATTCAGACACGCCTGCGCGCCGGCACGGAATGGCTAGCCTCTGCGGGCAATAACGCCCACACAATACAGTTGCTGGGGGCTGACAATCCGCAACAGCTCAAGAATCATCTGAACGGAATAGCCAAATATGTTGAAATAAATGAAGTTTTTGTGTACCGTACCTTAGCGAAGCAAAAACCGTCGATGACCGTTTTATACGGCTCATTTGCTGACCGCGGAGCCGCGCAAGAAGCGCTTAATCAGCTACCGCCAGCACTCAGAGCCACAAAACCGATCTTGCGAACGGCACAAGGAATACGCACCGAAATCGCCCAGAACCAGTCGCCTTAAGGGGTGTCATTGCGGCCGGTATTCTGCCTCGTTGCTGCAAGGCTAAATGGGAGTTCCGCAGGCGCGCAGCGCATGGGGAAAGAGACCCGACATTGGGAGACCGCAACATGTCTGCGCACTTGGCACCGGAATCTACAACGCACACATTTGAAAATGCGCCCCGGGCTGCCCGCCTCTGGATCACGTGCGCAATGTTCGCTCTGGCACTCAGCGGCTGCTACAAGAGTTCGGTCCTGCCGCAATCCGAAGGACACATCAAGCCCGCGGCAGTAAAAACGCCCGAGTCGGATCTGCCGTCGCCGGCACGCGTCAGCAACTTTGTGCCCGCGCCCAAACCCGCAGTCAAGGCGCCGACTTATACCGTAGTGGTCAGCGAGGTTCCGGTCAAAGAACTGTTGTTCGCACTGGCGCGGGACACCAAACAGAACATTGATATTCACCCCGGTTTGGACGGTCAGGTAAGCATTAATGCGATAGACGAAACACTCCCTTCAATCCTCGATCGCATATCCAAGCAAGTCGGTATTAAATACCGTCAAATTGGAAATACGTTATCAGTAACGCCAGATGAAGCCTATAGCAAAACCTATCAAATCAACTATGTGAACATGATTCGGAATTCAAGTTCCGTCACAAGTGTTTCGGGTCGAATTAACGCTAGCGCCACCCCAGCTTCAGGGGGCGGACAACAGCTATCGACCGCATCAGTAACCACAACGACACAAAACGATTTTTGGAAAATACTTGAAATCGATTTAAGAGGCATTTTGGCGTCAGTTCAAAATCAATCTACTAAAGCGAAAGCCGATCGTGCAGCACTTTATCGTACAGAACTTCAACTTCGGCTCCAGGACACTAAAGCGGCACCCGCAGCAGCATTGGGATCAGGGAAACCCTTAGGCACTACAGAAACTGACAAAGTAGGTGACGCGGCAACCGGCCTTTCAAACCGTAATCGCCCGGAAGATGTATTAGTGAATCCTATTTCTGGGATTATCACCGTAAGCGCAACTGAAACTCAGCATGAGTTGGTACAGGCATATCTGGCAAAGGTCCAAAGCCAAGCGCAGCGTCAGGTATTGATAGAGGCCACAATCGTTGAAGTTAAGCTATCTGATCAATACCAAGCGGGGGTTGACTGGAGTCGGCTCGCAATTAGTGGGGGCGTTACATTTCAGCAAACACTGCTAGCTGGAAATATTGGAACTCCGCCCACATTTGCTATCGGTTATGCGAACGCAAACTCTCAGATCGGAAATATTTCTGCAGCAATAAGGCTTTTAAATCAGTTCGGCAGCACCAGAGTACTATCCAGCCCCAAGCTGATGGCCATGAACAACCAGACAGCCCTATTAAAAGTAACCGATGATATTGTTTTTTTCACTGTTAGCGTAACTCCCGCCACGCAAAATGCTACCACTACTACGCTACCGACAATTAGTACAACACCAACAACACTGGAAGTTGGCGTTGTTATGAGTATGACGCCGCAGATAAATGAAAACGGGCAGATCATGCTTAGCGTACGCCCAAGCATTACTCGTCTTCTGGATTTCGTAAACGATCCAAACCCTGAACTCGCCAAACAAGGTGTGGTTAGCAAAGTCCCGCAACTACAAAAACGTGAAATGGAGTCGGTGCTCCAACTTACTAGCGGACAAACAGCAATACTTGGCGGATTAATGCAGGACATCACCCAGTACAATCGCAATTCTGTGCCGGGAATCGGCAATTCAGCTAACACCGGAATTTTGAGTGAACTCTTTGGCTACCGAAATGATCAGCTAACTAAATCAGAACTCATAATTTTTCTGCGCCCTTCGGTAATTTCATCTCCGTCACTCGAAAGTGAAGAGCTAAAATTCTTTGAACGGCTGTTGCCACGCCAATCTGAAATAACGCCCTCTGCGGAAGCCGCGAAAGCCGGTACCGCTAAATGAGCCTCTTGATGAAGGCCTTGGAAAAGGCCGCCAAAGACCGCGAGGGTGGCGAGGCCGTCACACCTGCGAGTCCTGTGACAACAGGCTTATCGCTAGAGCCGGTGCCCGAAAATGCCAGCGTGACACCGGAACTGGCGCCTGCTGCTGCGGCTTCGCCAGCGACTCGCAGCAACACATCCGCAGAAGCCAAACCATCGGCCAAAGCCGCAAGCGTGATGCAAGCCGGGCGCGATGCACGCTCCAGCCCCGGCATACTGCGCACACGCCCGCTGTTCGTGTTCAGCGTGGTGGCGGGGCTGGTGGCTGTAAGCTACGGCGGATACGTTTATCTGCAGCTAACCAATCCGGCCCTGTTTGTAAAACAGGCCCCACGTCCGCCGCAAACGGCACAGGTCAACCCTGCCCCCGTTGCGCCGGCACCGACAAACGCGGCACAAACTCCACCGCCACTTTCCTCCCTAGGTGAAACCGAAGTACCCCGGGCCGCACCTGACGCCGTAACCGCAACAGCGAGTAAAGACGGCAGCGCGGTTGCACCGGCCATTCCACTGCCTGCGCTGGCGAACGCAATCGCCACCGCTGCAACAGTGGCACAGAGAACTGCAGCCGCGGTGGATCTCGAAAGAAAAGGTACGCGTACTACGCCCGGTTCAACCGCAAGTGCCACTGCGACTGCGCCGCAGATCAGCGCGCTCCCGCTACCCCTACCCGTCGCCTCCGACGCGCCGCGCGACAATATCAAAGTCACCGCCGGGGCTGGCGGGCCCGTCCTCAACCCATTGCTGACGGAAGCCTATGCTGCGCTGAATACAGGCAATCTTGACGCCTCGCAACGCCTCTACAACCAGGTGCTACGCAGCGAACCAGCGAACATCGACGCCCTGCTCGGGCTTGCCGCCATCGCCACACAACAGGGCAACAACGAAGAAGCGACGCGACGCTATTTAAAAATTCTCGAACTTGATCCGCGCCACGCGCTGGCCCAAGCGGCGCTGGTCGGCATGCTCGGCCGCGCTGATCCGCAGTCTGCAGAAACACGCGTCAAACAACTGATTGCGCGGGAACCGGCTGCCGCCTACCTGCATTTCGCTCTGGGCATCACCTATGTCGACCAGAAGCGCTGGCCGGACGCACAACAGTCGTTTTTTCAAGCGCATCAATTGCAGCCGGATAATCCCGACTATGCGTTTAACCTGGCGGTTGCACTCGAACACATCGGCCAGCCGAAAACAGCACTCAACTTTTACCGTCGTGCGCTGCAGCTCGCGGCGTTGAAGGGGCAGATCAACTTCAGCACCGTAACCGCCGAAGAACGCATCGGCAAGCTCGAAAAAGTTGTCCGATAACACGCCGGTCCACGCGCGTGCCGCTGGCTCAACCGTCCGGATTTTTTCCCATCGGCGCGACGCATTCGCAACGCTAAAATAACGTCATGTCCGAACAGCGCAAAAAATTACGATTAGGCGAACTGCTGATTCAGCAGGGTCTGGTGACGCCTGATCAACTCGGCATTGCGCTCGCCGAACAGAAACAAAACAATATTCCAATCGGCCGCCAGCTGGTACGCCTGGGTTTTATCACCGAAGCGGCAATCCGCGACATCATGGCGCGGACGGTTGGCCAGGAATCCATCGACCTTGCGCAAGTGGTCGCCGACCCCGAAGCGTTGAAACTGGTGCCGCAGGATTTCGCCCGCCGCCACCGTGTGTTGCCGATTGCATACAACACCGAAGAACGCCAGCTGACGATCGCTACCACCGAGATTTTCAACGTGGTCGCCCTCGACCAGTTGCGCGCCTCGCTTGGTGCCGGCATCGAGATCAAGACCCAGCTCGCCGGTGAAGCCCAGCTCGAAGACTACTTCGACCAGTTTTACGGTTATGAACTCTCGGTCGATGGCATTCTGCAAGAAATCGAAACCGGCGAAATCGATTACCAGAGCCTGGGGGCCGCCGGCGAGGAATATACGCAACCGATGGTGCGCCTGGTTAACGCACTGCTGGTCGACGCCGTCAAACGCGGCGCCTCGGACATCCACTTCGAACCCGAATACGCGTTTCTGCGCATACGCTATCGCATCGACGGCGTGCTGGAGACCGTGCGCAGCCTGCACAAAACCTATATGCCCGGCATCACCGTCCGCATCAAGGTGATCAGCGAGATGAACATCGCCGAAACGCGCGCGCCGCAGGACGGTCGTATTTCGCTCACCCTGAACGGACGGCCGATTGATTTCCGCGTCTCCACCCACCCCACGGTGCACGGCGAAAATATCGTGCTACGGATTCTTGATCGCGAAAAATCGATCATCAGTCTCGACAAGATGAATCTGCCGCCGCAAACCATGCTGCGGCTCAACCTTATGCTGGCGCGGCCAGAAGGCATCCTGATCGTCACCGGCCCGACCGGTAGCGGCAAGACCACCACGCTGTATTCACTGCTGTCGCAAATGAACGACGAATCGGTGAATATCATGACCCTCGAAGATCCGGTCGAATACCCGCTGACACTGATGCGGCAGACCTCGGTCAACGAAGCGGTGCGCATGGACTTCGCCAACGGTATCCGCTCGATGATGCGGCAGGACCCCGACATCATCCTGGTCGGCGAAATCCGCGATCGCGATACCGCAGAAATGGCCTTCCGTGCGGCGATGACCGGTCACCAGGTTTTTTCAACCCTGCACTCGAACTCGGCCTTGGGCGCCTTCCCCCGTCTGCTCGACATCGGCATACAACCCGACATCATGGCCGGCAATATCATCGGTGTGGTGGCACAGCGTCTGGTGCGCACGTTGTGCCTGCACTGCAAAGAGGCTTACATGCCGACGCCGGAGGAACGCAAAATTCTGGGCACCGGTGGCACCGACGTTGAACATCTCTACCGGCCAGTCGGCTGTGCGCGTTGCGACAACAAGGGTTTCAAAGGCCGCCGTTCCGTGATGGAATTACTGCTGATGGATGTCGAGCTCGATGAACTGGTGGCGCGACGCGCAACCGCCAAAGAACTGCGCACAGCGGCCATGGCCAATAATTTCCGGCCGCTGGCGGAGGAGGCCATCGCACTGGTGCTCAACGGCACCAGCAGCCTCGCCGAAATTTCCCGCACCATCGACCTCACCGGGCGCTTTAGCTGACCATTCATCATGCCCGCCTTTCAATACAAAGCTGTCGACAAAAGCGGGCACCCGGCGCGCGGCGCTCTTGATGCAGCCAACGATGTCGATCTGGAACTGCGGCTACGCCGCATGGGACTTGATCTCATCACCTTTCGCGAAATCGAAAAAACGGCGAGCGGATTCGGCGGGGGCGGCAGCGTCACGCGCCGCGATTTGATCACCTTCTGTTTCGACATGGAGCAAATTGCACGCTCTGGCATTCCGATGCTCGAAGGCATCAGCGATCTGCGCGACTCGATTGAAAACCCGCGCTTTCGCGAGATACTCACCAGCCTGACCGAGGATATGCAGGGTGGCCGCGTGCTCTCGCAGGCCATGTCGCAGCACACGCATGTATTTGACAACGTGTTTGTTAGCCTGATCCGCGCCGGCGAACAGGCCGGACGCCTTACTGAGATCTTCGCCAATCTCGGCGCCACGCTGAAATGGCAAGATGAACTCGCCTCCCAAACCAAACGGCTATTGATGTATCCGGCTTTTGTGCTGGTGGTCGTCTCCGCGGTAATGATCTTCATGCTGGTCTATCTGGTGCCGCAGATCGTACAACTGCTCAAATCGATGGGGGTCGCCCTGCCGCTGCAAACCCAGGCCTTGATCTACGCTTCGGGCTTTGTGGTGAATTACTGGCCCTTCGTTTTCGGCCTGCCGATTGTGGC
>CAIWNB010000199.1 GCA_903913965.1 uncultured beta proteobacterium
GCCAATGTTTGAAATCGTTCTCTACCAGCCGGAAATCCCGCCCAATACCGGCAACATCATGCGCATCTGCGCCAATGCCGGCTGCCGTTTGCATTTGGTCCGGCCGCTGGGGTTTTCGATCAGCGACCGCCAGCTTGAGCGGGCTGGCATGGACTACCGCGAGCGGGCCGCGGTCGTGCTACACGATGACTGGAACGCCTGCCGCAGCGCGCTGGGCAACGCGCGCCAGTTCGCCATCACCACGCGCGGCTCTGCGCGTTACGACCAGACGCGTTTTGAGCCGGGCGACGCCTTTATCTTCGGCCCCGAAACGCGCGGCCTGCCCGACGAAATGCTGGCAACCTTTGCCGCCAGCGAACGCCTGCGTATCCCGATGACGGCGCAAAGCCGCAGCCTCAATCTGGCCAATTCGGTGGCCGTCATCACCTTCGAAGCGTGGCGGCAATGCGGTTTCAGCGGCGCCGCAGAAACGCCTTGATGTAAGCGCGTGCTCTGCCAGGACACTAGCTATATCTAGATTTTCTTGAGGCATTGCGCGATTTAGTTGCCGACCATCCAGCGCCAAAATGGCACGCTATATAGCGTGACGCGCGACGCTAATACTCGGAAGTCGGGTCGCGCCGTAACAGTTCTTGCGCAGCGTCACGCGCGGCCACCTCGCCATCGAGCACACGGCACACTGCGCGCGTGATCGGCATTTCGATGCCCAACGCGGTGGCCAGCCGGTTTACCTCGCGCGCCGTGTTGACACCTTCAGCGACGTGCCCGAGTTCGCGCAAAACCTCGTCAAGCGGGCGCGCCTGCGCAAGCTTCAGCCCAACATTGCGATTGCGCGAAAGGTCGCCAGTGCAGGTCAGTATCAAATCACCGACGCCGGTCAAACCCATAAAGGTTTCAATCCGTCCACCGAGCTTTAAACCCAGCCGGGTGATTTCCGCCAGCCCGCGTGTCACCAGCGCGGCACGCGCATTGGCGCCCAGACCCAGCCCGTCACTAATACCGGAAGCGATCGCCATCACATTTTTTACCGCCCCCGCCACTTCAACACCTGGCACGTCATCGCTGGAATAAATCCGCAACGCGGGCGCGTGCAGCTCGCGCGCCATGCGCCGGGCGAAATCCGGGTCTCCACTGGCAAGAGTCAGTGCGGTCGGCAAACCGCGTGCGACTTCCAGCGCAAAACTGGGCCCCGACAACGCGCCGCGCAGCATCGTCGCCGGCAATTCGGCAGCGGCAATTTCGTGTGGCAGTTGCGCCGTCTCACTCTCAAAACCTTTGCACAACCAGAGCACCGGCACAGCATGACCAGAAGCGAGAATATGCCGCAGAGCCGGGCGCAACCCGGCCGTTGGTGTCGCTACCAGCACCAGCTCGCAACCGGCCAGCGCCTGCGCGGGCTGCGCGGTGATCTTGAGCGATGCAGGGAATGCAATGTCGGGCAGATAACGCGCATTGACACGCCGTGCCTGCAAGGTATCGGCGAGTGCCGCGTCACGTGCCCACAAAGTAACGGTATGGCGCGCCGCCAGACCGATACTGATCGCCGTGCCCCAGGCGCCGGCGCCGAGCACCGCAAGCTTCATAAGCCCCAGACCTGCGTCGTGCGGAGATAACCACTTTGGCCGTCGCGATGAGTGACGCGCACCCACAGCCCATCGCCGAGCTCGGCAAGATCGAGCAATACGTTTTGCTCGGCCTGAAACACCACGGGCGCGCTATCGGACGCTGTCTGGCGCACATCGGCCAGCCGCGCCTTGACGATCAGGGTCCGTCGTTCAGTAAGATTTTTTCCTTCGATCCAGGCCAACCCGCCACTGACATCGCGAACCTTGTACCAGCCCTCGAGAGTAACGATGATTTCGACCGGATAACCGCTGCCGACGACATGTGTTTTTTTGGCCTTGAGCGACGGCCCATCAAACAACACCGCCGCATGCTCGCCGACCGAACGAAACTCGGCGGCCTGCGCCGCGGCCGCCAGACACAGCATGCCGCACAAACACAGGCGGGCGGCATGCTTCACGGCATTAGTTGGGCTTGCCACCCGCCCCCTGCGCCGCCAGCATCTGCTGTTCGACCTGCTGTTGATAAATGGTCTCAAACGACATCGGCGCCAGCACCACCGGCGGAAAGCCCGCACGCGAGGTCACGGTGGAAATCGTTTCGCGAACATAGGGGAACAAGGTGTTCGGACAGGCGATGCCGAGTAACGGCCCCATATCCTGCGGCGGCACATTGCGGATTTGAAACAGGCCGGCCTGCGCAGCCTCGACCAGAAACATCACCTTGTCGCCGATCTTGGCGGTGAGCGTCACTTTCAACGCCACCTCAAACATGCCCTGCTGCACCTCGCGCGCTTCGCTGTTGATCTCGACGCCGACCTCGGGTGCGGTACGCTCGGCAAACACCTCCGGCGCATTGGGCACCTCGACGGAGAGGTCTTTCAGGTAAATCTTTTCGATGGCAAATATCGGTTGCAGCGCTTCACTCATGTGTTTTCCAAACGGTATTGCGCAAGATCAGCTGCGCAGCAATTCATCCAGCTTGCCGGCCTGATCAAGAGCAGCAAGATCGTCGTATCCGCCGACGTGCGTTTCGCCGACAAAAATCTGCGGCACCGTGCGGCGTCCTGTGAGCTGCATCATCTCGCCGCGTTTTTCGGTATCCAGATCGACGCGGATTTTTTCAACCGCCACGCCCTTGGACACCAGCAGTTTCTCGGCCATCACACAATAAGGGCATACGCCCGTGCTATACATGCGAACTGTCGCCATTTATTTCTCCACCGGCAGGCTGGCCTCCGCCCACCCGCTCATACCCCCACGCAACGCGAACACTTCCTTGAAACCGGCCTGTGTCAACGTTGCACAAACCTTGCCCGCCACACCAGGGGCGCAGTTGATGAGCAAGGGACGCGTTTTGAATTTTTCCAGCTCGCCCAGACGCGTGGCAAGCTCGGCCATCGGCAGATGACGTGAATTGGGCAGACGACCGGCGTCATACGCCGTCTTGTCGCGCACATCGATCACCACTGCATCGCGGCGGTTGATCAGATTAACCGCCTCAAAAGGACCGACCTGCGGCGCCTCTCCGCCGGCGAGACGGCCGAACAACGGCCACATCAGCATGCAACCGGTGACCACCGCCGTGCCAAACAACGCCATGTTGAAGGGGCTTTTTTGCAGAAAAACGAAAAAGGATGCGTCCAACTTTTTTCCTTTGGCATGCACAGCATGCAGAAGCGCGGATTTTAGCAACACCGGATGGCGCGGGCAAAACAACTCTTGGCGGGTCGCGCTGAAAACAAACAAATGGGCTTAAAATGCGGGCCGGCTTTCCATCTTGAAGAACACCGATAAATCATGCCTGTAACGCCCGTATTGCTGATCATACTCGACGGCTTCGGCCATCGCGAGGAATGCGACAACAACGCCATCTGTCAGGCGCGCAAACCGCATTGGAATTTTTTCTGGAACCGCTTTCCGCACACCACCATTGACGCCTCTGAACAATGGGTCGGACTGCCGGCAGCACAAATGGGCAATTCCGAAGTCGGCCACCTGAATATCGGTTCGGGGCGCGTCGTTTATCAGGATCTCACGCGCATCGAGGCAGCAATCGCCAGCGGCGAATTCGCCACCAACGCAGTGCTCGGCAAAGCTGTGGAAACGGCGCGCAGCAAAGGCACGACGCTGCATATCATGGGTCTCGTCTCGCCTGGCGGCGTGCACAGTCAGGAAACGCAGATTGCGGCGATGCTTGAAATGGCGGTCAAGGGCGGCGTTGCCGATGTCTGCGTACACGCTTTTCTCGACGGCCGCGATACCCCGCCGAAAAGTGCGGAAGCCTCGCTGCTGCTCTTGCAAAAAAAATGCGCCGAACTCAAGGGCGGGCGCATCGCTTCGGTGGTCGGACGCTATTACGCGATGGATCGCGACCAGCGCTGGGAACGCGTGCAGGAAGCCTATGACCTATTGACCACCGGCAAGGCCGCTTATCAGGCCGCCAGCGCCGTCGAAGCCTTGCACAACGCCTACGCGCGCGGCGAAAACGACGAATTCGTCAAAGCCACGTCGATCGTGGCGGCCGGTGCCGCAGCGACGTCGATGAAAGACGGCGACGTCTGTATCTTTATGAATTTCCGTGCCGACCGCGCACGTCAGATGACACGTGCATTGACCGACCCGGCTTTCAGCGGCTTTACGCGTGAGCGGGTGCCGCAACTCGGCTATTACTGCACGCTGACCAGCTACGGCGAGGAATTCGACCTGCCGGCTGCCTTCGCGCCGCAAAGCGTCGCCAACGGCTTTGGCGAATATATTGCGCAGCAGGGTCTCAAACAGCTGCGCATCGCTGAAACCGAGAAGTATGCACACGTGACCTACTTCTTCAACGGCGGTGTTGAAACCGCGTTTCCTGGTGAAGACCGCGTGCTGGTGCCCTCGCCCAAGGTCGCCACCTACGACCTCAAGCCGGAGATGAGCGCCTACGAGGTGACCGACCAACTGGTCGCCGCCATCGAGACCAAAAAATACGACGCTATCGTCTGTAATTTCGCCAACAGCGACATGGTCGGGCACACCGGCATTTTGTCGGCGGCAACCCGTGCCATCGAAGTGATCGACGAATGTCTCGGTCGCGTCATCCAGGCCATGCAGGCGGCCGGCGGCGAAGTACTGATCACCGCCGACCACGGCAACGCCGAAACCATGCTCGACGAAATAAACCACCAGCCGCACACGGCGCATACGCTGAATCTGGTGCCGGCGCTCTACATCGGGCGCAAGGCCACCATGGCCGACGGCGGCGCGCTGCGCGACGTCGCACCAACGCTGCTCAAAATGATGGGCCTGCCGCAACCCCCGGAAATGACCGGCAGACCGCTGATTGAATTTGTTTAGCCGCGGCCGCGTCCTGCTGATCGCGGCGACGCTGTGTGCCGCCGGCGCTGCCACGGCCGCCACCGCGCCGCCCAAGGAAGAACTGTCACAGTTGCGCGGCCGCATCGAGGCCATGCAAAAACGTCTCGCCGCTGCCGAAGGTGCGCGCAGCGAGGCGGCCGACGGACTGCGCGATTCGGAACGGGCGATTTCCGAATCCAACCGCTCGCTGCGCGACCTGGCCGCCAAACAGCGGGCGATCCAGGCGCGCCTCATCGATCTGCAGCAACAGGAAACGCGCGCCGGCAATGACATCGAATCCCAGCAACGGCTGCTGGCGCGTCAGCTCTATCAGCAATACATCGGCAACCAGCCCGACGCCGTGAAATTGCTGCTCAACCGCGAAGACCCCAACCGCATCGCGCGCGACCTGCACTATCTGACCTATCTCGCGCGCATGCGTGCCGAGCAGATCCGCACCCTGCGTGCCAGCATCCGGCAGCTAGACGATCTCGAAGAAGAAACCAAACAGCAAAGTGAAGCATTGGCCGCAGTGCAGGCTGAACAGCAGGCGCAACGCGAAAAAATCGAACGCGAAAAGCAGACCCGGCGCGATGTCCTGCAGAAAGTCGCGCGCCAGATCGAAAGCCAGCGGCACGAGATCAGCAAGCTCAAACGCGACGAACAGCGTCTGGCCAGATTGGTCGAACAAATCAGCCAGATGATCGCGCGTTCACGCGCCGAGACGCCGCGCAACGAACGTTTACCGGATAGCTCGACCGACGGCAGCGCCTTCACCGAATTGAAGGGCAAATTAAGTTTACCGGTGCGCGGGGAACTAAAAGGACGCTTTGGTAGCCCAAGAGCGGACGGAGGGTTGTCGTGGAAGGGCGTTTTCATTGCCAGCCAGCCAAATCAGGAGGTGCGCGCGATCGCTGCAGGACGCGTGGTCTTCGCCGACTGGCTGCGCGGCTTTGGCAATCTGCTCATCATCGACCATGGCGGCGGCTATATGAGCCTCTACGGCAATAACGAGTCGCTATTCAAACAGGTTGGCCAAGCGGCGAAGGGCGGTGAAACGATCGCCGCCGTCGGGAACAGCGGCGGCAACACGGATTACGGTTTATACTTTGAAATGCGTCATCAGGGCAAAGCTTTCGACCCGTTGTCATGGGTCCATCTGAAGTGAATCTGCAGTAAAACCGAACCAAACTTGAAGCGACCTCGGAGCCATAGGCCATGCGTGGAAAACTGAATCAACTCGGATTAATCGCGCTGGGCACCTGCCTCGGCGTGATGATCTCGCTTAATTTCTCCGCAGTCGCCCAGCGCGAGGCCTTAAGCCCGCTGCCGATCGAGGAACTGCGCTCGTTCACCGAGGTGTTCGGGCGCATCAAGAAAGATTATGTCGAACCGGTCGAAGATAAAAAGCTGATCGCCGAGGCGATCACCGGCATGCTGGCCGGTCTCGATCCGCATTCGACCTATCTCGATCAGGACGCCTTTAAAGAACTGCAGGTTGGCACGCAGGGCGAATTCGGCGGCCTCGGTATCGAGGTCGGCATGGAAGACGGCTTCGTCAAGGTGGTCTCGCCGATCGACGATTCACCGGCCTCGCGCGCCGGCATCAAGTCCGGCGATTTGATCGTCAAGCTCGACGACACCTCAGTCAAAGGCATGACGCTCAATGACGCGGTCAAACGCATGCGCGGCAAACCCAACACCCAGATCACCATCACCGTGGTGCGCAAGAACGAACCCAAGCCGCTGCTGCTAACGCTGACCCGCGCCGTGATCAAAATTCAAAGCGTCAAATACAAACTGATCGAACCGGGCTACGCCTACTTCCGCGTCACCCAGTTTCAGGAACACACCGGCGAAACGCTGGCCGCCGCGATACAAACCCTCTACAAACAGAATCAGGGGAAGATGAACGGTATCGTGCTCGATCTGCGTAACGACCCGGGCGGCCTCTTGAACGGTGCGGTCGCGGTCTCTGCTGCCTTCCTGCCGCAGAATGCCTTGGTCGTTTACACCGAGGGTCGCGCCGAAGACGCCAAGATGCGCCTCACCGCCAGCCCGGAAAATTATCTGCGCAGCCGCAGCGCGCGTGATGATTACATCTCCAAACTGCCGGCCGATGTGCGTAATGTGCCGATGGTGGTGCTGGTCAACGGCGGTTCGGCATCGGCGTCAGAAATCGTTGCCGGCGCCCTGCAGGATCACAAGCGCGCCGTCATCATGGGCACCCAGACCTTCGGTAAAGGTTCGGTGCAGACCATCCTGCCGCTCGGTAACAACACCGCCATCAAGCTGACCACGGCACGCTACTTCACGCCGAACGGCCGCTCGATCCAGGCCAAGGGCATCGTGCCGGACATTGAACTCGATGACGGCAGCGCCGGCCGCAACGAACCCAGCCTGAAGCTGCGCGAGGCCGACCTCACCAAGCATCTCGAGGGTGACAAGAACGCCAAGGCCGCGCCCGCCACGCCGCCGGCGACGGCAGCGAACCCGGCCGGCAACAACTACAACTTCGTGCCGGTGCCACGCCAGAAAGAGGTTGCTGAAAAGGATCTCAAACCGGAACCCGGTGAAGTCATCGCCAAATACGATTACGAACTCTCACAGGCCATTACCTTCCTGAAGAGCCGCCCGGCGGGAACGCGCGCCAGCGCCAACTAAACGTCGATGCACCACCAGAAAACGCCCGGCCTGTGCCGGGCGTTTTCATTTAACCCGCGGCGTCATCCGCGTCGTTCGCCTCATCCGTTAGACGAGTTATCACAGGCGGGCGACGGTTCCCCTGTCACCACGCAGCGCTGATAAACTGAATCACTCCATACGCCCCCTCGGCATCACCATGAACGATCAACAACTGCTGCGCTATAGCCGCCATATCCTGCTGCCGGATATTGGTATCGAAGGGCAGGAAAAAATCCGCGCTGCGCATGCCCTCGTCATTGGTGCGGGCGGCCTTGGCTCGCCAGTCGCGCTGTATCTCGCCTCGGCTGGTATCGGCACGCTGACCATTTGCGACGGCGACACCGTCGATCTGACCAATCTGCAACGCCAGATCGTCCACCGTAATGACGCCATCGGCACACCCAAGGCTGAATCGGCGCGCAACACGCTGGGCGCCATCAACCCGGAAGTGCGCGTGCATGCGGTCTGCGAACGTCTGGCCGGCGCCGCCCTCACCGAGCGGGTCGCCGCCGCCGATATCGTGCTCGATTGCAGCGACAACTTCAGCACGCGTCACGCCATCAACGCCGCTTGTGTGGCGCACCGCAAACCGCTGGTCTCGGGGGCCGCCATTCGCTTTGACGGACAACTCGCCGTGTTCGATCTGCGACAGGCCGAATCGCCGTGCTACCAATGCCTGTTTCCGGCCGGTGGCGACGACAGTGATATGCGCTGCGCCGTGATGGGCGTGTTCGCACCACTGGTTGGCATCATCGGCTCGACGCAGGCAGCCGAGGCGTTAAAACTGCTGGCCGGTGCCGGCACCTCTCTGACCGGTCGCCTGTTGCTGCTCGACGCCTTAAGCATGGAATGGCGCAGCATGCGACTACAGCGCGACTCTGGCTGCAGCGTCTGCGCGCAGCGTTAGGGTGCTGCTCGCCGCCCTGCGCACGCTCTTCCGCGGCCGCCCCGGCACCGCACAAGCAGATGCAGCAGCCGCGGTGAAAACCGCAATCGAGGCGGGTAAACAAAAGAGTCTGGCTGGTGATCACAGCGGAGCCGCCGCGGCTTTTCAGCGCGCACTGGCTACCGCCCCAAGCAATGCCGAAGTGCACTTCCGGTTGGGCCTCGCCCTGCGCGACCAGCAGCGACTCGATGACGCCGCCGCCAGCTACCGCCGCGCCATCGAACTGCAACCGGCTTACGTGGAAGCGCACAACAACCTCGGCTCGGTTCTGCAAATGCTGGAACAAAGCGACGCAGCGCTCGCAGCCTATCGCCGCGCCGTGGCGCTCGGCCCCACCTTTGCCCAGCCCTATTTGAATCTCGGCCGTCTCTACGCCCTGGCAGGCGACACGCTCAACGCTGCGGCGACCTTCGAAGCGGCCATCGCACGTGGCATCGATGTCGACAGCTTCCGTCATCTGCTGAGCGCACTCAAAGGCGAAACAACCCTCCGCGCCCCCGACGCCTATACGCGCAGCCTGTTTGATAATTTTGCCAGCGATTTCGACCGTCGGTTGATCGACGAACTCGGTTATGAAGTCCCGCAAACACTGGTAAAACAGATTAAGACATTGGCGCCGCAAGCCGACTTGCGCGTAGTGGATCTGGGTTGTGGTACCGGCTTGTGCGGTGCGGCGTTTGGCGGAGACTGCAGCCAGCTCACCGGCATCGATATCTCCGGCCTGATGCTGGAGAAAGCACGCGCCCGCGATCTGTACACTGAACTCGTACAAAGCAGCATCGAGACCTGGCTTGAACAGGCGCCGCCAGCGGCTTACGACATCGTGCTGGCCGCTGACGTATTGATCTACTGCGGCGACCTGGCACCGCTTTTCGCATCGATTGCACGCCGCCTCGTGAGCGGCGGGCTTTATGCGTTTTCGGTTGAAATCGCCAGCGGCGAATCTTTCGTCCTGCAAGCCAGCGGTCGCTATGCCCACCCGGTTGCCTACATACGCAGCTTGTATGCGGGTAGCGGCCTGACCGAAGTCGATGGGTTCCCGCATCACATCCGCGGCAATGTGAACGGTTATATTTTTATTCTGCGTAAATCCTGAGAACCGCGCGCCGCCGCAAACCGCGGCGCCATGCCGTAGAGCGCTTATAGCTTGGTCATGTCGAGATCGTTGTCATCAGCGCTGGCGGCAGCCGGCGCAGCCGCTGCGGGCGCTGGCACAACCGGCGCAGGCACGGCACGTGCAGCGGCTGCAGCCGCTCTTAGCGTAGCCGGGGCGACGGCATCCGGCACCGCAACCTGCCCTGACAACAAAGCCTCCAGATCTTTCATCACCTGTTCAAGGTTGGGGCCGCCCCGGCTTTGACATTGCGACAGCACGCGCGCCGGAAATTCCTGCAGCGAGGGGGCGCGATTGGTTGAACGGATTTTTGCCACGCTATCCAGCGCAGGCGTCAGGTAAGTCGCCTTGAAACCAGGTTTTTGCGCATCGATCGCATCAATCACTGCCTGTTGTGAACGCGCGATACCGATCAATAATTCAGCCAGCTGCTGGGTGGTGACGTTCATGGTGTCTCCAAAAAATCAGCGTCAGTGTGCAATCAGGGTGCGCCATTGGTCCGGCCAGTATTGCATCGGATCGCGCTTGAAACCGCTCTTGGCAAACTGCTGCCAGCGGCCCGAGACGCAACTCATGATCAGATTGGCGCGCGCCGCCGCATCAATATCGGCGGGCAGCTCGTTCTGGCCGGCGGCAAAACGGATCGCCTGTTTGAGCGTGGCCTCGACACGGTCGTGCAACTGGTTGATGCGCAGCTGCAGCCGCTGGTTCTCGTGCACCAGCGCGTCACCGATCAGCATGCGGGTCATACCGCGGTTTTTCTGCGCAAAGCCGAGCAACATGGTGGTGATCGCCTCAAGCTGGCGGATGCCGCTTTTTTCCTCGGCAGTGACCTTGTTGATGAGACCGAAGAGCGTCTCTTCAATGAATTCGATGAGCCCCTCGAACATTTGCGCCTTGCTGGCGAAATGTCGGTAGAGCGCAGCCTCCGATACATCCAGCTTGCCGGCCAGCGCAGCCGTGGTGATTTTTTCGGCCGCCGGCTGCTCCAGCATGCCGGCGAGGGTCTGCAGAATCTGCAGCTTGCGATCGCCGCGTTTGGTCATTGCGGTCTCCGTTATTTCAAACGCCACGCGAGGCGCGGCAACTGCATCAAATTACGAACACTCAGGTCCACATAGCCCGGCGTCTTCGCCGAACGTGCCACCCACACCGTGGCCATCCCCAGCTTCTTGGCGGTTTTCAGATTCGCCAGCGTATCCTCAACCATCACACAACGATCGGCGCGCACGCGGTTGCGATGAAACAACCGCAAAAAGCCAAAGCTGTCGGGCTTCGGCCGGTAGCCGGTGTGTTCGATGGAAAATACGTCATCAAACAAATCGGCGATGCCAAGCGCCTGCATCACCGCGGCAGCATAATGCGCCGGCGCGTTGGAAAATACCAGCTTGCGTCCGGGCAATCGCTGCAAGGTGGCACGCAAAGCCGGCTCCCTGACAATCTTCGCCGGCAGATCGTCGACATCATGCGTAGCGCGCAAAAAATGCTCCGGATCGATGGCATGGTGGCGCATCAAGCCGATCAGGGTGGCGCCATAACGCTGCCAGTAATGGCGACGCAATTCACCGGCGGCGGCGGCATCAAGGCCGAGATGCGTTTGCAGGTAGGCCGTCATCGCGCTGTTGATATGCGGAAAGATATGGGGGCTGGCGTTGTGCAGGGTGTTGTCGAGATCAAACACCCAGACACGATTGAATCTCACAGCCTGCGGTCAGTGCCGCTTGATCAGCGTGCCAACGCCTTCACTGGTCAGCACCTCGAGCAGCAACGCATGTTCAACGCGGCCGTCGATGATATGACATGAGTTCACCCCGCTCTTGACCGCCTCGAGCACCGAGGCGATCTTTGGCAGCATGCCGCCGTGTATGGTGCCGTCGGCAAACAAAGCGTCGATCTCGCGCGCGGTCAGACCGGTCAGCAGCTTGCCGCTCTTGTCGAGCACGCCGGGTATGTTGGTCAACACCACGAGCTTTTCCGCCTTCAGAATTTCAGCCAGCTTGCCGGCCACCAAATCGGCATTAATGTTGTAGGACTCGCCTTCCTTGCCAACGCCCACGGGCGCGATCACCGGAATGAAATTCTGCGAAGTCAGCAAGCGCACCACCTCGGGATCAATCGACTCGACTTCGCCGACCTGACCGATGTCGATCAGTTCTTCAGGGTTATCCTTGCCGCGCATCATCATTTTGCGTGCGCGGATCAGCGGACCGTCGGTGCCCGAGAGGCCGACCGCACGCCCGCCGTGCTGATTGATCAGATTGACGATATCGGTGTTGACCTGGCCGCCCAACACCATCTCAACGACGTCCATGGTTTCAGCATCGGTCACACGCATGCCCTGGATGAACTCACCCTTCTTGCCGATTTTCGACAGCTGATCGTCGATTTGCGGACCGCCGCCGTGCACGATCACCGGATTGATACCGACCAACTTAAGCAGCACCACATCACTGGCAAAACTGCGGCGCAATTTTTCATCGATCATCGCGTTGCCGCCGTACTTGATGACGATCGTCTTGCCGTGGAAACGCTGGATGTAGGGCAGGGCTTCGGCCAGAACTTTTGCCTTCAGTTCGGCGGTGGTCGCAGTCAGTGGCATGGTCGGTTTAGATCACGTGAGTGAGGGTTCACAGATTGTACATGACTGTGCCGGCACACAGGCGGCGCGGGCAAAAAAACGGCGGGCCCGCAGACCCGCCGTCGCTCATTGCCGCAGCCGCCCGGCAAGCGGCGCGCACACTTACTGGATCGAGATACGCTTCAGTCTGGCCGAGGTTTTTTTCGGCAGTTTCAACTCCAGCACGCCATCGACATAGCGCGCCTCGGTGGCTGCGTCGTCAATGTCATGCGCCAGCGCAAAAGCACGGTGGACCTTGCCGCAATAGCGCTCGGCCCGCAGCACTTTTTCACCGTCCTGCAGCGCCCTGCCGTTCCTCACTTCGGCGCTGATCTCAATCTGATTGCCGTCAACAGCGACCTGAATGTCGTCCTTCTTCACGCCGGGAATTTCTGCCAGCACCGTATAACCGCTTTCCGTTTCGCTGACATCAATGCGCAGCTGCACCGGTGCGGTCGCCTCGACGTTCATCGGACGCACAAAAAATCCGCGCAACATTTCATCCAGCGTGTTGTCGACCACATTCACGCGTGCAAGATTTACCATGTTCATTCTCCTGTTCAAATGGACCATGTGTTCTCTGCGGCCCGATGTTTTCTATATCGGTGCAGTGCCGCCAATTTCAAGCACCCGCAGCCACTTGATTGGACGCACAGGCGCGCTTGTCGGACGGCGCAAAAGTCCGTAGATTGCGCCCTTCCCACGACTATTCAAGCCTGTCATGCCGCTACCGGGTACTGAAGAACTCGAATCATTGCGGCCCTATTTGCTGCGCTACGCCCTGTTGCAGCTGCGCGATCGCGACAGCGCCGAGGACGTGGTGCAGGAAACCATGCTCGCCGCGCTCGAAGGCCGCGCCCGCTTCGCCGGCAAGTCGACGGCGAAGACCTGGCTCACCGGCATCCTCAAACACAAGATCATCGACCTGCTGCGACGGCGACAGCGCGAAGAACCTCTAGTGACAGACGAAGACGGCGACGAAGCCGCCGTCGTCGATGCAATGTTCCAGGCCGACGGCCACTGGCTCACCACACCGGCCGATTGGGGCAACCCGGCACGCGCACTCGAGGACAAACGCTTTCGCGAAGCCTTCGCGCTGTGCACCAAAGCCATGCCTTTGCGCAACGCGCGGGTATTCATGATGCGGGAAGTGCTCGACATGTCCAGTAGCGAAATCTGCGAGGCCCTCGATATCACGCCGGCCAATCTGTGGGTCATGCTGCACCGGGCACGCTTGAGCCTGCGCGCATGTATCGAAATCAAATGGGGTGCTGCGGAGGCCTGATGTGATGCTGAACTGCAAACAAGCCAGTGAGTTGTTGTCCCAGGCGCAGGACCAGGCGCTCGGTCTGCGTCAGCGCATCCTGCTCAAACTGCATTTGCTGGCCTGCACTGGCTGCAGCCGGCTCAGCCGCCAGCTTCAACTCATGCGCAGGGCGCTGCACCGCCTGCGGGACAGCGGCGAATAAGCGCCGCCCCGGCGGTCGCGCCGGTGCGCTTTGTTATAATTGGCACTTTTCGATCCCATGCGCGCCCTCCTCTCCTGCTTTCTGCTGCTCGCTGCGGCATGTTGTTTCGCGCAAACCGGCGTCGCCCCGCCCCCCGCGATCGCCGCCAAATCCTACCTCCTGCTCGACTTCCACAGCCGGCAGATACTGGCAACGCAGAAAGCCGACGAACGTTTCGAACCGGCCTCGCTGACCAAGCTGATGACGGCCTATCTGACGTTCAGCGCACTCAAACAGAAAAAAATAGAACCCACACAAGTCGTACCAGTATCTCAGCGGGCCTGGAAAGCGGAAGGCTCGCGCATGTTTATCGATCTGCGCAAACCGGTCACCGTCGACGAACTGATCCGCGGCATGATCGTGCAATCGGGCAACGACGCCTGTGTCGCGCTGGCCGAGCTGATCGCCGGCAGCGAGGAGGCCTTCGCGCAGATGATGACGAAAGAAGCACAGCGTCTGGGCATGCAAAACACCCACTTCATGAACGCCACCGGCCTGCCCCATCCGCAGCATTATTCGTCCGCGCTCGATCTGGCGCTGCTCGCCTCGGCCATCATCCGCGACTTCCCCGAATACCACCCGCTGTATTCGATGAAGGAATACCGTTACAACAACA
>CAIWNB010000200.1 GCA_903913965.1 uncultured beta proteobacterium
ACCGGCGCGGTTATCGACGACAAAGTTCTGGTTCATGCCCTCGCCCAGCTTGCGCGCGAGCAAACGCACAATGATGTCGGCGCCACCACCGGCGGGAAACGGCAGGACGACGCGCACGGGTTTGGATGGATAGCTTTGAGCAAACGCCAACGGCGCAACGCTTGAAAATTGGACACCGACGACCAGTGCTGCAGCTGCAGAAACCATAGAAGTGCGCATGAACGCTCCCGTGATTAAATGATTCTTGAGACTGGGCCAGCGTCGTTATTTACCGCGACGATCCGGTCCGCGCGTCAGCGTCTGGATTTTGTAAACGCCTTCGCGCGCAGTGATATACAACACGCTTTTATCCGGCCCGGAAAAAGCCACGTTGGTCGATTTGCGCGGCACCGGAATGTTACCGAGATAGCGGCCCTCACGATCGAACATCTGGATGCCGGTCACACTGGTGACAAAAATACGCCCCTCAAAATCAATCGCCAAACCGTCACCGCCTGAATCTTCACCAGCGGCGATGTTTTGCATGCGCGCAAACGGGCGACGGTTGGCAAGTTTGCCATCGACTTGAATATCGTATTGCCAGATCGTTTGATCAACCGTATCAGCAACGATCAAGACCTTACCATCGAGCGATATGGTCAGCCCATTGGGTCGTATCATGCGGTCGTCAGCAACCAGCGCATTCTTCGCCCCCGGCGGCAGGTAATACACGTAGACCTTGCGCCCCGCCACCACCGGCCGCGGCCCCGGATCGGTGAAGTAAATACCGCCCTTCGTATCGACGATCAAATCGTTAGGCTGCAGCATTTCATGCACGCCATCACCACGGCTCACCTCGCTAACCCTGCCATCAGCACCGAATCGGCGGATACGTTTGCCGGCCGCCTCAATCCCCAGCACCTCGCCATTGAGATCGTATGCGAGGCCGTTGGTCTCACCGGTATTTTCATACACCGTGCTGACGTTCCCCCGCGGATCAAGACGATGCACTTTTGACGCGCGCAGATCAGTGAAATACAAGCCGCCGTCGGCCATAGGCAGCGGGCCCTCAGTGAACTGAAAACCTTCGCGGACGAGTTCGAGGCGGGCCCCGGGTGCGAGCACCCCGGTCGTCGGTGTTGAGGTGAGCGCGCAAGACGCACACAACGATGTCGCGATCGCAAGCACGAATAACCGCATATTCATGGCATCCCCTCCGTGATTTTTTGAACTGCATATTTTGTAATGACCCGGATTGTTCGGCGTGCGATATGCCGCCGTCAAGCGCATTTGAAATTCATCGCAGACCGCACGGCATGCCTGGGTGGTCTACGTACTCTGGAATGAAGGCGGCGGGGCCGTTTTACACCGCGAGCGTTCGACGCTTATTGCATGATACGCTTCACCTCGGCACGGTCAGCGAAAAACAAAAGCAGACACCGGCCACCTACAGGGGGAGACCAGATGCAACGCACATCAAAAACCACGCCGGTGTTGGACCTCACGCCAGTGGCCGGTAACGGCCTGCTCGATCGGCGCACTTTTCTGCGCAGCAGTGCGGCAGTGGCTGCAACGCTGGGCGGCTATGGCGCCGCCGGCAATGCCGCCGCCGAAGTATTCGCCCATGACGCATGGAGCCTGATGCCGGGCGCGATCACGCGGCCCTACGAACAACCGTCGCGCTTCGAAGAGAAGGTCGTGCGCACGCTGACCAATCCCAAAGGCGAGACGCGCGTGCAGAATGCGCGCACCCCCTTGCATCTGCTCAACGGCACGATCACGCCGGCAGGTCAGCATTTCGTCGTCGCGCAAAGCGGTGCGCCCGATATCGATCCGGCCAAACACCGCATCGCCATACACGGCCTCGTCAAGCAGCCGCTGGTCTTCACGCTCGATGCGCTGGCGCGCTATCCGATGGTCACGCGCACCACCTTCATTGAATGTGGCGGCAACAGCGCGCCGCTGTTTTCACCAACACCGATGCAGGCCAATCTACAGGCGCTGCACGGGCTGGTCTCGTGTTCGGAATGGACCGGCGTACTGCTCTCGACCCTGCTCGAAGAAACCGGCATTGATCCCAGAGCGAAGTGGCTGATCGCCGAAGGTGCCGATGCGCCGACGCTCACGCGCAGTGTGCCGTTGAAGAAGGCGCTCGACGACACCATGATCGCGCTCTATCAAAACGGTGAGCGCCTGATGCCGGCCAACGGCTATCCGGCACGGCTGCTGCTGCCGGGCTGGGAAGGCAATATGAGCATCAAGTGGTTGCGCCGCATCAAGCTCACCGACGCGCCCGGCATGACCTTTCCAGAAACAAAGACCTATACCCAGCTGCTGCCCAACGGCAAGGCCTACCAGTTTTATTTCGTGCAGGAAGTGAAGTCCTTCATCACCCAGCCCTCGCCCGATCTGAAGATGAGCGGCCCCGGCTTGTATGAAATCTCCGGCCTCGCCTTCTCCGGCGACGGGCGCATCACGCGCGTGATGGTCTCCGCCGATGGCGGCAAGAGCTGGGCGCAGGCCGCCTTGCAGGAACCCGTGCTGGACAAATCATTCACCCGCTTCCGTCTGCCCTGGCGCTGGAACGGCGGGCCGGCGATTCTGCAAAGCCGCGCCTGGGACGACAAGGGCAATGTACAACCGACGCGCACCGAATTCGTCGCCCAGCGCGGCGAGTTGAAAGCGCCGCTGTCGCTAGCGGCATTTCCCAACCAGCATTTCAACGCCATCACCAGCTGGGGCATCGATGCCAACGGGGAGATCAAACATGTTTACGCCTAAATCAATCGCGATCGTGGCACTGCTCGTTTGCACTGGCGCCGCACAGGCCGACGGTCCGCGTCTGGGCAAAGCGGTCAGTGCGGAAGAACTGACGCTCTGGGACAGCAGTGTAATGCCCGATGGCAGTGGGCTGCCCGCAGGCAGCGGCACGGCGGCGCAGGGCGCGCAAATTTACGCGCAAAAATGCACCGCCTGTCATGGCGAAAAAGGCGTTGGCGGCAGCGCCTCGGCGCTGATCACGCGCGGCCCCATCACCAGCATCAATGGTGGAGAAAAAACCATCGGTAACTTCTGGCCGTATGCGAGCACGCTGTTCGATTACATCCGCCGTGCCATGCCGTGGCAGCAACCGAAATCGCTCAGCAACGACGAAGTCTATGCGCTGACCGCCTATCTGCTGGCACTCAACAAGGTCGTCGACGAGGGTGCGGTGCTCGATGCGACGGCCATGAAACAAATAAAAATGCCGAACCGCGACGGCTTCATCCTGCGCTTTCCCGACCGCATCTGATTGCACCACCATTGAGAACCGTCACCCGCGCAGGCAGGTGACGGTTTTTTATTGCTGCTGTTGCTGCTCGCCCGCCGGAGGGATGGGCACAGCGGGCTGCTGCGCAGGCGGTCGCGCGACGGGTGCCTGTGGCGTATGAGGTGCCGGCGGCGTGACCGCAACGCCACCAGTTCGATCAGCCGGCTTATTCATCGCAACACTTTTATTTGCGCACGTACTTGAGCAGGTTCGCCGCACTGGTTTCCGCGCCGTAGATCACGCCGGCCGCATCGGCGGCGACACCCTCGGGCACCGACTCCTTGTCCGGCGCCGGCCCCACACCCGGAATCAAGGCGCGCACCGAACCATCTTTGGCGCTGCCGACGCGAATGCCGCGACGCACACCGGGATTACGTTTGGCGTCCGACTGCGAATCGGTCACATAGATATTGTCGGCGGCATCGATATACACGCCACTCGGCCGGCCGAACTGTTTCCACTCATCAAGCAAATTGCCTTCGGCATCGAAAATCTTGATCAAGCCGTTGCCGCGATCACCGACAAACACGCGACCCTGCGAATCAAGGGCGATGGCATGCAGCTCATCGAATTCACCGCGGCCCTTGCCCTTCCTGCCAAAGCTTTTGAGGAAGCGGCCGTCCTGCGCAAACTTCATGACGCGCGCGTTCGATTCACCACCGTGTCCGTCAGCGACGTAAATGTCGCCATTGGGTGCCACCGTCACCGCCGATGGCCGGTTAAAGAGTTCGTTGCTCTGACCGGCAACCCCGGCCTTGCCGAGCGTCATCAGTATCTTGCCCTGCGGGCTGAACTTAACGACGACATGGCCCTTGCCGTTTTTGCCGTCGGCATCGGTGACATAAACGTTGCCTTCGCGGTCGAGCGCCATGCCGTGCGGAAACACGAACATATCGCCGCCAAAGGATTTGACGATATTGCCGTTACGATCAAACTGGAAAATCGTTTCCAGTTTCGAATCGGAACAATCGCGCGCACCGCAGCGCTCAAACGCCCACACGTTACCCGCGCGATCCACCTCCACACCGGAGGTGGAACCCCAGGTGCGTCCGGTTGGATATTTCGCCCAACCCGCTTCCAAGCGATACGGATTATCTTGCGCCAGCAGCGGCAGCGGCATCAGTAGCAGTGCGCAGGCCGCGGCAGTCGATCGCGCTGATTTCAAAATGAATTGGTACATGACGACTCCCCCGTTGTTGTTGTGCCCCGCAATCTACGCGCTTGCTGTGACCACGACAACCACGACAACCACGCGCCGCAACCAGTAAACTCGCATGATTTTCCCCGGAGGTCGCACATGCAAGACTTGAAAAAATTCACCGTCTTAATCGTGCCCGGTGTCGGCGGCTCGGGCGACGAACACTGGCAGACCTTCTGGGAGACGGCCTTTGCGGAATTTCAACGCGTGCAGCAGGCTGACTGGGACAAACCTGTTTATAGCGTA
>CAIWNB010000201.1 GCA_903913965.1 uncultured beta proteobacterium
AGAAAAGTTTTCACCGATCTGCAGCGGTGTGCGCAAGGCCGCCGCCAACCGCGCATTGCCGGCGTAATCGTCGTGACGAATCGGCTCTTCGATCCATTCAAGCGCATGCTCATCGAGCGCACGGCCACGCAACAGCGCTTCATCCACCGACAACGCCTGGTTGTAATCGACCATGATCTTCACCGCGTCGCCGAGGCGCCCGCGCACCGCTGCAAGCGCGGCGAGATCTTCACGCAACGTCGGATAACCCAAACGCAGCTTCATGGCGCGAAAACCGCCGGCCAGCAATTGTTCGGCTTCGTCCGCCAATGCCGCCGGTGGCATCAAGCCGAGACCGCAACTGTTATAGGCTGCCACCGCTTTCGGCGCGCTGCCGAGGAAGGTCGCCAACGGCACACCAGCCGCGATCGCCAGCGCATCCCAGCAAGCGGTATCGAGTGCCGCCATTGCCATGCGAACGATGCCCTGCACGCCGATCAGCGTGTAGCGTTTATAAAGCGTCGCCCACCACAGCGCTGGATCAAGTGGGCTGGCGGCGAGTGCAGCCGCTGCATCAACCAGCATGGCGGCAATCGGTGCCGCGGCGGCACGGGTATAACAGAACAGATAAGTGCGGCCGGTGATACCTTCTTCGGTTTCTACGTCAACCAGCAGCAAAGGCGCGGCACGCACCGCCGCCGCACTGGTGCCCAGCACATAGGTCATCGGCACCTCGACGGCACGGGCCCGCACCGCACGCAGCGTCAGCCTTGGCTGCGACTGCGCCATCACTATTTCTTTGCGCCCGCGGCGTGCAGCGCCAGCACATCCCACACCGCGCGATTACAGGGGGTGGCAACACCGACGGTGGCACCGAGCGTCACCACGCCGCCGCCCAGCCACGCCACTTCCAGCGGATTGCCGTGTTCGAGATCATGATGCAGCGAGGAGGTCATCTCCGGCGAGAGCGTGTCGGCAAACGCCAGTCGCTGATCGGCATAGTCGGCCGGCAGATTGACGCCAAGAGCGCGACCGACAGCGACGGTTTCACGCATCAGATCGAGCAGAAAGACGCGCGTCTGCGGATGCGAACGCACCGGCCCCAGCGTCTGCCGCATGGTGGCAGTCGACCCCGAGAGGCCGACGAGAAACACATATTTTTCCCACAGCGTGCGCCGGATATCGGCGGAAATCTCCGCATCAATCCCGGTCCGCTTGAGTGCGGCAAACAAGGTCTCGGCACGCGCTGAACGCGCGCCGTCGTATTCGCCGAAGACCATGCGCTGCATGGCACCGGTTTGTTTGATCACGCCCGGTCGCTCGACATGCGTGCCAACATAGGCGACGCCACCCATCACCGCCGCCGCACCAAAGTGGCGGCGCAGGATGTCATCCTTGATCACACCGTTCTGCAGCGAGAGGATCGCCGTCTGCGGCCCGACCAGCGGTTTGATCGTCTCCACCACCTTGTCGAGATCCCACAGCTTCACCGCGATGATGACGAGATCGGCGACGCCGAGTTTCGCCGGATCGTCACTAGCGCGCACGTTGGGCACATGCACGCCCGGATGCGCATCACTCTCGATGGTCAGCCCTTGCGTCAGCATCGCTTCCAGATGGCGGCCGCGCGCGACAAAAGAAACATCACAGCCCGCGTTGGCCAGATGGCCGCCGTAAAAACCGCCCACCCCGCCTGAACCCATTACCGCAATTTTCATGCTTCCTCCGGACCGGCCAGTATTTCGGCCACGTGCAAGACCTGTGTGCGCTCGTCACCACGACGACGCAGCCGGCCTTCAATATTGAGCATGCAACCGAGATCGCCAAGCACCACCGCCGCGGCGCCAGTCGCGCACAGGTTGTCGCATTTACGATCGGCAATGTGCGTGGAAATCTCACCGAACTTGACCGCAAAAGTACCGCCGAAGCCGCAGCAGGCCTCAGCCTCGTTCATTTCGTCGATCTTTAATCCGGCGACCTTGCCAAGCAAACTGCGCGGCTGTTGTTTGACCCCCAGCTCGCGCAAACCGGAACACGAATCATGATAGGTGATAGTGCCTTCATACGTCCCGGGCACGGTTTCGATCTTCAGCACGTTGACCAAAAAATCACACAGCTCGTAGGTCTTCGCGCACAACGCAGCGGCGCGCGCGGCATCCACATCGCCTTGAAACAAATCGGGGTAATGCGTCTTGATCATGCCGGCGCAGGAACCCGACGGCGCCACCACATAATCGAACGCCTCAAACTCTCCAAGCACCTTGCGCGCCAGCACCAGCGCCGAGTCGCGGTCTCCCGAGTTATAACCGGGCTGGCCGCAGCAGGTTTGGGCGCGTGGCACCACCACCTCGCAACCTGCGCCCTCGAGCAGACGCAACGCCGCCATGCCGATCGACGGCCGCATCAGATCAACCAGGCAGGTGACAAACAGACCGATACGCATCATGCCGCCTTCAC
>CAIWNB010000202.1 GCA_903913965.1 uncultured beta proteobacterium
CGACTCTAGCGCGGCGAGCTGCCCGTATAAAGCAGGAGCGTCGATATCCTTGACGTCCGCCGTGCAATCATAAAATTTGGTTTTTAATTCCTCGTCGGACAACGGCAGTTTGCTGTTGCCTTTGGGGAAACGTATTTCACCGGAATCCAGACGGCGGCCGTCAAGCAGCTCCAATTCGACGCGATCCGTATAGGCAAAAACCGGTTCAATCGGGCACGCCGTATCTGCGGTGGCAATGGTCACGCGTTGCATCATCTCGCGCACGCCGGGCTGGTTAACGCAGGCATCGGTTAATTCGCGCAACCCAACACGCCGCTCAACGATGGCGGCGGCAACCGCAAATTCAAGACTGAACTTCGCTTCAAGCCCGCTCACAGGCGCGTGATTACGCAGCATGGACGCTTGCGCCACGCCCACACGCGGGTATACCTGCACGATCTGCGCCGGGCGCAAATCATGCTCCGTCACCATTGCCAGGACCCCATCGATAATGCGATGAGTGGCGTAACACATCGGATAGCGCTTGATCGACAAGCCTGTATCCAATAGTCGCCACTGCCGCCCGAGGGTGGCCGCTGGCGTACTACGCTCTGCCTGTCCGGATGGAGAGAGCGCCGCCAGGAAGCCCGCATGATGTTCAAAAATATCGGGCGCTGCGGTGAGACCGGCGACCGCCAGCCCGACCGCATCAATGGCACAGGCGGCGGCGCGCCCCGCGTGCAACGGCTTGGTCATGGTGCCAAAATTTGCCACCAACCCCGAGGCCATGCTTGCTGCGATCGATAGCGCATTCGTGACCTGCGTGACATTCAGCCCATGCACATGCGCCACTGCGGCAGCGGCACCGACCGTACCGAGAACCGCGGTCGGGTGCCAGCCTTTGACGTGGTAGGGAGCCGGTTCGCGGGAGAGCAGTTCCGCCCACACCTCATAGCCCACCAGATAGGCGCGCAGCGCCGTCATGCCCGACACACCGAGTGGCGCACCTGCGGCCAGGATTGCCGGCACCAGCACAGCGCTCGGGTGACCAGCCAGTGCGACGTCGTCATAATCGAGCGCGTGTGCGGCGGTGGCATTAATGAGTGCGGCGTCTGCAGCGCTGATATGGTCTTTGCCGAACAGCAGGCGTGACTCTTGCAGAGCCGAACGACGCGCTGCGGCAAATTTACGCACCACGCCCACCACCGGCTCATCGCGCCCGGCGAGCATGGTCGCGACGCTGTCAATAAATCCCGGCTTAACCAGCCGGAGCAGATCATCTGACAAGACGTCGATGCCCGGGTCTGCGACAAAATGCGCCAAGGTGGCGGTCAGCCCGCTCATCGTTCAATCCGCTCTGTAATCAAGACCGCGCTGCACTGGCAACGCTCATGCAGCACGGCGTGCGTCCGCGTTGACGTAATTTTGCGGCAGACCGGCGCGCGCTATCGCTCCGTGCATTTCGATATCCGGCAGCGCCGTGCGCACAATCTCGCGCACCTTGAGCAGGCTTTCCAGATCAACACCCGTGACCAACCCCATGGAATCGAGCATAAAGCACAGATCATCCATCACGATATTGCCCGAAGCACCGGGCGCAAACGGGCAACCGCCCAGCCCCGCCAGCGAGGCGTCAAAGCGCCGCACGCCGCATTCAAGCGCGGCGCTGACATTGGCCAGACCGGTGCCGCGTGTATCGTGAAAATGTGCCGCCACCGGCAAGGTGCCGACCGCCGCGATGACCGCCTTAAATACCGTGCGCACCTGCACCGGGTCTGCATAGCCGACGGTATCGGCAACGACGATTTCATCAGCACCGGCTTCGGCGAGTTGTACGGCGTAACGCACCACGTCGTCGACTGACACACGGCCCTCATAAGAGCAACCGAGCGCCGTCGACAAGCCGCCACCCACCAGAGGCCGCTGTGCTGCGGGCAAGGCCCGCACCATGGCGACAATATTCTTAAAATCAGCCACTGACTCTTCGCGCTCGCGGCGCACGTTTTTCTGATTGTGGGTTCGACTCACCGACATGACGAAATTGAGCTTGCGCGCGCCCAAGGTGACCCCGCGCTCGGCGCCGCGCAAATTCGGAATCAATGCCGCGACCAGCAAGCCGGGGATCTCCAGCGCGCCACGTGTCACCGCCTCCGCGTCAGCGAATTGCGGGATCAACTTTGGCGGCACATACGAAGTCACTTCGATCTCCGCCACCCCCGCCGCTGATTCTGCGGCGATCCAGGCGAGTTTTTGTTCAGTCGGCATAAACGTCGGATGAATTTGCAACCCATCGCGCAGCCCGACCTCGCGCACCATCACATCAACTTGTTTCATTATTTCTCTCCACGAGTGAGCGGTGTTATCAGCGGCCCTTGAACACGGGTTTGCGCTTTTCATTGAACGCGCGCACACCTTCGTAACGATCTTCGGTTTCAACCAGATGATTATAGGCCTCGACCTCAAAGCGATAAGCGGTCTTCACTTCCATCTGCATGCCAAAGCGGATTGATTTCTTGATCTGTCGTACCGACAGCGGTGCATTGCCGGCGATGGTGTGTGCGAGCTCCAGCACGCCCGGCAGCAAATCAGCCGGTTCATACACGCCGTTGAGCGCCCCCCACTCCAACGCCTGCTGCGCCGTGATCGGACGCCCGCTCATGATCATTTCCTTGGCGCGACGTTCGCCGATGGCGCGGGGCAGGTTTTGCGTACCGCCGGTACCCGGCATGATGCCCAGCGTCACCTCGGGCAAGGCGAAACGCGCAGTTTTCGCCGCGTAAGCGAAATCACAGGAAAGCACGGTTTCAAAACCACCGCCGTAGGCGTGGCCATTGACCGCCGCGATGACGGGCAGACACAAGTCCACCAGCGTCCAATATTGGCGCTCGAAAATTTGGTGCTGATGCACCCATTGCTCGCGCGTCATGCCATTGCGTTCTTTCAAATCACCGCCGGCGCAGAAAATCTTTTCACCAGCGCCGGTCAAAACCACGCAGCGCACCTCGCCCGCTTGGTCGGTAAGGCGTGTCCACAGATCAAGAAAATCCAGTCCCATTTGGGTATTGAGGGCATTCGCTGACTGCGGACGGTTCATGGTGACCAACAAAACGTGCTCACCGTTCATTTCTGTCTTCAGGGTTTCATACGTAGGTAACGTCATGACATCCTCAATTTTTTTGTTTAAAAATTTCTGCGGTATGTTCGCCGATGGCAGGTGGTCGCGAACGAATCGCCGGCCGTACGCCGTCAAAACTCAGCGGCAAACCGATAAACGCCATGCCGCTATCGGGAACCGCCTGCAACAAACCCAGGGATTGCGTTTGCTCATGCGCGAGCATTTCAGAAATGTTCTGCACCGCTGAACAGGGAATGCCGGCAGCGTCGAGTGCGGCGATCCATTCGGCATTGCTACGCGTCTTCATTTCTGCTTCGATTATTGCATACAGCTCGGTTTGATGCGCCACCCGCTGCGGGTTGGACGTAAAGCGCGCGTCGTCCGCCCATTCGGGATGCTTGAGGACGGCGGCCAGCTTTCGAAACAAACCATCGCTGCCTGCCGCCACCACCAATTCGCTGTCTGACGTTGCATAGGCACGATACGGTACGATGCCGTTCGCACCTGAACCCTGACGAGTCGGATTATTCCCTGACGATTGATACTGCGCCGCGAACAGTGAGACATAGCCGGCCGCGGTTTCGAACAGTGAGACATCCACCACACCACCTTTGCCGCTATCCCGCCTGGTATGCAGCGCGCTCAACACCCCGATCACCGCCCACATACCAGTACCCATATCGACAATGGAGGCGCCGACCCGTACCGGCGCACGCCCTGCTTCACCGGTGGTGCTCATGATGCCACTGAAGGCCTGCATTAATGGATCGTAGCCAGGGCGATCTTTATAAGGCCCCGCGTTGCCGAACGCACCGAGATTGCAATAGACCAGGGCCGGCTTGCGTGTCGTTAATGTAGTGGCATCCAGCCCGAGTTTCTCAACCTGGCCGGGGCGCAGGTTCTGCAGCACAACATCCGCGCGCGCATCGATCAATTGTTTCAGCGCGGCCAGTTGCTCTGGATCACGCAGTTCGCACACCGCGGATTTTTTGTTGCGGTTAAGCGGCTGAAAGCTGGCCGCAGCACCTTCCCAAAATGGCGGGCCCCAGCGACGAGCATCGTCACCCTCGAGCTTCTCGATCTTGATGACCTCGGCTCCAAGATCAGCCAGGATCTGACCGGCAAACGGCGCGGCAACGCTGTGCCCCAACTCGATCACAACGATTCCGGCAAGCGGCTGCGACTGTTTCATCTTTATCCTGTTCAACGGCTACACGCCGATCTTACCGCGACATCTGCACCAAGACGCATTGCGATCCACCGCGATCTATTGCGCGCAGACAGCGGTAAAAATTATTGTGCCGCAAGAAAGGCGCTTGCATGAGTGCGCCCACTTGTCAGTATTCCAAAAAATTCGTGCGTGCATTTAATATAGAAAGCGTAGCCGCGTCAACGCCAATACAGTCTCCCGCCACCAAACATCGGGGCGTTCAAATATTGCAGGTTTTGGGCGTACCCCACCAGCTGTTGTATAGTCGGGACACGATCGAGAAAACCAACACAACGTCGTGCCGGCATCACAGCCTTAAACAACCATCAACACTCTTTGATCACCGTTGACGTCCTTTTATGACTTTTTTCCTAGATACACACCGTACGGACCATACGCACATTATTCAATCTACTGAAAGCCGCTGCCATGCATGAAAAATTGTTGAAAGATCCGTTATTCCGCAAGGGACTCATGGTCCGCAAGCAGGTCCTTGGTGCGGGCGATATCGATCAGCGCATCCGTGATGCCGATCAGTACACCATCGGTCACGAAGAAATCACCACCAAGGCGGCGTGGGGCATCATCTGGTCGCGTCCCGGCCTTACACGCAAACAGCGCAGCCTGTTGAATCTGGGCATCCTCACCGCTCTGCACCAGCCCTATGAACTGCGCCATCACATCCAGGCCGCGCTGCGCAACGGTTTGACCCGCGAGGAAATCGCCGAAGCGATATTGCATTGTTCCGTCTATTGCGGCATCCCGCGCGCCGCAGAGGCACGTCGGGCCATGCAACAGGCGTTTGCCGAAGTCGATGCGGGCCTTGTGAAGACGGGAAAACCAGCGAAGCGCAAAACCCCCGTGAAGAAGTCACGCTAATGCGCACGTCTATGCCAGCCCTCATTGATACGCCATTACTCCCTTCAGTTTATCTGTGTCGTGCGCTGTGTTCCTCGTTACTGCTTGCCGCCGGTCTTGTCGGCGTTGCCGCAGCCGATGAACCCTATCCGGTCAAACCAATCCGCTTGATTGTGCCCTTCGCACCGGGTGGGGGGACCGATGTGGTGGCCCGTGCCATTGCTGCAAAATTAAGCGAGGCCTTTGGCAAACAGGTGATCGTTGACAATCGCGCCGGCGGCGGCGGCACGCTCGGCGTAGAAACCGCGGTACGCGCCCTGCCCGATGGTTACACCATCGTCTTGATATCGGCGAGCTATGCCACCAATGCCGCGATCTACCAACTCCCGTATGACGCGGTGCGGGATGTCACCGCCGTCACGCAGATCTTCGACAGCGCAACCATCGTTGCACTGCATCCGGGGTTACCGGTTACCAACGTGCGCGAATTAATCGCCTACGCCAAAACAAAGCCGCGCTCGCTGAATTATGCCTCTAGCGGCATGGGCAGCATCACTCACATGTCGACCGAGTTGTTTGACCAGCTCGCCGGTACACAGATGGTGCACGTGCCCTACAAAGGAACCGGCCCGGCCATGACCGAGTTGCTCGGCGGCCAGATTCAGCTGATCTTCGGTGCCGTGGCTTCGGTAACGCCGCACATGAAAACCGGCCGCCTGCGTGGTATCGCCGTCACCTCATCCAAGCGCAGCGAGGCGGCACCCGAGTTGCCGCCGATTGCCGACACCGTTCCGGGTTACGAAGCGGGGATTTGGTACTCGGCGCTCGGCCCGCGCGGCTTACCAAAGAGCGTAGTGCAACGCTGGCAGCGCGAAATCGACCGCGCCATTCATTTGCCGGATATGAAGGAACGTATGGCACGCGAAGGCTTTGAACCGGTTGCCGGGAGTTCCGAGGCCTTGCAGAATTTGCTCAAACGCGAAGTCGATAAATGGCGCACCGTGGTGAAAAAGGGGAATATCCGGATCGATACGCGCGGACTCTAGCCAAAGACCTGTCATCGATGCCGGCACTACCAGACCCACTTAAAACATCACGGTGGCTCAACTTGCATTGAACTTGATCAAACTGCGCATTACTCTTCGGCCGTTCTAATACAGTCCAATCTTCACCCGTTGGAAGAACCAGCTGCATGTCATCACCCGATTACGATCAGCTCAACATAGACGATTTGCGGCGTCTCGCGCTTGGCGGCACCATGCGCCGCATCGACGCACGCGCGCAATACCATCTCGGCCAGCGTTATGCCGACGGTGTAGGAATCGCCAAGGATCAAAAGGAGGCATTACGCTGGTTTGAGATCGCCGCCGATCAGGGGCTGCCAGAAGCGCAACGCGCAATGGCTAACGCCTACTTTCACGCACGGGGGGTTGCGAAAGACATGAAAGAAGGCACGCGCCGCCTGCAGCTCGCCGCTGAAGCGGGCGATCCGATTGCACAGCGCGACCTTGGATATCATCACGCCAAGGGACTCGGCGTTCCACGTAACGAAATAGAAGCTGTGCGTTGGTTTCGCATGGCCGCTGCGCAAGGCGATCGGTATGCCCAATACAACATCGGCTTTGCCTACGGCAACGGGCGCGGCGTAAAAAAAGACGAACACGAAGCCATACACTGGTACGAACTTGCCGCCGCACAGGACATGAACGACGCGCAATGCGCACTCGGTGTGATTTACGAACACGGCCTGGGCACTGCGGTTGATTATGAGAAAGCCGCTCAATGGAACCGCCTGGCCGCGGACAAAGGCTATGCCGAAGCCTGCACCAATCTCGGCTGGTTGTACGAAAACGGCCTCGGCGTCACGCAGGATTTCGCCACCGCCAAAAAATGGTATGAGGCCGCCGCGCGTCAGGAATACGAAGGTGCCAGGCAGCGTCTTGTACGGTTGCAAAACCGCACCCTCCCGCCTCCACAGGTCAATCAACATCCGTTAAATACCGAGCAGTCGATTGCCGAGTTTCTAGAACAGTCGTTTGCCGGCTTCGTGGGACTGGACTCCGTGCGCGACGAAGTGTTTCGCCAGGCCAGCTACACGCAGGTACAAAAGCTGCGCGCCCAGCAGGGATTGCGGGTGCCGGACGTGCCCTCGCGTCACCTGGTGTTCCTCGGTAATCCTGGCACCGGCAAAACCGCGGTGGCGCGCATTATCGCCAGCCTCTATCAGCGTCTTGGCATCCTGCGCACGGACAAGGTGGTGGAAACCGACCGCTCGGGCCTGGTCGCGTCTTACGTCGGACAAACCGCACAGAAAACCCGTGAGATTGCTGAATCGGCGCTTGGCGGCGTGTTGTTTATCGACGAGGCCTATTCGCTGGCCAGCGGTGGCGCACAGGATTTTGGGCGCGAAGCCATCGAGACGCTGCTGAAATTCATGGAGGATCATCGGGACGACATTGCGGTGATCGTCGCCGGCTACAAAGAGGAAATGGAAACCTTCGTCAAGTCAAACCCGGGGCTGTCATCGCGCTTCAATCGTTACATCTATTTCCCCGACTACAAGCCGCGTGAGTTGATGACGATCTTCCGCAATTTGTGCACTAAACATTCCTACGAGCTGCCGGACTCCGTCGATCAGGGTCTGCGCGCCATCTTTTTACGCGAGATACAAGCGCAACGGCAACGCTTTGGCAACGCGCGTTATGCGCGGAATCTATTTGAAAAAGTCACCGAGGCCCAAGCGCAGCGCGTCTATCACCTGACCAATGCATCGGTGAAGGATTTGCAGGCGATCTTGCCAGCCGACGTTGAGCAGGCGCTGGGCGAAGCATTGCCGGCGGACAATTCCCTCGCCATGAGCTACGACGCCGTGGTCAAACGGCTCAACGCCATGATCGGCCTGGCCGTTGTCAAGAAACAGGTGCAACGCCTGTTTGATTTCGTGCGCGTGCAACGCGAGCGGACCCACGCAGGCCGCAAGGCCGCCACCGGCTTCACCCAGCATCTGGTCTTTACCGGTAATCCTGGAACCGGCAAAACGGCAGTCGCACGCATCGTCGCCGATCTCTATCACAGCCTGGAAATCATTCCGACCAACCGTATTATTGAAGTCGATCGCGCCGGATTGGTCGCCGGCTATGTAGGGCAATCTGCAATCAAGACGCGCGAAGTGGTGGAGTCGGCTTTGGGCGGTGTGTTGTTCATCGACGAAGCCTATGGCCTCGCCCAATCCGATGACGGCAATGACTTCGGTCACGAAGTAATTGATACCCTGCTCAAAGCGATGGAGGATTACCGCGATCAACTGGTGGTCATCGTCGCCGGCTACAGCGAACCGATGAATGTCTTCATCAACAGCAACCCCGGATTCCGTTCGCGCTTCAATCATTTCATCGAATTTGCCGACTACAAGCCGGAGGAGCTGCTCGGCATTTTCAACGCCTTCGGCAAAGACGCCGAGTACCTCATTGAGCCGGCTGCACAGCCCGCACTACTGCAAGAGCTTACGCAGCTCTACCGCCAGGGACGCACCACTGATAACGGGCGTTTCGTGCGCAACGTCTTTCAGCGTTGTGTCGAGGTACAGGCCCAGCGCGTCGCGCACAGCGACCAAAAATCCCCGGAAGAACTCAATACGTTACGTCTTGCCGATATCCAGGCCGCGCTGCAGGAAGTTCTCGCAGAAAAAAATTCCTCTCCGGCATAGCCCGGTCGTTCAGCGCAAAAGGCGGCGCACACTTTTCATGCGCTGCACGGAATCCCCCGCGAGATGGGTCCAGATGATGGTGTCGCGCACCAGCTTGTCGCTATGCGCATGCATCTGTGCTCCACCGCCATGGATCTCCATGTTCAGCACCGCAACGCGCTGTGAAACGTCGCGCGCGAAGTTCATGACCAGACCGACATTCGCCGACTCACGCATCTGCGCGTCCATTTCCCACGCCACCCGCATGACATAAGCGCGCAGCGCTTCGGTCAGCATGTGCATCTCCGCCAACTGCAGTTGCACGCGTTGTTGCGAGGCCAGGCCGTCCTGCCGTACGTATTGCATCGCAGACCCGACCGCCGCATCGCAATTACCGAGCGCATTGGCGGCGAGTTCGAAATCACTGAAATCCAGACTGCCGCGTGTTCGGGTCTTAAGACCACCGTTAACCTCGCCGACGACATTGGCATGTGGCAGGCGCACGTTCTCAAGGATCAACTCGGCATTTTGATAGAAACGCCAACCCGCCTTATTAAACACTTTGGCATGGCGGAAACCGGGCGTGCTGCGCGGCAGCAGAAAGACCGTATTGCCTTCGCGTAATTTAACCTCGGGGTTGGTGCGGGTGCTGATGAAAAACAACTTGGCCACACTGCCGTTGGCGATAAAACATTTGTCCCCGTTCAGCAGCCAGTCGTCGCCCTGCCGCTCAGCGCGCAGCTTGAGACCGGCGCGCGGATCATTCTCCGGCTGCAGACGGTTATCGGAGCCCGCGTTGGGCTCTGTGCTGGCACCGCCGATTAGAAAAGTGTCGTCTTCCAAAAAGGGCGTGAGGAAACGGTCGCGCTGATCCGGCGTACAGGCGCGCGCAATGCGATGACTAAATTTCCAGCACTGGCTGAACGTTTTGGAAATCGCGCTATCAGCACGCGCGAGCTCGCTCATGACCAAGGCCTGGGTGACGTAATCAATGCCATGGCCGCCCCACTCCCTGGGCACCACCGCCGTACGAAAACCCAGACGCGAACCCTTCTTGATGATCTCCCAATCAAAGGTTTTCACCGGATCAGCGACGGCCTCCCGCGCCAGCGATAGAGGTCTGATCTCTTCTTCGGCGAACTCGCGCGCCTTGCTCTGCCACGCGCGCTGCTCGGCGTTCAATTCAAAATCCATCGCCACTCCTCCTTGATTATTTTTTTGTGATTAAGAGTGCCCGAAACCACGGGCGAGGTCAAAGCGTTGTCCACCCTGAGCGCAGACCAGCGGCGGCACGGGCGGCAGGCATGCGGCGTCAATTAGACCCGCCTCGGAATCAGTCATAATGGGCGCTTTCGATGCTAATCGCGCATTGCCGCCCCCAGAAAAAATATGATCACAGGAGCGCTACGATGTTTTTTTCACCCGTCACCTCCACGGTTCGCGTCCACTCTCATTCCGCGCAAGTTCGGGGTGCACAGGCGACGGCCTTGATGGTAAAAAAACGTCAGCGCATAGGCGACTGCGTCTTCAGCACGCTGACCTATGTGCTGTTGGCTGGCCACGCCGTGGTGGCGGCCGCACAAGGCGCTTATCCAGCCAAGCCAATCCGCATGATCATTCCCTATCCGGCCGGCTCTTCCACCGACCTTAACGCCCGCGATCTGGCGCAAATGTTTTCCAAGGCACTCGGGCAACCGGTGGTGGTCGATCCGCGTCCGGGCGGCGGCGCTACGCTCTCCCACCAACTCGTCGCCAAAGCGCCTGCTGACGGTTACACCCTTTTATTCGCTACCACCGGCGGCATGGTCTCGGGGCCAGCACTGATGAAAGATCGTTTGGCCTATGACCCGCAGAAAGACCTCGCGCCGGTCGGCTTGATCAACTACGTGCCCTACGGACTGGTCGTCACCCCGCATCTGCCGATTACCAATCTCAAAGAGCTGATTGAACAGGCCAAGGCTGCGCCAGGCCGCTTCAACGTGGCATCCCCCGGCGTCGGTACGCCCAATCATCTCGGCGCTGAGCAGTTAATGAGCATGACCGGGATTGTGCTCGTTCACGTTCCATACAAGGGTGGCGCCGCGGCCCTGCTCGACCTGATGGCGGGCACCATGCACTTGACGGTGACCGCCTTGCAACCGGTCTTGCCACCGCACAAGGCGGGGCGTTTACGCATTCTTGGCGTCGGTCACTCCAAACGGTTGCGAGCGTATGCCGACATACCGGCGATTAACGAAACGGTGCCCGGCTACTACAACACCGGTTGGTGGGGCATTGCCGCACCGGCACGCACACCCGTCGCCATCATCAACCGGCTCAATGCAATCATGAACCAGGGCTTGATGGCACCGGAAGTCATGCAGCGTTTCGAGCAAAACGGTTTTGAGGTTTCAACCGGCACGCCACAGGCATTCGGCGCCTTGATACGCAGTGATCTGGCGATGTGGAACAAGCTTTTGCTCGACGCAAAAATCAGCGTCGACACCCTGCCATAAACGACGTTGCTCCCGTTGCATCAGCGGGAGCAACGTCCGCCCTGCAGTTTATTCCGGTTTGATGCCGGCGCTTTTCGCCACACGCTGCCATTTTTCAACTTCGCTGCGGATGTAAGCGGCATGCTCCTGGGGCGTGTTGGCGATCGGGTCGGCACCCATGTCGATTAATTTTTTGCGGATCACGGGGTCACGCACGGTTTGCGCCAGTGCCGCGTTGAGCTTGTCAGTCACCGCCTGTGGCAAACCAGCCGGCCCGAGGAAACTATAGCCGCTGCTGATGACAAAGCCGGGCACGCCCGCTTCTTGCATGGTGGGCAGGTCGGGCAGCGACTGAAAGCGTTTGTTGCCGCATTGCGCGATCATGCGCAAACGCCCTGCATCCACATAGGTCACCACCGCCGGCACGCTGACGAAAGAGAGTTGCACATGACCCGAGACCAGCGCCAACACCGAGGGGCCGGCGCCTTTGTACGGCACATGCACCATGTTGATTTGCGCGCTGGAGTTCAGCAGTTCGCCGGCCAGATGGCCCACCGCGCCCTGCCCTGAGCTGGAAAAGAATATATCGCCATTGCGCTTCTTCGCCAGTGCGATCAACTCGCGTGGTGTTTTCACCGGCAAGGACGGATGCACCAACAAGCCGGTGGTCAGGTCAGTTATCACACCGAGCGGCGTGAAATCCTTGATGGTGTCAAAGGGCAGCGTTTTCAACAGCGCCGGATTCATCAAGAAGCTCGATGAGGCAATCATCGTCGTATAACCATCGGGCGGGCTCTTCGCCAGAATCTCGGCACCGATGTTGCCACCGGCCCCCGGCCGGTAATCGATGACCAGCGACTGACCAAGAATTTCTCCCATCTTCGGTGCCAGCAGGCGGAACATCACGTCGCTGTTGCCACCCGGCTGATTCGGATTGATCACCCGGATGATTTTCGCCGGGTAGGCCTGCGCGACACTGTCTGCCAATGGCGCGAGCACAACGAGCGGCAGCAGTAACCAGCGCCCGACATTAAATAAAGATTGCTTCATATCACCGTCTCCACAACAGAAAATTAAACGCTTGCACGAGGCCTGTGACACAGGCGCAGGCCGGAGTTTGCCATAGCGCAAGCCGGTGCGATTGATATTCATCAGGCTGCGTTTAAGCCCGCTTAAAATCTGGTAGCATGTAGCCTTCCGTCGACGCATAAAATACTCAAAAAAAACAGCGTGGCAGTGACGTCGCCCCACGGACGCCCCCCGCGCGAATCTATTACCCAGGAGAACACACCGTATGGCAGCGGATAGTCATTGGATCGACACCTTTCCCGGCAACCAACTGTGGTCGAATGCGCTGCTCGTCACCAAGGGGATGACCCCCTATGGCGCGGTAGCCATGGGCGAAATGGATGTGGTGTGTGAACGTTTGAAGCTGCGCCAGAGCGAACCCGATGCATGGCGCGAGGAATGGCTCGCCATGTCGGAGCGGCTGGAAAAAGCCGGCGATGCCGCGGCCGCCGCCGGTCATCAGATGACTGCGGGCGATTATTATTTGCGCGCCGGCATGTATTGCTTTACCGCCGAGCGTTTCGTCTACCCCGGTGCTGAAAAACGCGAGATCGGGCGCAAGGCGATTGAACTCAAACAGGCCGGACTGCTGCGCCGTTATCCGAACATCGAACGCGTCGAGGTGCCCTTCGGTGACAAGACCTTGCCGGCCTTGTTCATGAAGGCGCCCGGCGTTTCCGCGCGTGCGCCCACCGTCGTGGTCTTCGATGGCATGGACAACTGCAAGGAAATGAGCATTTTATTCAACGGGCTCGAATTCGCGCGGCGTGGCATGCATACACTGGCCATCGACGGCCCGGGTCAGGGCGAGTCACTGCGGTTACGCGAGTTGTATGCGCGCCATGACTACGAAGTCGCCGGAAGTGCCGCGTATGACTATGTCGCACAGCGCGCCGACGTTGATCCGGCCAAGGTCATCGTCATGGGCTACAGCTTCGGTGGCTATTATGCGTCGCGTGTCGCCGCGTTAGAGAAACGCTATGCCGCTGGCGTCGCCTTCGCTGCACTGCATTGGGATTTGCACGCGTGGCAAAAGGAAGTCAAACGCAAGCAGGATGCCAACCCGAGCGCCGTTTCCCAGTCGACCTTTCATTTCCAGTGGATCATGGGTTGCCTCGGTGACCCCGATGCGGCGATTGAAAAAGCCCGCAAGTTTTCGCTGGTCGAGGTGGCGCCTCAGATCACCTGTCCTTTCCTGATTCTGCACGGTCAGGATGATCGCGTCGTACCGATCGCCTCTGCGCACAAGCTCTTTGCCGCCGTCGGTTCCAGCGACAAGCATTTGAAAATATTCACCACCGAAGAAGGCGGCGCTCAACACGCCCAGGTCGACAATCGCCCGGTGGGCGTTGATTACATCGCCGACTGGATCGCTGATCACATTTGAAACGCCGCGCCCCGCGCGATTACCGAAATCCGCCTAAAAGGAGTCATGCCATGAAGAAACCCGCAGACCATCCCGCAAGCAATGCCGCCGCCACGCCGGCCCCCAAGAGTTACAAAGGTGCCGAGATCATGGTCGAGTACCTGATCAAGGAAAAAGTCCCCTATCTGTTCGGCGTCTGCGGTCACGGCAACATCGGCTTTCTCGATGCCGCCGCCAAAGCCGCTGACCGCATTACCACCATCTCCGTACACCATGAGCAGGCTGCCGGCTATATGGCCGACGCCTACTACAAGGTCAAGCACCAGCCGGTGGCAACCTATACCTCCTGCGGACCGGGCTCCTGCAATATGCCGGTTGCGCTGGCCGGTGCGATGATGGACTCCTCTTCGTTTCTCGCGATTACCGGCAACGTGCCGACGACGCAATTCAACCGCATGCCATTTCAGGAAACCGGTCGCTACTTCCAGGGTGATTTCCCCTCGGTGATCCGGCCGCTGGTGAAGAAGAGCTTCCAACCCACCCGTGTGGAAATGCTGCCGCTGGCGATGAAACAGGCCTTCGGTCTGCTACGCACCGGTCGTCCCGGTCCGGTCAATATCGACGTACCGCTGAACGTCTTTCAGGAATCCGCTGATGTGGTGATTCCCGATCCCGATCCCTTGGTCAGGCAGGGTTCGCCGGGTAACCTCGAAGCGCTCGATCAGGCACTTGATCTCTTGCTGACCGCCAAGCGTCCCACCATCCTCGTTGGTCAGGGCGGCCTCATTGGTGAAGCCACTGAAATTCTGCTCGAATTCCTCAAACTGCTGCGCATACCTGTCGTCACCAGCCCCAACGGCAAGGGCACCATCGACGAGACGAGCGAACTGTCGTTCGGGCCGATCGGCCGTAACGGTCCTTATGCCGCCAACGAAGCGGCGCGCAACGCCGATGTGTTGCTCGCACTCGGCTGCAGCTTTGATGACCGCACCACCAGCGCCTGGATCAACGGCTACACGCTGACCATTCCGCCGACCAAGCTGATTCAGATCGATAACGACCCCTCGGAAATCGGTCGCAACTACCCGACCCATATCGGCATCGTCGGTGACATCACCGCCAGCCTTGAGGTGCTGGTGCGCCGCGCCCGCGAAAAAATCAAATCGCCCAAGACTTATGAAGACTGGATCGCTCGTCTGCGCGATTGCAAAAAAGTCTGGGACGATTATCAGAAGCCGTTTACCGAATCCGATGCGATGCCGGTACGCCCGGAACGCCTGCTGCAGAGCCTCTCCAATGTAATTCCGCAAGATGCGATCTTCGCCACCGACGTCGGCGTACATCACAACTGGGTGGTGCAGCTGTGGAAGGCGCGCCGCGCCCGTCACCTGTTGCAGTCGTGGGGCTTTGCCTCGATGGGCTTTGCGACCTGCGGTATCCTCGGCGCCAAACTCGCGCAGCCGGAGAGCCCGGCGATCGCGGTGGTCGGCGATGGTTCGTTCATGATGACGCCGCACATTTTGGCCACGGCAGTGGAATACGAAATCCCCGCCGTATGGGTGGTGTGGAACAACAAGGGCTATTGCTCGATCCGCGATATGCAACTCGGCATGTTCGGGCAGGAGCATGCCACCAGCTTTCAGATCGAACGCACCAAACAACTGCACAGCACCGACTTCGTCATGCTGGCCAAATCGATGGGCGTTGACGGCAAGCTGGTTGAACGCGCTTCTGATCTGGAGGGCATCATCGAGACGGCGATCAAAACCAACAAGCCTTATCTGGTCGAAGTGCCGGTTGATCGCGACATCCGCCCGGTCGGCACCGGCACCTGGGAACTGCCGCCGATCCCGCATGGCGAACCGAACTTCCGCACACTCGCCGGGCTGGATAAATAAGCGGCCGCCACACCATTTCCGCAGACAATAAAAAGCCGCCCGTCGAACACGCAGGCGGCTTTTTTATTGCAGAAACAGCTGGCGACGCACGCAGCGCCGCTCAGCCGCCTGGCCTTAGGCCTTTAGACGCACCGCCACTTCATCGAGCGTCAACACCCAGCCGAGCCGCCGTTGGATGTTGGAGAGCGCGAATTCGTGCAGGTCGTTGCCATAGGCCGACGCCACACATTCCTTCACCAACACCATACGAAAACCGCGGTTATAACCGCCGAAAGTAGTCGCCAGCACACAGGTGTTGGTATTGCAGCCGGCCACCAGCACGGTCGTGCGATTCATCGAGCGCAGCAACAGTTCCAGCGGAGTACCGTGAAAACTGTCAAAGGTCCGTTTGCTGTCCATCAAGAGATCGGTCGGTTGCACATCGAGCCCCGGCATCAACTGGCCCTGTATCGAACCCGGACTCTTATGCTGGGCAAAATTGCTGGGCGCACCCGGCGTGAACGATTCCTTGAGTTCAAGCATCGCGCGTTCGAAGGGATGATTGCCCAACAGCGGCGCCTCATACACCGTCGAGGCATGCACCACAGCAACGCCAGCAGCCCGCGCCATACCGAGCAGACGATTGGTCCCCGCCATCACGTTGCTGCATTCCGGTTCCGGCACCGGCAATGAAGCAATGGCAGGTTCAAGGTTGCCACGCTGACAATCAATCGTCAGCACCACACAATCAGCCGCGTCCAGCTGGAGTGCGCCTTTCATGCGCTCGATCATGTTCGAGCGATCCATCAGTTGTGTCATGTTTTGAGTTCTCCCGGGATTAATCGACCGTCAGGCCGGAGGTCTTGATGACTTTGCGCCACTTCTCAACTTCAGCACGCATAAAAGGGGCGAATTTTTCCGGCGTGCTGCCGATCGGATCAGCCCCGACGCCGCCCATCTTCTCACGCACTTCTTTATCGGCCATCACGGTGGTGAGGGCCGCCGAGAATTTTTTGATATTCTCAGATGGCACACCGGCCGGGGCGACGATGGCGTGCCACGATGATGCAATCAATTCGGGCATACCGCTCTCGGCACTCGTCGGCACCTCGGGTAACAGGGTCGAACGCGCCGGTGCCGCGATGGTGATGGCGCGCAGCTTGCCGTCACGCACAAACTGCAGGAAGGTCGGCGGGTAAAACACCATCTGAATTTTGCCTGCCACCATGTCCGGCAGCGCCAACCCAACACCCTTGTAAGGAACATGCACGATATCGATTTTCGCCAGAGACTTGAACAGCTCACCGGCCAGATGCACGCCGCTGCCGATACCCGTGGATGCGTAGTTGATCTTGCCCGGGTTGTCACGCGCGTAGGCGACCAGTTCTTTGAGGTTTTTCGCTGCCAGCGCGGCGGGGCTGACAAAAATATAAAACGGCACGTCGGCAATGAGGGATACCGGCGCAAAACTCTTCAGCGCGTCATACGGCGGTTTGGCTTGCAGATTGGGCGCGATCACGATGGCACCGACATTACCGTAGAGCAGGTTATAGCCGTCGGGCGTGGCCTGTGCGGCCAGCGCACCACCGATCACCCCGCCGCCGCCGCCGCGGTTGTCAACGATCACCTGCTGCCCAAGCAAGGGCGACAGGCGCAGCGCCAGCAGGCGTGCGATGACATCCACCGATTCGCCTGCCGGATACGGCACGACGATACGGATCGGACGGTTGGGATACGTTTGCTGCGCCCAGGCCGTCTGCTGCATGGCGATTAGAGCAGTGGCGAAAAAAATCATGCGTGCGAGTGTTTTCATCAGGCTTTCCCAGTCAACAATGAACTCAGTTTGAACAACCTTCGTTAGCGTGCAGCGTAATCAATGCGTTTCGCATGTCCCGCCGGGAGTTTGCCGTCGAGCGCCTGCTTCAACCAGTCGGCGACGAACAGATAGAAATCCGGCAGGCGTCCGCCAAAGGTGTGGGTTTCATTTTCAAACACCCACAACTCCTTGGGACACTTCAGCATCTCAAACAACTCTTCGCCGTCTTCGAGCGGACAGAGTTCATCGAACTCACCCATCGCCAGCAAGGTCGGGCATTTTATTTTGTCAGCGAGCGGTGCGAGCGACATCTGCGCAATCATGGCGTCGAATTTATCCTCGTCATATTCATTCGACATATACATGTAATTCGAACGGTAAGCCGGTTTGCTGTGTTTAAAGATAGTGTCTTTCTGCTGATAGACACCCATTGCACCGACCACCGCCTTGACGCGGGGATCAAAGGCAGCGACCCGCGGTGCCCAATAACTGCCCATACTCCAGCCATAGGCGCCGATTTTGGTGGCGTCGATGCCCGGTGTTTTTTCGAGGAAATCAATGGCGGCGGAACCGGCGCGTTCAAAGTTATCCAGCGTCACCCAGGTCTCGCGGATATTGCTCTCGCCCTGCCCGGGCCCGTCGATGGTCAGAGTGGCGATGCCGCGGCGGCGAAAATGATTGTGATAAGGGCTGGGCATGTATTCCTTGATGGTATCCATACCCGGGATCACCAGCACACAGGGTGCATTGTCATTGCCCGGCACGGTTTGCAGTATGCCCGGGATGGTCTTGCCGTTCTCGAACGGAATTTCGACGCGGCGCACCGGCGCCTCATCAAACAATTCGGTGAACTTTTGATAGCAGTGTACGAGGCGCGCATAGAGCTCAAACTTCCGCGGCGTGTTGCTGTGTAAAACGCCACAGGGCGGACCGTAATACAGCGCCGCGCGGTAATAGAACTCGGCCGCGCTCTCGCGATGCCCCGCCGCCTCGGCTTCGCGCGCCATCTCTTCTTCCTGCTTCGCCGTGCGCACCCATTCTTTGACCACGCTACCGGGTACTTTAATGCGTTCGGTGGTGCGCTTGACGTCGGCCGGGCGGAAGCCCCATTCGACAAACATGACGGCACGAAAGCCGAACACGTCCATGATCTTGTAGAGTTCCTCGGTAATCCATTTCTGGCCCCTGCGTGCATGGTCGATCATGGTGACTCCTGCGATAGTAAAGTTCCGCTCTGAGGCGGAATGGTTGACAAGACTTAATCCAATGTTCGGACGCGAGGTGCGCGGTCTCCAATGCACTCAATGCCCGTCAATCTACTCATTTAGCGACTCGATTCCCTACCCGGCCCGTTACTCTATCCTTATACCCGCCTCTTTGATCACACGGCTCATGGTGGCCGTTTCCTGCTTCAAATGTGTAGCAAACTCTTCCGCGGTGCTACCCACCGCACTGGCACCGACGCTGGCGAAGCGTTCTTTCAATTCGCCCGAGGTCAGCGTTTTGACGATCTCCTGATGCAAACGCGCGACGACCGCAGGCGGCGTGGCGGCAGGTACGACGATGCCTTGCCACTCGCGCGAATCAAACCCCGGCAGCGCAGCCTCGGCGATGGTCGGAATATCCGGAATGGCCGGATCGCGTTTGGCTGTCGTAATCGCCAGACCGATCAGCTTGCCCGCCTTGAAATGCGGCAGCAGCGTCGGAATACTGCCGGCGTAGATCGAGACCTGTCCACCCAGCACCGACATGAGCGCAGGCCCGCCGCCGTTATACGGCACGTGCACGATCTTGATGCCCGCCATATAGCGGAACAATTCGGTGGCCATCTGCGTCGCACTGGCGTTGCCGGACGAAGAATAGTTCAGGCTGTCCGGTTTCGCCTTCGCCAGCGCGATCAACTCCTTGATGGAACGCGCCGGTACCGATGGATGCACCGACATCACCAGCGGCACAATGCTGACCAGACTCACCAGTGCAAAATCTTTTTCGGTGTTGTAGGGCAATCGCGCCCCGAACAAGGTCGGGTTGATACTGAATGAGAGATTCGCTACACCGAGCGTATAACCGTCGGGCGCTGCCTTGGCCACCAGATCCATGCCGATCGTCGAAGCGCCGCCGGGCCGGTTATCAACCACCACCTGTTGACCAAGATTTTCGCCGAGCTTGGGCGCCAGCATACGAAGGACGGCATCCGTCGCCCCCCCTGGCGCAAACGGCACGATGACGCGTATGGTGCGCGCCGGATACCCCTGCGCCCCGACTTCAGGCAGGTATAACCACGACCCCAAAGAAATCAAAAAAGCACACAACACAGGCACGCGCAGCGTCATCACCATCTCCTTTAAAGATACGGTTTGATCATCGATTCAGCGCTGCGATGACGCGCTCGCGTGTCATCGGCAGATCATAGAGTCGCACACCCAGCGCGTTGGCCACCGCATTGCCGATGGCTGCGGCGGTCGGTCCAACCATGCCCTCGCCCACCCCCAGCCAGGCCTCATCGGGCCGATCGAGTAGCACGGTTTCAATACGCGGCACTTCACTGAAGGTGAGGATGGGATAGTCCTCCCAGCTCCGCGAAGTAATGCGGGTGCGATCGAAGCGCAGCTGTTCTTTCAGCGTCCAGCTGGCCGCCTGCACGATGCCGCCTTCGGCCTGATTGATCACGCCATCCGGGTTGACCACGCGTCCGCAGTCGATCGCTGCAAAAACATGTTCGAGCCGGATCGTTTCGGCCACGCGCACGCGTACTATCACCGCCACATAGTTGCCGATATTTTTGTAGCGCGCAAAAGCGATGCCGCAACCGCTGCTGCCGTCGCCCTGCGCATCGGGCCGTGCATCCGTCTGCCATTGCGCCTGTGCAGCCACCGCTTCGATCACGGCGCGCGCGCGCGCGTCCTTGAGGTGACGCAAACGGAACTCCACAGCATCGATCCCCGCAGCTGCCGCCAGTTCGTCCATGAAGGACTCAATGGAAAAAATATTTAAATGCGCGCCAAGGGCGCGCAACGTCGACACCCGCAGCGGCGTTGGCTGCACGGCGTGATTGACCACCCGTTCATTCGGAAAGTCATAATATGGCAGTGCGTTGCGCTGACTGCCACCGCCCATCGCCAGTGGCATATCGATCGCCGGCGGTGGCGCCAGTGTCGGGTCAAGATGCCAGGCGGCAAGCAAACCCGGATTAGGCAGGCGTCCGGGGCGCGTAAGGTGGCGGTTGCCCCAGATCTGTTCATCCCATTGCACCACCTGCCCATCCGCATCGAGGCTGGCTTTGATTTGCACTGCCATCGCCGGTCCGAAGGGCTCCCAGCCAAATTCATCTTCGCGCATCCACTGCAGGCGAACGGGGCGTCCCTCAACCGCACGCGCCAGCAATACCGCGTCGAGCGCCGCGTCATCCGCGCCGTTATGGCCGTAACAACCCGAACCTTCGGCATGCCGCACCACAATCGATGCCGCATCCATTTTGAGGATCTTCGCCAGCTCGGCGCGCAGCGGAAAAATCGCCTGACTGTGCGACCACACCTCCAGAAATCCATCGCGCCACCAGGCCAGCGCACACGACGGACCAATCGAGGCATGCGCCAGATAGGGGCGCGTGAAGGTCGAGTTCAGGGTGCGTAGCGGTTTGCCCTCGGCGTGTTGTCCGTCCGCCTGCTCATCATCAATCTGCTTTCCCTCAGCCTGCTTGGCGCTGAGAATTTCTTCTTCAACAGGTTGGGCATAGAGAAACGCCGGCAAAGCCTCCATGTCTGGCAAATCCGCTTGTTCATCCCATTGCGCATGGGAGGCCAGCAAACGCATGGCTTTAATCGCCTGCTCTTCACGCTCGGCCACCACGCCGATGAAATTGCCTTCTCGCACGACTGCAACAACGCCGGGCAAGGCGCGCGTCGGTGCCTCATCAATCGAACGTAGCGTGGCGCGATACGAAGGCGGTCGCAGCACACGACCGTGCAGCATGCGCGGTAATTCAAGATCCTGTATGAAAGCCGCACCGCTAACCTTGGCGGGAATATCGAGTCGCGGCAGCGCCGTCCCTACGATCAATAATTCACCCGCCGTCTTTGGTTTAACCTGGCCGTTTGCCGCACGCGACAAATCAACATCTAGCGCCAGCTCCCAATAGGTCACCATCTGGTCGCTGCCGCGAACAATGATATTGCCATCATCGACCGCGAGTTTTTCCAGACTCACATCAAATAGCCGCGCCGCCGCTTGCAGCATGACATCACGCACTTCGGCACACACCTGACGCAACGAAGAGCCACCTTCCTCGACCGAACGGCTGCCGGAGGTCGAGCCTTCGTCGGGACTCAGCGAGGTGTCCACCGCAGGCATACGGATACGTTCGTAATCAACATCGAGTTCTTCGGCTGCGATTTGTGCCATCGCCGAAACAATGCCCTGACCGATCTCAACCTTGCCGGTGCGTACCGTGACCGTGCCGTCCTCGTTGAAAGCCACCCAGCGGCTGAGCGGCCGGTTGGCATTTAGCGTCGGCGGCAGACCGGCAATGGCCTCACTCATCATCCACCCTCGGCGCGCAGCCCGCGAGCTGCACGTGGCTACAGACCTCACCACGGATCGCGCGCGCGATGCGGTCGATCATGGTGCCGGGCTTACAGCGGAAGAACTCTGAACAATCCAGAGACCCTCGTGCGGTCGCGAGCTTCACCATTACAAATCCTGCTGCATCTTGGCGTCGAGAATAATCTTGCGATAACGCTCGGCATCGCGTTTGACCTGCTCGCCAAATTGTTCCGGTGTTCCGGCCACCAGCTCAAAGCCCTGGGCGGCAATCTTCGCCTTGATATCCGGGTGATTAACGATTTGGGCGATTTCGCGGTTTAACGCATTCACGATGTTGGCAGGTGTCTTCACCGGCGCAAAAATGCCATACCACATGCTGATTTCATAACCGGGCAAACCGCTCTCCGCCAGCGTCGGCACATTGGGCAGCATGGGGTCCCGCCGCGCCCCGGTCACGCCGATTAACTTAAGCTTGCCACCCTCTGCCTGCGCACCGACGCCGATATAAGGCGTGAGCACGAAATGCGATTCCCCGGACATCACTGCGATCACCGCCGGCGCACCGCCTTTGTAGGGCACGTTGTTCATCTCAATCCCCGCCATCGCCTTGATCGCATTGGTGGCTATCTCGCCGGTCGCCCCGGCAATCGCCACATTGATCGAATTCGGCGTTTTCTTCGACAGCGCGATGATGTCCTTAATACTCTCCGCCGGCAGCTTGGTGTAGGCGGCCAATACCAGCCCGGTTTCAAACACATTGATCACCGGCACAAAATCGCGCACCGGGTCATACGAAAGCTTGCGATACAAAGTGGCATTGATCGCGTTAGTGCCGGTATTACCAACCGCAATGACGCTGCCATCGGCAGGCGCGCGGGCGACAAACTCACCAGCCACCACCCCGTTGGCGCTGGGCTTGTTTTCAACCACCACGTTTTGTTTCAGGCTTTCAGACAATTTCTGCTGAATGACGCGGCCGAGATAATCATTCGGCCCGGCGGCGGCGTTGGGCACCACAATCAACATCTGTTTCTTCGGCAGCAAGGCCGCCAATCCCTGTGCGTTGCAGAACGAGGGTAAGGCGAGCATTGCGGTATACATGACGAGCAGGACTGCAGGCATCAGTCGGTTCATGGCGTGCTCCGTAAAAGGCGACGATCAAAGGGCCGGTGCCCCAGGCATTGCTGCCAGGGGCACCGGTATAAGCAAATACTAGAAGTAGGCCTGCCCTGGCTTGATTGGCGGCTTCCACTCGCAATCGCCCCAGGGGCCGTCACCATTCTCTTTGATATAAGCGATGCGGCCTTTCTTCTTCGGCACCCGTTTGCCGGTGAACAGCGCCTTTAACCAATCGAACACATACTCGTGGCAGTCGAGACCACCGAAATTCGGCAAGGCCCACAGCGGGTGATACTGGTTTTCCACCACCCACATTTCCTTCGGCACTTTCAAATCGCCAAACGCCTCGACCGCCTCTTCGAGCGGACACAGCGGATCGAACTCGCCAGTGACCAGCAGCGTGGGCGCTTTGATCTTCTGCAAATGGCCGCGCACCGTCATGTCCTGCACCACTTCGCGGTCGAATTTTTCCTCGTCGTCGTAGCCTGCCATATACATAAACATCTGTTTAAAGCGCGGCGAGCACTGCGTAAAAATCGTGTTGTTCGGGTTAAAGCAAGCCACGGAACTGACCACCGCCGCGGCGCGGTTGTCATAGCTCGACAGGCGCAACGACCAGTAACTGCCCATGCTGATGCCGTAAATGGCGATTTTCGTTTTATCGACTTCCTTGCGCGTCATCAAATAACTGATGACAGCGGCGCCTGCACGCTCGTAGTTGTCACCGACCGAGCGGATCTTCTGCATATTGGAGTTGCCCTGCCCCGGACCGTCGATGGCGATAACATGGAAGCCGCGCGCAATGCCGACATTCACTGCGGCACGCGGAAAGGCTTCTTTGGTCATATCCATGCCCGGCACGAACAAGACGACCGGTGCCTTGCGGCGGTCTGGCAGCAGATGAAACAAACAGGAGATGGTCTTGCCGTCGTCGAACGGCACTTCAACCCGCTCGATCGGATGATTGGCCACCTCGCTGCGGCGATCGACCATCTCGGACATTTTCTTGTAGAGATATTTCTTGACCGGATGATTGTCAAAAAAGATCGGATGCTGTGCCCAGCGATACGATTCAATCGCCTGATCGTAGTGATAGCAGGCGGTTTCGTTGGCGCCCAGCGCTTGCGCGCGTTTGGCGAGTTTTTCGTGCCGCTCCGCCGCTTCGCGCCACACTTTGGGCAGCATGCGATAGTTGCGCGCACGTTTGCCGGCCGGCACTTCCAGATCATCACGTTCGAAATTCTGCACCCGACCGCGCATATTCAACGCCAGATCCAGCATCCATTGCTGGTCGTCACGCTGTGTTCTCAGTTTGCGTATCATGACTTGTCCTCCTCCATCGATTGGTCCGCTTGTTTTTATTGTTTCGCGGTGCCGTTAAATTAACACACAAGAGGGGCAAATCAAACGTCGGCTTGCCTGTGCCCAACACCTGCGCCGGAGCTGGCTGTCCAGAGGGTCTGCCGGTGCGTGCGCGCTACCCCCCCCAATGAAAAATGCCGAAGTGCTGAAAAAATTGGCGGGTATCAGCCTTAATCAGCCGCTGTTCCGTAGCTGCGCCGATAACAATGCTCACACAGCGCTTGCATGAGGCGCGCCATCAGTCCACGTTGTGTATCGTCGATCGGCAGTCGGATGCCTTCACGAGTACAGCCCGCGCAAAAACGCAACGGTGGCAACCCGCGCGTCGCAGTGGAACGCGCCCCATTCGTTTCAACTTCGTTGCAGCACCCCTGCTCACAGCGGCATGGTTGCATAGTTATTCTCCTCTAACCCTTGCACCTCGATTTCGGCGCAACGAACATGACGTTTCATTTGCGTAAAGTGATCGCATCAGGCCGCCGGAAAATATTTCCGCACACAAGCGCGTACCCTGGAAACACTGGCCTCAGCCTGCGCAGCGGCATAGCCAGGCACGACTGCGCCGATATGCAGGTGTTCGAGCAAATCAAAACCCGCCGAACGAAACATATGGGTTTCCTGTAGCAGTTCCAGCGCAGCCCATTTGCCGTTGTCTACCATGGTCGCCATCGAACCCGCTGAGAGCGTGATCAACACTAACTTTTTGCCGTTCATCAGACCCTGTGCCACGCCGTCACGAACCTCATAGGCGAATCCGCGCGCCAACACGCGATCGACATAGCCTTTCATCATTGCCGGCATCGCCAACCACCACAGCGGATAAATCA
>CAIWNB010000203.1 GCA_903913965.1 uncultured beta proteobacterium
AAATTTCAACGCCCCCCTCTCACCCCTGCCCTCGCCTACAAGCATAGAGGGCGCAAACCCCGACCAGCAATGCTCAGTACTTGAGCGCCGGATTCAAACTATAAACACCGGTCAGCGTCGCTTCGGCCAAGACATGGCCGTGGATCGCGGCCCGCACGTCCGGCCCTTTGAAGACGCCTTCGACCGCGCAACGTGCAAGGTCCAGCGCATACAAGGTGAACACATAGTGATGCAGGATCTCGTCGTTCCACGGCGGGCAGCAGCCGTCATAGCCATGATAGTTACCCGCCATGTCGGGATCGCCGGCGAACCAGGCGGTGTAATCGTTGATGCCCTGACGCGTGCCGCGCGGCCCTGCGGGCCCCGGTTTGCCGTGCGCGGTGACGCCATCGGAGAACTCGCCTGCAGCAATACTGTGCACGTCGGCCGGCAGATCGACCAGTACCCAGTGATAAAAATCAACCCGCGGCAGCGTGGCGGCAATGGTGCGTCCCTCACGGTTGACGTCGTCCCCCACGCTGGGCACATCGTAATCGTGGCACAGCAAGACAAACGAACGCACGCCGGCGGGCACCTCGCTCCAGGACAATGGCGGATTGCAGTTTTTCGACATCGCCACGTGCTTGACTGGGTCGATCACACAAAACGCGTATTCGCCGGGAATCGCACCGTTATTCTGAAAACCGGAACTGACAAGTTTCATTGCTGCCTCCGCACGTTAAACATTGGTACGATTATAACCATGACGCTACCGCCAGCCACCCGCATTCAAGGGGCAGCCAGTTGCGCCTCGCGCGCCTCTTTGGGCAGTGCGGCCAGCCGTCTTGCCTCGGCGTAAAAAGCGGTGAAGTCACCGTTGCCGCTTGCAAACACCCGCTGCAGCGCGGGCAGCCAGGCGTGATAAAGCGTGAACGCAGCAAGCTGCGCGTTATTAAGTCCGGCAAACAGCGCGTCGTAACCGGCATAGCCGTTCCAGCCCGTCTTCAGCACAAGATAGCGTTGTTGCGCGTCGGCAAGAATCTCTGCCTTGCGCTCGCGCATGAAGTCTGGCGCGATCCTCAACCGGTAGAGTGAAGCGAGTTCAGAGCGCACCGATTGCATCAAGGTGAACACCGCTGCACGGCGCGACGCCGCCTGTGCCGCCGCTTCACGCATGGCCACATCGCCCTCCCGCGTCAGCCAGCGCTCCAGACCGGCGCTCTCCACCGCCATGGCAAACGATTCATTGAACTCCGAGTCACCCGGCACATACACCACCTGATGCGCGAGTTCATGAAAAATCAGGCGCGCCAATTCGTAATCGGGATAATGAATAAAGGTATTGAGCAGCGGATCATCAAACCAGCCGAGCGTCGAATACGCCGGCACACCGGCGACGTGTACATCCAGCCCCGACTCGCGCAAACCATGGGCAAAGCCATCGGCAGCCTCGCGCGAAAAATAACCGCGATACCCCACACAGCCGGCAAACGGAAAACACCAGCGTTGCGGTTCCAGTGTCAGCGCACCGGCAGCAAAGACATTCCACACCACATAGCTGCGTTGCAAATCGGCGTAACTGCGATAACTCGCGTTGTCCGGTAGCTTGAGCGTGTCGATGGCAAATGCGCGGATCGCCGCGGCACGTTGCAAACGCCGCTTCAAAGCTGGCGCTGTCGTGTCATCCGCCAGTGTGGCCTCCAGCGGACGACGCGCCGCATTGACCTGCATCTGCCCCTGCACCGACTGCAAGTAATAACCAAGATCGGCACAACCACCTAGTAACAACAGCACAGCGGCGAACACCGCATGCAAACCCATCGCCGGCCACCCGCTGTCAAGCCGCATGATCGAAACGCCCCCCCCGCAGGAAGGCAGCGGTTTGCACCGCCACACTGTGGGCAAACAACATCCCGGAATGACTCACCGGCAGCACGATGTGATCGCGCGCGCCGGCCAGACGCGTCTCATCGACGGCCACCGCGCCGTCGTTGGGTTCGGGCAGATCGGGAGCCACCAATAAACCCAGACCAAAGGCGTTGCTGCCAGCGATAACGCCGATTTCGCGCGCCGAGAAATCGCCCGGCGCTTCACGCGCATACCACTCGGCGAGGCTACGGCCGACGGCCATGCCGCCGAGTTGATGTTGTGACAAGGCGCGTGCCGCACCGCTGCCGCAAGAGGGCGTGCCGAGCAAAACAATGCGCCCGACCGGCAGATCCGGCGCGCATTCGAGCATGCGCAGTATCACCAAGCCGCCCAGACTATGGCCCACCCAGTGCAGGGGCGCGTCGCCCTGCTCGCGCGCGTATGCCGCCAGCGCCAGCGCGTTATCTGTGAGCGTGGGCGCGACCGTCGAATACGAATAACAGCACGCGTCGTAGCCCTCTTGCGCCAGATAATGGCGCTGCCATTCCATCACCACGCCGTGCATCCACAAGCCGTGCACGAGTATGACCCGCGGCATAGCGGCACTCATGCGACGGTCCGCATCCCCTCTTCGAGATGGCTGGCGTCGCCCCAGACCATGATCTGCCAGGCATTGCCGTCATGGCGCAGGCGGTTGATACCGGCATTAACCAGTTCGTGGATGCGCGGCTCTTCAGGCGGAATACCCATGGCCAGGCGGTAGAACACATCGAGCACCAGTCCGTGGGTGATGATCGCCACCTGTTGTTGCGGATGGCGCGCAATGATCTCATCCATGCAGGCGATGGCGCGGGCGTAAAAAGCCACGCCGCTCTCGCCGCGCGGCATCGCAAAATGCTGGTCGCGGCTTTTGAAGCGCGCGTAATCGTCGGGATAACCCGCAATCATTTCGTCGCGCGTCAGACCTTCGAAGACGCCGAAATTACGCTCGCGCAAACGCGGCTCAATATTGAGGCGATGCCCCGTGGCTTCGGCAACACAGCGCGCAGTGTGTTGGGCGCGGCCGGTATCGCTGCTGTAGAGCGCATCAAACGAGAGACCCGCCAGGTGTTTCGCCAGCAATTGCGCCTGACGCAAACCCTTTTCGGTCAGCGGGCTGTCGGAATGGCCCTGCATGCGGCGTTCGGTGTTCCACACGGTCTGGCCGTGACGTATCAAAATAATTTCGGTCATTTCCTATCCATCACAAACGAATCGTCTTGATGCCGCTACCACGGCGGAGCGGGTGCGCAGCGATTATAGGACAGCCCGCTTCTGTATACTGCGCCCACCATGCCATTTGAATTACACCACCTGCTGCTGATCGCAACGATCGCCTTTGCCGCCTATGTACTGCTGGCGCTGTCGGGCTTCGGTTCAAATCTGGTGACGGTGCCGCTGCTCGGGCACCTGTTTCCGCTGACCTATGTAATGCCGATGCTCGCCATCCTCGACTTCAGTGCATCGATGCGGATCAGTTTTCAATCGCGCGGCCACCTGCTAAAGGGCGAGTTGTGGTGGCTGCTGCCCAGCCTGGGCGCCGGCATCGCCGCCGGCACCACCTTGCTGGTCAATCTGCCGCCGGCGGTAACGATGGGCACCCTCGGCGCGGCCATCCTCGCCTATGGACTGTATTCCTACAAGGAACGCACCGTCGCCTTCCGCCTGCCGCAATGGGCTGCGGTGCCCTGCGGCATCGCCGGCGGCGTGCTCTCGGCGCTGTTTGGCACTGGCGGCCCGGTATATGTCACCTATCTTGCCGCGCGCGGGCATGATCCGCGGGCGATCCGCTCAACGATCACTGTATTGCTGACCCTCACCGCGTTCACGCGCATCGGCATCTATCTGCTCTACGGTCTGTATGCGCAGGACAATGTGCTCTGGTATGCGCTGGGCGCCGCACCCGCCATGCTGGCCGGCGTCTGGCTCGGCCACCATCTGCATTTGAATCTATCGAAACAGCGGCTGCTGCAATGTCTCTCGCTGCTGCTGATCGCCAGCGGCCTGTCGTTGCTGGTGCGCGCCGCCGCCTGAAATAAAAAGGCCGCGTCATCGCTGATGACGCGGCCTTGACACCACCGACCGGAGTTACTTTTTACCCTTGTGGTCGGCGTGTGCGGCCTTCTCGTCATGGTGCGCCTTCTTTGCATCATGATGCGCCTTCTTTTGATCCTGATGCAGCTGCTGCGTGTCTTTCTTCAGTTCACCACGATCGGCTTTTAACTTCTCACGATCGGCTTTCACCGCCTCTTTGTTACCGGCCTTGGTGTCGGTCTTGATTTGATCGCGGTCAGCCTTGATCGCCGCCTTGTCCTGCCGCACGGCTTGCTGGTCGGCCCTGGCCTTGTCACGTTCGGCCTTCACGGCGTCCTTGCCCGGAGTGGCCGGCGTAGTCTGTGCGGCAACCGGCAACGCGAAAGCACCGGCGAGCATGAGAGCGGCAACTGCATGGGTCATCTTCATTTGATCTCCTCGTGTGTGGCGGAACGGACCGCCTGTAGACATTAACGTTGGCTGAACTGACCGGTTGACGCTGCGATTGCGATTGCGATTGCGATTGCGTTAGACGCTAGCGCCAGCGTCTAACGCGACGCTCACCGCGCGGCGAGATAAGCGGCGATGCGACGCACACCTTCGGCGAGCACCGGCACTGCGTTCGTATAGGCGAAACGCACGTGTTTGTCTGCGGCATTGGCCCCGAAATCAGCACCCGGTGTGATGGCCACACCGGCGCTCTCCAGCAGATCGCGCGCGAAAGCAAAACTGTCGTCGCACAACGCACTGCAATCAGCATAGAT
>CAIWNB010000204.1 GCA_903913965.1 uncultured beta proteobacterium
ACATAGGTGTAGCTGCCGTCGGCATTCAACGTCAGGCTGCCATACGTCCCGGTTAACGCAGCACCCACCGTGCCACTGGTTCCAGTGCCCGCCGCTTCAGTGCCCGTGCGAATCGCCGAAACCGCCTTCGTCTCGCCATTAGCCACCGCATCCACATCCGTGTCGTTCGTCAGCACATTGCCCGTCGCGTTGCTGCCCACCGTGCCGTTCGCCGTGCCACCGGCTTCGACTGCGCTGCCCGTGTCATCCACACCCACCGGCGCGTCGTTGCGGCCGTCGATCGTGATCGTCAGTTGCGCCGTGTCCGTCAAGCCGCCCGCGTCGCGCACCGTATACGTGAAGCTCTCGCTCAAGGTCTGGCCGGTGATGCGCAGTGCCTGCACCGCCGCGTTGCTATCGTCGATGACATAGGTATACGTACCATTCGTATTGAGCGTCAGGCTGCCGTAGGTCCCGGTTAATGCAGCACCGACGGTACCGGCGGTACCCGAGCCCGCCGCTTCAGTGCCCGTACGAACAGCAGAGACAGTCTTCGTGTCCCCCGCATCAACGTCAGTATCGTTAGCCAGCACATCACCGGTTGCATTGCTCCCTGCCGTGCCGTTCGCCGTGCCACCCTTCTCGATTGCACTGCCTAAGTCATCCACCCCCACCGGTGCGTCATTGACGCCGGTCAACGTGATGGTTTGATTTGCCGACGCCGCAAGCGCACCGCCAATTCCCTGGCCATTGATAAGACGGTCGGGATCGGTATCGCGATCATTTACAGTCCACGTCAGCGCAACCGTCGCCGTCGCGGCCGCACCGAGCGTCTGGCGGGTATTGGAATAGGCTATCTGGCTCGCCACGGACTGAACCTGCGCGTTAGTCACGCCATCATTAAACGTCAGTAGCAACGCACCGCCACTATTGGTGGTGACCGTGCCGATGGTACTCCCGCCAAGGATCAGATTACCGCCCTCGACCAGATTGCCCAACGTGCCACTGCCGAAGAAACGGTCTTCAGCGGCGTTCGCCCCGCCCTGCCGCGCCAGCGCCAAAGTGGCATTACCCCAATTACTGAGATTCGATAGTTCAGGATCGGACGGCGCTTCGGTGTTATCGAGCACGATCGGTGATGCATCCTCGGTGTAACCCGCATTGTGCAGCGTGGATAAGGCCGGCGTGTCGTTGGCCGCCGTGATGGCGACCGTGATGGCGCCGCTTCCCGTCAGATTCAAGGGGCCGGAGTTCACACTCCCCTGCGGAGTGGTGCCCGTATTGGTATTGCCGTCATCGATGGTGTAATCGACCTGAACGGAGGTTGGCGGATTGTTGTTACTGTTGCTATAAGTAATCGCCTGCAACACCTGGTTCACTTGCGCGGTGGTGACACCCGCCGCAAACGTGATTTGCATCTGCCCCGCAGCGTTCGTGATGGTGCCCACCGCAGTAGTGGCGATACGTATGCTGCCGCCAGAAATATTGACCCCGCTACCGCCGCTACCGGTGGCGCCAAACACATCGTCTGCGTTCGCACCGGTATTGCGCACGAGCGTCAGCACCGCGCCGCCCCAGTTGTTATAGACCGTTAACTCGGGGTCCGTCACCGTGGCGTTGTTATCAAGCACGATCGCCGCACCGTTTTCAATAAACGTCGGTGTGTTGTCGAGACCTGCAAACGCCGGCGCGTCATTTAACCCGCCGACGGTGACATTGATACTGCCCGTGGCGGTGAGATTCCCGCTGCCGGCGTTGGTGTTGTCATTGAGAGTGACCGACAAGGTATCGGTACCGCTGAAATTCAGGTCGGGCAGATATTCGAGGTAGTGATTGCCATTCAGGGCGGTGTTCAAATCCGCCAGCACGTTACCCGCACCCGTCTGCGTGCTCTTAAGCGTGATCGTACGGTTGCCATTGGACAACACCGCGTTCAGATTGGCCGCCGACGCATTCAGGGCGAGCGTGCCGTGCAAAGCGGTGACCACCAGCGTCGGATTATTGGCCAGAACACTGCCGTAGTTGCTGTCATTGATATCGCTGGCATCCGCGCTCAATATCGTATTGGACACTGCTGTGGTAGCTGTACCAGTGGTGCGTTCGGTCACATTGAGCGTGCCGGCGGCGACTGTCACGGCGGGGGTGTCGTTGGCCGGGGTGATCGCAATAGTGACCGTTTTAGTGGCCGTCTTGCCGGTGGTATCGGCAACGCCGCTTAATCCGTAACCGAGGTCGTTGACATCAAGCTGCACCTTCGGTTGCGCAGTCACCAACTGACTGGCGAGATTGTTATCGTTGGCATTGGCAGCTGGCGCATAGGTCAGCTTGCTTAAAACGGTATCAAGATTGGTTTTGCTGCCGTAGAGCGTCAGCACGTTGCCGTTCGTGTAGCCGCTCCAGGTGTTGTTAAGCGTTGTGCCTGCACTGTCTATATAGACGCTGCTGGTTGCAGTTGAAAACGCAAAGCTTCCCGACCCCGTAAAAGTGAACTTGAGCTCGATCAGCCCGCTGCCCGAATCCACGTCGTTCAGGGTAATGCGATTCGCGCCGGTAAATGCAAACGTCGTATCTTCGGTGGCCGTCACGCTGTTGCCCGCCACGCCGGTGAGCGTCGGCGCATCATTGACCGGCGTCACCGTAATTTCAGCGCTGTCTGTCGCAGTAGAAAATGCGCTGGTCTGCGCAGTAACCGCTGTCGTGCTGACATAGGTGCGCGCAGTGCCGCTGGTCTGATCCCAGGCCTTATACGTGATGGTGGCCGATCCGCCCTCCTTGCCATCGGGCACGAAGCGTATGTAATCGGTGGGCGTCAACAACAGCGCATTGGTCGCACTGACCGCAGCGATCGTCGTCCAACTCGTGCCATTGGCGGAAAACTGCCAGACGCCGGTGGCTGCTTTGGTGAACGCGGTGATGGCAATCCCGCGGACGGCAGCGCTGTCCACATCGGCGATGCCGGTGTGCGTTGCGTCGGCACTGCCGTTCACCGCAGTGGTAAACGCAGACACCTGAAAAGTCGACGGCGACGTCGTATCGTCTTCGGTAATGGTTCCCAGCGCTAGATTGCCGCCACTGGTATTCACAGTCAGCACCGGCCGATCATTGGCCGCTTCGACGATGACCGTCGCATTGCCAGTCCAGGTGTCCTGACCGGTGAAAGTGGTGCCCTTGCTGTCGGTAAAAGATGCGGTGCCACCGCCATCTACCAGCGTATAGGCCAGTGTGCGGGCACCGGTCACTGCATTATCGTATTCGGTATGCGTAAAAGTAACCGCCTCGATCAGCGCCTTCACTGCGGGGATCGTCAGGCTGGTGTTGGCGCCCGGCGAGGTGAACGTGATGACAAGATCGTGGCCATTAAAGCCGTTTCCCAAACCGCCTGTGTTGACATTGGCGATCGTTACGCCGCCGTAGGTCACCACACCAGTCCCGCTGTTGTAACCAATCACACCAGCACCGGCGCCATTGTTCTTGATCGACAACTGGTCATTCGTGATGGTCGCAAAGGTGTTGTGTATGGTCAGCGAACCGCCGCGGAAATCGGCACCGTTGTTGGCCAGATCAACGTCGCCAAGCGTGACACTGCTGTCAATTACCAGCGGCGAGACATTGGGGCTGCCGGCCGTATCACCTTCGGTGAAGGTGGCGCCGCCGCTTAATCCGCCAACCACCGGGGCCTGATTAACAGCCAGAATATTGATATTGAAGGTCCCGGCAGGCTCCGCCATGCCGCTGGCATCGGAAACAGCAAAGGAGAAACTATCTTGCCCGCCATACGGTGCGGGTTCGGTCCCGTTGTGTTTGTACCAAACCCTGCCCGACTGGATGTCTTCGAGCGTAAACACGCTGCCAACGGCGAGTTGCGTCACCACCGCGCCAGAGCTTGGATCACCCAGATACAAAATGCCGTGCCCCACGTTGCTGGTCACGCGGTACTGCACCTGATCACGACTGCTGTCGGGGTCTACCGCCTTGACGATACCCGCGCTATTTGGCGTATCGGCCGAGCCCAGAAAGGCACCGGTGATTTTGACCGCTCCGCCTTCGGGCACATCGGCTGTGACGTTGTTGCCAATCACCGGCGGCTGACTGGTCGGACGCAGATACACCGACACCGTCGCTTCGTTGCTGTCCAGGTTGTTTGGCAGAGAACCGGTGTCACCGTCGTTGACCTTGTATTTAAAACCGTCGGGCGGGTTACTCCAGCTGAAACCGGTATCGACTTCAACGCGCCCGGTGTTGACGTAACGCAAATTGCTGCCACTGAGGTCGGCATACGTAAACGTCGCGTTCAGTGCGAGGTCGCTCCAGACGCCACCGCTCAATTTCTGGATCTTGCCGTAGTCCGGCAAATCGGTCAGCGTATACGTCCAGCTGGCGTTGGCGGTATCCGGATCGTTGACATTGAGGATGCTGGTATTGAGCACCTGGATATGCGTGGTTTGCGCAGTGACGCCCGTCGAGAATTCAGTCACCGTGAAGTTCGTATTGGCGGCAACCGGGGCGTCGTTGACGTTGTTGACGGTAAAGGTCAGCGTGCGCTCAGGACTGCGCATCTGGCTATTGCGGGTCAGATTAATGGTACTCGTGCCATCATTCACCGTCAGCGTGGCGCTCTCGGTAATGTTGGGGGCGGCGATCACCACGTCGCCAGTCGCGACCGTACCGCCGTCGATCAGATAAACCGTCAGACTGTCAGCAATGGTGGTGTTGCCCTTGACCGCGACATCCACGGTGGGATTATGAAAGTAGGCGACCTTACCCGCCGCCAGATCGGCTGCTGTGAACGAGGTTACGCCCACCCAGTTTGTACCGTTCCAGCGGCCGAGCAATCCACCGACGATGCCACTCGTAACATAGGTCAGCTGGGTATCGGTGTTATCAACGTCGTGCCACTGAAAATGATCAGTGGTGAGCTTCACTGCGTTGGCGATACCAGTTAACGCAAAATTCGCCGTCGCCATGCCGTTGCTGCCGTCGGCATTCTGCTCCATCAATGCGGTGCCGCCCTCATTCTGCGTCAGCGGCCCGCCGGTGGTTTGCGTGATGGTCGGCGCGTCATCGACCGGCGTCAGCTTGATCGCCACGCTCGTTGTCACCGTTGACGTTGTCGCCTTGGCTTTGATCGAGACGGTATCGGTCGGACTCGCGAAGGTTTCGCTGCCATCGTGCACATACACCACATGTCCGGCATTGATGTCGGTTTGGGTGAAGCTGGTGCCAACACCAAAGTCTCCATATTGAACCTCGACCCCGTTGAGGTAGACCTTGCCATGCGTGGGCGCCAACAACACGACGTAGCTAACCGCTGCCCCACCGGCTCCGGTCGTCAAACCGCTCAGCACATTCTGATCAAGCGTGGCGAACAGCCCTTCAGGCACCACGGCGCGCCGGCTGCCGCCAACCGAAACCGTATCGCCGCCACCGCCCCCACCGCCGACGTCAGGCCCCGGCGGATTAACAGTGCCGTCTGCATTAATAGTGACCGCAATCGTGCCCTCGCCGGAGAGCCCGCCATCGCCGTCCGAGACAAAGAATTTGAAGTTATCGGAACCGGTATATTGAAGGTCGTTGGTGCTGTATTTGACCAGACCGGCGGCAAGCTGAGCTTCGGTAAACGTCGAGCCACGCCCGATCAGCACACCGTTCAAGGTCAGATAACCGCGCGCCGGGTCCTGACTGATCGTATAAATCCGTTTGCTGGCGGTACTGTCGGGGTCAGCCACATTGATGTTGCCGGTGCCCGCGGTGTTGCTGATGCCGTTGTTCGTTGAGCCTTGCAGAACGGTCATATCGTGGGTCGTCAACACCGGTGCGTCGTTACTCGGCGTGATGCTGATGTTGACCGTGGCGGTGGCGGTGGTTGCCGCCAGCGGACCGGGGTGATTATCGGAAACGCTCACGGTAAAACTGGTTTGGGCCTGCGCCGGCACCAGTATGCCGTCCTGATCCGTCGGCTCGGTGCTGTTGTTATAGCTAAAACGCAACGCCGGATGCGTGCCGTCGGTCAGCTGCGCCTGGGTAAATACAAGGCCGGTGGTCGCCGTGACATAGGCGCTGCCGTTCCAGTACTGCAAGGTGCCGAAGGTCGCTGACGGCAAGGAAGTCAGCGTCAGCGTGCGCAAATTCGATGTGTCATCGGCATCAGTCATCGAGAGCGCGATATTCGCCGTCACTGGCACCCCGGGATGCACGTTATCCTCGGCGACCGTAACCGCGGTACCGGTCACCGCGATCTGCGCGTTGACGTCCTTGATATTGATATCGAGTTTGGCCCAGCTCGCGATGTTCGCCGTGGTGCCGGGCGGCGCATCAATGCCGACCATGCCACCGGCACCATCGCGGATGGTGAAGTAAGCGGCATCGGTGGTGTCGGCCGTGAGCTCAGCCACCGTCGGCGTGTACGTGATGCTCCCGATGTTGGCCTGCGAAAACAGCGAACCGACGGCGAGCGCAGCACCGTTCAACGTCAGCGTGCCCTTGGTCGGCAATTGCTCGACGCGATAGAGGATCTGCGCGGTGGTGTTATCTGCGTCATAAAGGCGCAGATTGCCGGTCAGCGCCGCCACCTGCGTTGAGTCGTTGGTGAAACCGCCACTCAGGGTTGCCGTGGCATGCTCGTTGACGTTAAGGACGGAGGATGAAAACGTCGGCGCGTCATTGACTGGCGTCACGTTCAACGTCGCCGTATTGCTGGTGACGCTAAAGGGCGACGTCGCGGTCAGTGATGTGGTGTTCCCCGTGCCGCCGGCGACACCCGAGCTGGCATCCCACGCCGTGTAGGTCAGCGAGACCGAACCCGCATTGCGGGTATCGACCGACAGATCATTATTAGCGACAAACTTGACCTGCGCGTCGTTCGGCAACAACAAGGCGCTGCTGGTGCTGACCGCAGGGAATGCCGTCCAACTACCGCCGCTCAACAGATAAAACCAGGTACCGGTCATGCCGCTCGCCGCGGTGGTCGGCGCGGCTGTGACGGCGACCCCCATGGCGGTGCCGGCGTCGATATCAGTCCAGATCGCCGCAGCGCTGGCGTTGGTGAGCAGATTGCCGACGGTATAGGCCGTCGTCGTTTTTTCTGCCTGCGACAGCGTGATCGCCGAGGCCGTGACCACCGGCTGGTCGTTGACGCCTTGTATCGTGATGGTCAGCGTGCTCGAGGACGTCGCGTTAGCGGTGTCCTTCATCGTGTAGTTGAAAGTCTCGGTCAGCGTGCTACCGACACCCAACGCCTGTACCGCGGCATTGGTGTTGTCCAGCGTGTAGGTGTAAGTGCCATTGGCGTTGAGCAACAGGCTGCCGTAGGTCGATATCAACGCGCTGCCAACCGTGCCACCGGTCAACGCCGATACGGTCTTGGTGTCACCCACATCCGCATCAGTGTCGTTCGTCAGCACATTGCCGGTGACATTGACGCTGTCTTCGAAAATCGTGTTCGTATCAGCCTGCGCCACTGGCGTATCGTTGATCGAAGTCGCCACCACAGTGGTTGTGTTGTTGGTCACCGTGTTGGTGCCGTCATTAACACTGATGGTAAAGCTAGTGGTCTCGGTGGACCCCGGCGCCACGCGGTTGGCCGTCGGCGTAAACACCAGGCCGCGAATCGCGGTTGTGGCCGCCGCCGCGCTGCCGCTGAAGGTATATACGCCAGTGCCTGTGTTGTAACTGCCACCCCCGAGATTGGACAACGCGCCTTTGGCGGCGGTATCGAGCGTAACGCTCAGACTTTGCGTGTCCGCAACGTCGGCGTCTGTAATCGTGACCGCAGTGAAGGGAGACTTCGTGGCATTGTCATTAACCGCCTGCCCTGCAGCGGCGCCAGTGATCACTGGCGCCGCCAGCAGACCATCAAAGGCCTCGCCATTGAGTGCTGCCGTTTCAATCTGGCCAGTCTGACTCTCCAGCACCCAGTCGCCACCGCGAGCGGCCGCCCCGGTGGCGTTGATCGATGCAGCGACATCCGCACCGGTCGCCTGCGCGAGGGCGGCGAGAAAGGCCGCGCCATCACTGCCAAGGGCGATATCGCAGCCATAGAGCATGACGTCCGCACTCTGCGTAAGACCGCCGGCAAGGCGCGACAACTGCGCCGCCTCACCGGGCAGCGCTGCCAGATCCAGTTGCAATCCGCCCAGCACCAAAGCACCTTCACCACCATGCGAAATGATATGAACCGCATCGACCTCGACGCCGGCATTCACCGCATCGGCGATTTGCGCAAAGGCATCGCGTGCCGGGTCAAGTACCACGACGTCGACCCCCGGCCGGATCGCGGCCACGATGTTCTGCCAGCCCGCCACCGAGGGATCGACAAACGCAATCTCGTGGCGAGTAGAAGCCGGCGCTGCCGATGTCGCTACGTCTGTAGCCGGCGCGGTGTCGGCGGTGCTGTGATCCGTGGCCGGCGCAGTGTCGGCTGTGCTGTGATCCGTGGTCGCTGGCGGATTTGCCTGCGCTCTTTCAGCAGGGGCGTCATGGGCGCGCGCATTGTCCGCGCCAGCAGCCCACTCCGTGGCCGTCACCACCGCCGCACCGTCAAACAGGGTGCGCGCTTCGAGCGCCAAGGCATTGCTGCGCGGCGCGGTGTGACTCTTACGATTTTTTGGAATGGCTTGTGATGACGGCGCGAAGCTCGAAAAAACTGGCATTTTGACCCTGGCTATTCAACATCAATCGACGTTGAGGCATTGCAAACTTCATGCCTCGGCGGAGATGACACCAACCCTCGATCGGCAATGCGTCAGGCTCTGATACGGCCATACTAAATTGCTTTGAGGACTCCGCATAATACCGAAGAATAATGCTTACTAAACATTAATTAATAAATCTTAATTTCTAAAACCACTGCGTGTTCGGCACTTTTTTCCCTGGGAAAATGTTGGAAATGTGAGGTCACAGCGGGCCCCGCGTAGGCCCGCCCGAAACGACGCTGCGACTGACGCGCCCAAACTTCGGCATAAATATGTGTTTTTGGTCACGCCTGCGATCAACGTCGGGCCGTGGCCATGGTGCAGGCAGGCATCGCATGTGGATGCGCCGCAATGACGAACGCATCACGGCGGCGCTTACAGCGCTTGAGGTCTGCGGGGTGACAATACGCGCAGACTTGACCGTGGCAAGGTGCGAAAGCGCGGGATGCGCAGAGGGACAATAAAGGAGGAAGTCTGCCGGCAGCACAGGCTGCCGGCAGAGGTCAGGCGATGGCTTAAGCGCCTTTGATTGCCGTCGGCAACATACGACCGGGGATCAAACAACCTTTGCGCGCGCGATGCAGGATATGTTTTTGCAAATCCGCGCCGCTGACAATGGCCGAGCGCTCGTTACCGCTACGCGACATGCCAAGCACGGTCACCGACTTGCTGCCGGAGAAACCGACCGCGACCATTTTCTCGTCGTCATCCAGCCCCATCAGCGTGACGCCGCGACCGCGCGACATTGCCTTGAGTTCATCATAGGAGAACAGCAACAAGCGGCCTTTCTCGGAGAGCGTGGCGACCATTTCGGTATGCCTGGGCACCAGCGCCGGACGCAACACCGTCTCGCCGTCTTGCAGCGTCATGAAGGCCTTGCCGGCGCGTATGCGCGTCAGCAGGTCCTCGGCATTGACGATGAAACCATAGCCGCCGGAATTCGCCACCAGATAACGTTTACCCGGCTGTGCATCGACCACATGCGCCACCCGCGCGCCGGCGGCCAGTTCGACCAGCGAGGTCAACGGCACGCCGTCGCCCTTGCCGCCCGGTATATCGCCGGCGGCAATGCCGAAGCAGCGCCCGGTCGAATCGAGCATGGCGATTTGATGTATCGAGCGCGTTTCGAATATCGCATATTCGCCGTCGCCAACCTTGTAGTTCACGCCACTCAAATCAAGACCGTGACCCTGACGCGAACGCACCCAACCGTTTTTCGAGACGATGATGGTGAGAATCTCGTCCACCACCTGACGCTCGACCACCGCGCGACCAGCCTCTTCCATAATGGTGCGGCGGTTGTCGCCGAACTTCTTCGTATCCTGGCGGATTTCACCGACCACCAGCTTCTTCATGAGCTTGTCGTCGGCGAGCAGTTCTTTGAGCTCGCTGCGCTCGCCCTTCAACGTTTTCAACTCCTGCTCGATCTTGATACCTTCGAGCCGCGCCAACTGGCGCAAACGAATTTCCAGAATGTCCTCGGCCTGCACATCACTCAGATCAAAGGTCTTCATCAACTCCGGTTTGGGTTCGTCGGAATTGCGAATGACCTTGATGACGCGATCGATGTTCAGAAAGACAATATGCCGGCCTTCGAGTATATGAATGCGGCGGTCAACCTGACCCAGCCGGAAATTCACGCGGCGCGTCACCGTTGAAACACGGAAATTAACCCACTCCTCGAGCATCAGGCGGATGTTCTTGCGCTGCGGCTTGCCGTCAAGACCGATCACCACCATGTTGATCGGGAAGTTTTCTTCAAGCGAGGTATGCGCCATCAACAGGCGCATGAATTCTTCCGGATCCTGCTTCGAGGTGCGCGGTTCCAGTACGAGGCGCACGCGGTTGTTCTTGTCGGACTCGTCGTTGACCTTCTCCAGCGAGGCCAGGATCAGCTGTTTAAGATTGGCCTGCGTTGACGACACCTTGCCGCCTTTTTCGCGCGGCTTCGGATTGGTCAGCTCTTCGATCTCGCCCATCACGCGCATCGACGACGTGGTCGGCGGCAGTTCATACACCACCACCTGCCACTGGCCGCGCGCCAGATGTTCGATCTTCCAGCGGCAACGCGCGCGCAGCGAACCGCGTCCACTGGCATAGGCGTCGATAATGGCCTGACGCGGGCTGATGATCTGCCCGCCGCCCGGAAAATCCGGGCCCTGAATAATGTCCATCAGCGCTTCGACTGTGATGCTCGGGCGATTGATCATCGCCACCGCCGCATCGGCGACCTCGCGCAGGTTATGCGGCTGCAACTCGCAGGCCATACCAACGCCGACGCCAGAGGCGCCGTTCAACAACAACATCGGCAGACGCGCCGGCAACAGCTCGGGCTCCTGCAAACGGCCGTCGTAGTTGGGCACAAAATCAACCGTATCCTGATCGATCTCGGAGAGCAGCAGTTCGGCGATCGGCGTGAGCCGCGCCTCGGTGTAGCGATACGCCGCCGCCGAGTCACCGTCCTGCGTGCCGAAATTGCCCTGACCGTCGATCAAGGGATAGCGCAGCGAAAAATCCTGCGCCATACGCACCAGCGCCTCGTAGGTCGAGACGTCGCCGTGCGGGTGAAATTTACCCAGCACCTCGCCGACGATACGCGCCGATTTTGTGTGCTGCACGCCGGCCTTCAAACCGAGTTCGTTCATCACGTACAGAATGCGCCGTTGCACCGGCTTCTGGCCGTCCTCGACGTTCGGTATGGCGCGACCGCGCACCACGCTCATGGCGTACGTGAGATAGCTGCGCTCGGCAAACGTACCCATGTCGATGAAATCACCTTCACCGCCCGCCCCTGCAGCCGGCGGCAGCACCGCCGCGCCGCCACCATCACCGGCAGGCGTGGCCGCGAACAGATCCAGCGTATCGTCAGCTGTCTTGCGCGTCATTGCGTTCATACATCCGCCTCGACCTGGTCGCCGTTTTCTTCCATCCACGTGCAGCGGCGTTCCGATTCTTTTTTCGACATCAACATATTGAACAGCTCAAAGGTTTTGTCACGGTCGTCGATGCGCACCTGCAACAGCCGGCGCGTATCGGGGCACAGCGTGGTTTCCCACAGCTGCTCCGGGTTCATTTCGCCAAGGCCTTTGAAGCGCTGGGTCTGAATCGAATCGGCTTTGACACCCTCTTCGATCGCGCGTTCGCGCAAGGACCGCAACTCTTCATCGTCAACTGCATAAATATTTTTTGCCGGGCGTTTGCCGTGCGCCGGAATGCCCATCTTGTAGAGCGGCGGACAGGCGACATAAATGTGCCCGCCTTCGATCAGCTTCGGAAAGTGACGGTAAAACAACGTCAGCAGCAACACCGCAATGTGCGCGCCATCGACATCGGCATCGGTCATCGACGCAATCTTGCCGTAGCGCAGACCGGAGAGATCGGGCGTGTCTTCATTGCCGTGCGGGTCAACACCAATGGCCACCGCGATGTCGTGAATCTCCGCGTTCGAGAACAAGAGGTCGCGTTTGACCTCCCACGAGTTGAGCGCCTTGCCGCGCATTTTGTAAATCGCCTGAAAACGTTTGTCGCGCGCCTGCTTGGCCGAACCACCGGCCGAGTCTCCCTCGACCAGATACAACTCATTATCAGAAATGCTGCTCGACTCGCAGTCGGTGAGTTTCTCCGGCAGCATCACCACGCTGGAGGATTTCTTGCGCTCCACCTTGGTCACCGAACGGCTGCGCTCGACCGCCTGACGAATCACCAGCTCGGCGATCTTGCGACCGTAGTCGACGTGGCTGTTGAGCCACAGCTCGAACGGATCGCGCACCATGCTCGACACCAGCTTCAACGCATCGCGATTGGAAAGTTTTTCCTTGGTCTGACCGTGGAACTGCGGCTCGAGCACTTTCGCCGACAAGAAATACACCGTGCGCGACCACACATCATCGGATTGCAGCTTGATGCCGCGCGGCATCATGTTGTGATGTTCGGCAAACGCCTTCACCGCTTCGAAAATGCCGTCGCGCAAACCGGCCTCATGCGTGCCGCCGGCCGGCGTCGGGATCAGATTGGCATACGACTCGCCAAAGCCCTTCGACTCATCAACCAGCGCAAACGCCCAGCCGGCGCCCTCACCAACCGCGAAGCCGTTGGCTTCCTGGACGTATTTTTCACCGTCGAAAATCGGCGCCACCGGTTCGGCATCGGCGAGCAGATCCTTGAGATAACCCTTCATGCCCTCGGGGTAGCTCCAGGTGCGCGAAACCGTTTCCTGGCCTTCGCGCGCGCCTTCGACATTCAGCGTCACCGCCACACCGGGCAACAACACCGCTTTTGAGCGCACGATGCGCTCGAGCTCGGGGGCTGAGACCTTGCCGCTATCAAAATATTTCTTGTTCGGCCAGATGCGCAAGAGCGTGCCGTTCTCGTTCTTCGGCGTCGCCCCGGTGCGCTTTAATTTCTCGACGACCTCGCCGTCGCCAAAGGCCATTTTGTGTATGCCGCCTTCGCGCCGGATCTCGACTTCAAGGCGCGACGACAGCGCGTTGGTCACCGAGACGCCCACACCATGCAGGCCACCGGAAAACTTGTAGGCCGCATCGGCCTCGGTTTTTGAAAATTTCGCCCCTGCGTGCAGTTCAGTGAACACCAGCTGCACGGTAGGAATCTTTTCCGTCGGATGCATACCGACCGGAATGCCGCGTCCGTTGTCGGCCACACTGACCGAACCGTCGCGATGTACGGTCACGTCAATGCGGGTGGCGTGACCGCCGAAGGCCTCGTCGGCAGCGTTGTCGATCGCTTCCTGCACGATATGCGTCGGATCGGTGGTCCGCGTATACATGCCGGGCAGGCGCTGCACGGGCTCGATGCCGCGCAGCTTGGTGACCGATGATTCGTCGTATTTCTTGATTGCCATGATAGGTGTGGTGGTTCCAGCTACAACTGCGGTTGAATTCCTTAACCTTAACCTTAGACTTAACTCTTACTTGCCAGCATGGTGCCGCGACATTCGCGCGCGCCACAGGCGCAGGCGTATTCGCGCTTTAACGCCGGTGTGTAACGCTCGTCGAGATACAGATTGTAATCAATCGTGATTTCTTCACCCTCGTCGATCGCCTCCATCGCGTGTATGTAAAGGCGGTCGTTTTCCTCGACCGCCTCGCAATTCGGCATGCAGCTGTGGTTGATCCAGCGCGACGTGTTGCCGTTGCGGCCGCCATCGATCACTTCATTGTTGTCCATCATGAACAAAAAAGTGTGTGTCGACTCGGTTCCCATCGCATCACTTTCCGCCTCGCTCATGCGCACGCCCTTGTATTCAATCAGGCGGCTGCCGGCGGGGATCGGGCTCAATGCAAAAACGCCGCGGCCATGGATGCCGGAGCGTCGCGCCGCGATGCGGCGTTTTCCTTGTGATTTAGCTGATTTCATCCGAAAAATTTAGGTCTAAAAAGTCGCGCATCTTACCAAACGCAGAGGGCAATGAGTTGAAAACGCCGCCACGCCGGCGTTTTCAAACAACGCCCTTGACTCGCAAGCGCGCGTTGCAAGGCCCCGACGCTTCCCCTAACATCGCGCGTCCAGCCCCCAGCGCATGGCTGTGGCGCGGTGTAATGTCGGTTTTAATATCGGTTTAATGGCGGTTTATTGTCTCCGCAAGAAGCCTCAAGGAATCAAAACATGAATGCTCGACTGCCTGCTGCGCTTCTTCTGCTCGGCCTCTGCAACCTCAACGCCTCGGCCCAGCAATACCCGTCCGGGCCGATGCGCATGGTCGTGCCCTTCCCGCCGGGCGGTGGCACCGACATTCTGGGCCGCGCCATTGCGCAAAAGCTCAATGAAGCCTGGGGCGTACCGGTAGTGGTGGATAACCGCGGCGGCGCCAACGGCAGCATCGGCGCGGCGGCGGTGGCGAAATCCCCGCCCGATGGCCACGCCCTGCTGATCGTGCCCAGCGGCTTTGCCGTCAACCCGGCGATTTATCCCAACCTGCCGTTCGATTCGCTCAAAGACCTCGCGCCGGTGTCGCAACTGGCGGCCAGTCCGCTGGTGATCTCGCTGCACCCTTCCTTCCCGCCGAAATCGGTAAAGGAGCTGATCACGTTTTTGAAAGCCAATCCGGACAAGGTCAATTACGGCAGCTCGGGCAACGGCTCGCCGCCGCACCTGGCCACTGAATTGTTCAAATACATGACCGGCACGAAGATGGCGCACATTCCTTACAAGGGCGCGGGGCCGGCGGCGATCGACGTATTGGCCGGTCAAATCCCGATTTATTTCATGAACGCGCTACAAGCGGTGCCGCACATCAAGGGCGGGCGGCTGCGCGCGCTGGCGGTCACCAGCGACCAGCGTTTTCCAGCGCTGCCGGCAATTCCGACCATCGCTGAAGCCGGCGTGCCCGGCTATGCGATGAGCAATTGGTACGGTTTGCTGGTGCAGGGCACGACACCGCGTGCCGCGGTGATGAAACTGCATGGCGAAATCGTGCGCATTCTCAACTTGCCGGAAATCCGCGACCGTCTCGTCAATGAAGGCGCCACCGTGGTGGCCAGTACGCCGGAGGAATTCACCGCCTTCCTGAAAAAGGAAATGGCGACGAACGCCAAAATCGTCCAGGTCTCGGGGATGAACTCAAGCAATTAAGCGGCAGACCCGCCGGCAATACTTCACAGCACGCGCAAGTCTTTCACGCGCAAACCCGCGGCGGTAAATCCACCGTCGACGGAAATGGTCTGGCCGTTGACGTAGCTCGCATCGTCGGAGGCCAGAAACAAGGCGACGCCGGCGACTTCGTCGGGCTGGCCATAACGGCCCATCGGCACTGCAAGCTGCCAGGCCTCACGCCGCTCACCAACATGCTGTTTGCGGCTGCGCGGCACATCAATCGGCCCCGGCGCAATCGCATTGACGCGCACATTGTGTTTGGCGAGATCGACCGCCATGACGCGCGTCATGCCGATAATGCCGCTCTTGGCAGCGGCATACGCGGCACGCCCGCTGCTGCCGAGAAACCCGGAGTGCGAAGAAAAATTGACGATCGCACCGCCGCCGTTGGCGGCCATTTCGCGGGCCGCCGCCTGCGCACAAAGAAAGGTGCCGATCACATTGATTTCCAGCATTGCACGCAGCATATCGAGCGGCGTGTCGAGAAAATCTTTTTGTGCGCCCATGCCGGCGTTGTTGATGATTGCATTGAGCGGGCCAAAGCGGCTGCGGGTCAGCGCGATCATTGCATCGACTTCGGCCGGGGTGCGGATATCAACGCAACACGGTGCCGCGCGCCCGCCGGCGGCGCTGATTTCCGCACAAATCGCTTGCGCTGCGGCTTCATTGATATCGGCACACACCACCGCCGCACCTTCGGCGGCGAAACGCCGTGCGGTCGCCGCACCGATGCCGGTGCCGGCACCGGTGACAACGACCACCTTGTCCTTGAAACGATCTGCCATCTTGTTATCCTTTGCGCTGCCGGGGCACCGGGTCTAGTAAGACCGCGGCATGCCCAGCACATGCTGGCCGATATAGGCGAGCACCATGTTGGTGGAAATCGGTGCGGTGCGGAACAACCGCGTCTCGCGCCACTTGCG
>CAIWNB010000205.1 GCA_903913965.1 uncultured beta proteobacterium
AGCGTGAAAACTGCCGAGTAGAACAGCCCGCTAAAACGGCCAAACAGGATTTCCATCGCTCCCACTCCTTTAAGTGACGAGTAACAATCGGGGCTGGCAAGAGCAAGCAAGTGATGCAATATTGATCGCCGCAAAACCCGCGTTAGGATACTCGATTTGCTATCACTCAAGAAATGCTTAGTGTGCCCTACAAAGACGCCTCACAGTCGATGGTCGACTTGATCGCCGGTAAGATCTATCTGATTTTTCAGTCGCCGCCGACAGCCTCACCGCCCATCAAAGCGAACAAGAACTGGCGGCGGGCGCCGCCAGTGCGTTTTCGACGCTCATGCGCGCCGATTTTGCGCGATGGTGCAAGGGCGTCACCAACATCGACAAGACCACGAAACGGAAGCGGCATCTACAAGACTGAAGCCCAACGACCTCAACGCGGTTAGTTCTTAACCTCTTTTTTATCTAAAACTATAGAAACGTGATCCGGATACTTCCACATCACTCAATCGTAAACCAGCTGCATAGCGGCAGTCGACGACGGCATCTTTGGCTCACAACATGCCTCCGAAACGTGCATCCCGAGCTCGCGGCGTCAGTCCAAGCTATCCCGCTGCTGCAATTCATCAGGCGACGTTGGCGATTCAAACGGTGCAATGATCTCCCGTACCTTCGCCCCACCCTGACGCGCCAGCGCGGGGTTTTGCAGCCACATCTGAATAAAGAATTCACGCATCTCGTTCGAGCGCTCGAGCCGCTCGAGAAAAAGCGACTCCGGGATCACCTGCCCCGCGCATTTTAATTCAGGCATTCGGATCCTCGCCGCGCAGAATCTTTTCTAACGCCTCGATATCCAGCCTGTGCTTTGGACGATTGGTCGCGCGCTTCATCGGCATTATTAGAGCCTATTCCGCCACCGGCACCGTCGCCCTGAGCAATTCACCCACGTCCGGCAACTCGCCGCAGCGCATGATCAAGTCGAGGAGTTTCGCCGCCCCCGCCTTGCCCAATACCGGTTCCGCGCAGCCGTTGAATTTGTCACGACGGTCGGCATCGGTCATCGGCCAGTCGAGCGAACCGGGCGTGTGCTCGACATGGATCTTGAAACGGCCGCGCGCGGTTTCGACTTCGACATCGTTGGTGGCATCCAGCCCGTAGACCTTGCCGTCGTCGACAATGTAACGACGCACCTTCGCCATCAGCGCACGCGCTTCGGGCCGCTGCACCATACGGTCGGTAAACGTTTCGAGCACCAACCGGCGGTCGAGCACGGTGGCGGCGATCATGTATTCGACACTGAATTTACCTTCGAGACCGGTCTGCGGATTGGTGCTGATCAGCGCGGTTTCCGAGCCCTTCATGAAGCCCACTGCAACCGACTGAATTTCTTCGGCGCGTAACTTATGCTGTTCAACAAGTTTGAACATGCCGCCGATGGCGCGATGTCCGGCGTAACAGCAGGGCCAGCGTTTGACCCAGTTGCCGGGGCTGACCACTTCCCATGGCGCACCAAACGCGGCGACCACATCAGCCAGCGCCTCGCCGTCACCGCTGCTATAGGTGGAGAGCACATTGTTGCGACCATCGAAGATCGCCTCGTCGGCGGTATGGCCGTTTTTCGCCAGCCACGCCGCCAGCATGCCGGCACGTGCCGCCCGGCCGGCGTGAAACGGTTTGGTCATGGTGCCGAAGTTGCGCACCAGCCCGCTTAATTGCGAAGCGGCAATCGATAATGCGGTGCGCATTTGCGGCACATCCAAATGCCACAGGCGGCCGGCCGCGGCAGCGGCGCTAAAGGTGCTGATAGTGGAAGTGGCATGCCAGCCGCGCATATAGTGGCCGGGCCCCATGGCGCGACCGAGTTTGCCGGCGATTTCAAGACCAATCGCATACGCAGACAACACCGCTGCCCCCGGCGCGCCGCTGGATTCGCCCACCGCCAACACCGTGGCGATGGTCGGCGCGCTGGCGTGGCCGCGCACGCTCGGGTGACTGTCGTCGAAATCGAGCGCATGCGCGCAGGTACCGTTGGCACTGGCCGCCTCAAACGGCGACGAGCGCAAGGGCGTGCCCCACAGGGTGGCGCGCGGTTTAGCACCAATCTCGGTGACCAATTTTTGCGCAATCGTGCTCACCGGTTCGCGCGAGCCAATAAGCCCAACGCCCACCGTATCGAGCAAGGCATTGCGCGCCCCCTGCATCACTTCAGCGGGCAGCGCACGCGCATCGGTTTCAACAATGAAACGCGCGATGCGCGTGGTCAATAAGCCGTCGTCCGCAGAAATGGTGTTTGTCATGTTGATGCCGCCCTTATCGTCGATAAGTTTACCGAGGCGCACATTCTAATTCTTTGTACCCACAGGCGGGAACGCAGCAAGCTGTTCCCCGTTATACTTTAGTTCTTAGCCGCTTTTGCACCACTGATGCGCCACTTGCGCGCAATCGTAAAAACCGATGACAACACCCGCACAAAAAACAATCTACGGCCTCGCCGCCTGCGCCCTTGCCGCTGCCGGCGGCATCGCTATTGGACAAGATCAGTTCCCGTCCAAACCGATCCAGTTCATCGTGCCGACGGGCCCGGGTGGCGGCACCGATACGGTGTCGCGTCTGCTCGCACGCCACCTCGGTGAGCGCCTCAAGTGGCAGGTGGTGGTGGTCAACCGCCTGGGTGCCGGCACGCGTCTCGCCAATGAGAGCGTGGTCAAAGCGGCGCCCGACGGCTACACGCTGTTGATGGCGATCAACGCACTGGGCACCGGGCCGCTGGTCTTCAAGAACCTGCCCTATGATCTGCAGCGCGACTTCACACCGATCACGCTGGTGCTGGTAGTGCCCTATCTGTTCGTCGTGCACCCGTCGCTGCCGGCAAAAACGCCAAAGGATTTGATCGCACTGGCGAAGGCGCGGCCCGGCGAAATCTCGTATGCGTCGGCCGGGGTCGGCGCCTCCAACCATTTGTCATTTGAGCTGCTCGCCAACATGGCGAACGTGAAACTGCACCATGTGCCGTACAAATTCGGCACGCAAGGCGTGGTCGATGTGATGGCGGGGCATGTCACCACCGCGATGACAACCATGGCCACCACCATCGCCCAAGTCCGCGCCGGCAAGCTGCGCGCACTGGCGGTGACCAGTGCCAAACGCGATGCGGCCGCTCCCGAGATTCCGGCGCTGGCCGAAACCCTGCCAGGGTACGAAGTGCTGTTCTGGACCGGCTTGTTCGGGCCGCCCGGCCTGCCGCGTGAGATCGTATTGAAGTTGCAGCGTGAAATTTCCGCTGTATTGCGCGACCCGCAGAATGCGCGCCAGATTGCCGCTGACGGCGGCCAGGCGGTAGGCAATTCGCCGGAGGAGTTCGGCGCCTTCTTCAAGGGCGACATCGACAAATGGGCGCGGGTCGCGCGCAATATACACATCGAAAAAGAGTAAACCGCAGGTGGGGCGTCAGCTCACCGCTGCAGCGTTCAGTCATGGGTATCTGCAAACAGGAGAAAGTGATGCAACAGTTTGATGTCATCGTCGTCGGCAAAGGCAATGCCGCGCTCAGCGCAGCGCTCGAAGCACACCACAACGGCGCACGCGTGCTCATGCTCGAAGCCGCCGCCGAGGAAGAATCCGGCGGCAACAGCCGCTTCGCCGGCGGCATGATGCGCTTTACGTACGACGGCGTTGAAGACCTGCGCACGCTGCTCGAAATCACCGACGAGGAAGCCCGCAACACCGACTGGGACACCAACACCGTCGACGAGTTTTATGACGACCTCTACAAGGTCACCAACTACCGCACCGATCCGAAACTGTCCGAACTGCTGATCACCCGTAGCCTGGAGTCGATGCAATGGCTGCGCAAACAGGGCGTGCGCTTCGTACTGAATTACCGCGCCGCTTCAGCGGTGGTCGACGGACGCCGGCGCTTTTTTGGCGGCATGGCAGTTGAAGTCTCCGGCGGCGGGCCGGGCCTCGTGCAATTTCTCGACCAGGCGTCGGTCAAGGCCGGCATCGCGGTGCATTACAAGACGCGCGCGGTCTCATTAATTTACGACGGCGAAAAAGTCAGCGGCATCAACGCCAAGCGCGACGGCAAGATGCTGCAATACCACGCCCCTGCGGTGATCCTCGCCTGCGGCGGCTTCGAAGCCAACCCGGAGTGGCGCACCAAGTATCTCGGCCCGGGCTGGGAACTGGCCAAGGTCCGCGGCACGCGCTTTAACATGGGCGAGGGCCTGAAGATGGCGATGGATATCGGTGCCTGTCCGTACGGCAACTGGTCGGGCCGCCACACCACCTCGTGGGAACGTCACGCCCCAGAATTCGGCGACCTCTCACTCGATCACGCCTGCCACCGACACTGCTATCCGCTGTCGCTGATGATCAACGCCGATGGCAAACGCTTTGTTGATGAAGGTGCGGATTTTTACGGTTACACCTATGCCAAATACGGCGAACAGGTGTTCAAGCAACCCGAGCAATTCGCCTGGCAGGTCTTCGATGCAAAGACGCACGACATGCTGCGACCGGAATACCTCGGCAAAGTCGCCACGCGCGTGTCGGCCAATACGCTCGAAGAGCTCGCGGAAAAACTCGAAGGTGTGAACCCTGCGGGCTTTCTGAAAACGGTGCATGAATACAACGCCGCGGTGAAACGCGAAGTGCCGTTCAATCCCGGCATCAAGGATGGTAAATGCACGGTCGGCATCGAACCGCCGAAATCGAACTGGGCGAATTTGCTCGACACCGCACCCTTCGAAGCCTGGCATATCACCGCCGGCATCACCTTCACCTTCGGCGGACTGCGCATCGACCCGGACACCGCGCAGGTGCTCGACGTTAATATGAAGGCGATCCCCGGCCTTTACACCGCCGGCGAAATGGTCGGCGGCGTGTTCTATTTCAACTATCCACTGGGTTCGGGGCTGGTCTCGGGTACGGTATTTGGCCGCATTGCCGGCACCGCCGCGGCCAAAGCAGCGTGCGCCGGCCGCTAAAGGGAGAACGTTTCTTGAAATCGAAAAGCCTGCTGGCTGGCTGCCTGCTGATCTGCACGAGCGGCCTGGTGTCGGCACAAAATTATCCGTCGAAACCGATCCGCTATATCGTGCCCTTCCCGCCCGGCGGCGGCACCGATATCGTCGCGCGTGCACTGGCGCCGCGTCTGCTCGAAGCCAGCGGCATTACCCTGATCGTCGA
>CAIWNB010000206.1 GCA_903913965.1 uncultured beta proteobacterium
CTGGTGCAGGAAATGGCGATGTACAGCTTTCAGAGTTTCGTCAAAGCGCCGCGCAAGCCCGAAGTCGATCTTGATCTCCTCAAGCGGGCGGTCGACCACTATGCCGCCAACGGCTATACCACCGCCGCCGAACATTTGTTGATGCCGGAAAAAATGCCGCTGATGGAAAGTGCCGCCGATCAGGGCGTGTTCAAGATTGATCTGGTCACCGCGCCCGCCTTTACCATCGCCAAGGACATCATCGGCACCGGCAAGCTCAAGTGGGGTGAGTATCGCAACGGTCTGAAATATGCCGGTATCAAGGTGGCGGTGGATGGTTCACCGCAGGGCAAGACCGCTTTTCTCAGCGAGCCCTTTCTTACACCGGTGCCCGGCTGCAGCAAGGATTGTCGCGGCTTCGCCAATCTCAAGCAGGACGACCTCAACGCCTTGTTCATGCTGGCCTATCGCCACAAGGTACAGATTTTTTCGCATTGCAATGGCGACGCCTCGATCGACATGATGATCAATGCGCACCGATTTGCCGAGCAGCAACTGGGCGAAGTGAATGCCGACCGCCGCACGGTCATCATTCATTCGCAGATCATGCGCCCCGACCAGCTCGATGCGTACAAACAGTTGGGCTTGTTGCCGAGTTTTTTCTCCAACCACGTCTACTACTGGGGTGACGTGCATCTGGCCAATCTTGGCGCCAAACGCGCCGGCTATATTAGTCCGCTGGCCAGCGCCTTGGCGCGCGGCATCAAGGCCTCCAACCATACCGACGCCACGGTGACGCCGACTGATCCGATGTTTCTGCTGTGGACTTCGGTCAACCGGCTGACGCGTAGCAATCAAGTGCTCGGTGAGAGCGAACGCATCACGCCGTATCAAGGCCTGGTTGCGCTCACTGCCAATGCGGCCTGGGAGTATTTCGAAGAAAAAACCAAGGGCACGCTGGAAGTCGGCAAGCTCGCCGACCTGGTGGTGCTGGCAGGTAATCCGTTGAAGGTTGATGCTGCGGCAATCAAGGACATCAAGGTGTTGGAGACAGTGAAGGCCGGCAAGACCGTCTTCAAGGCGCAGTAAGAAGCGCGCAGTCATCAACCCGCAGGTCGACCCGCCGGCCTGCGTGGCGTTCAGTCAAACGCGCGCTGAAAACTCAGGCCAAAGCCGCTGGTGCGCTGGTTGGTTTCAGCGCGCAGGCTGAGGCGGCGCGTCAGCGCCAGACTGAGGCGCACGACGTTGGCTGCGGTGGTGATGCCCTGCTCGTATTCAAGATAGACCTGGTCGGATAGCCGCTTGCCGATCGCCAGCACCTGACCTTCTGCGCCGCCCGAGGCGCCGCGGATGGTGGTTTCATCGAAGCCGACACTGCGCGCAATCTGGCGCGACAGGGGGGGCGCATTGTTATTGCTGAAAAATCCACCGGCTGCTTGCAGCAGTCCGTAGTCGGCGCCGGTCGCATTTTGCACATCGCGTCCGAGCACCAGCCAGGCGAGCTTCTCGTTGTCGGCGACCGCAGGATTGGAGACCAGCACCACGCGCGGGGTTTTCACCGTGCCTGACACTTCCACGCCCGCCTCAACCGCCTGATTCTTGCGCAGGGCGAGGATGTCTAGCCCGGGGTTGTCGATGGCGCCGTCAAAATAAAGACGTCCGCGTTCGATCACCAGTTTCTGGCCGTAGGCGTAGAAGTTGCCGTTGGTGGTTTCGATGGTCCCCAGCGCTTTGATATTGCCGGCGGTGTCACTGTTGACCTTCAATTTGCCGCGCAGCCCGGTGTCCAGTCCGGCGCCGAAGATTTGCAGCCGCTCGCCGGCATCGAGCCCGATATCCAGTTCGAGCGGTAGTGCCGCCCGTGCCTGCGCGGCAGGCGCGGTTTTACGACCGATGATTTTGATGTCGTCGCTGAGGCGGCCCGGGGTGGTGCGCTGGAATTCGAGATAGCCCTCGTCGGCCCGCAGTTCGCCGCGCAAAGCCAGCCGGTTTTGCAACAGTGCGGCGCTACCCTTGCCGCTCACCACGAGGCGGCGGTCTGGCCGGTTAAAGATGCGCAGGCGGTCGGCGCGCCACACCATGTTGGCCGTGGCGTCATCGCGCAGCAGCGTGCCACTGGCTTCCAGTGCGCCCTCGGCGCCCTCGATGCGCAGGGCCTCGATATTGATGCGCCGTTCGTCCATGACAATGCGTGCGCGTCCTTCGCGCAGTGCGATGCCATAGGCCGGTAGATCCAGCCGCACGCCGTCGGCTTGTGCGTTGCCGGTGATCAGCGGCGCGCCCAAAGTGCCGGCGAGTTTCAGTGTGGCGCTGGCGCGGCCATCGAGCAGAACGCCGCCACCGATCAGACCGGTTAACGCTTTTAAATTACCGAGGGCGGCTTGCAGGGTACCGCTCAAGCTTGCGCCGCTGCCCACGACCCCTGCTGGGGCTGAAGGGTCTCGACCTAAGTGGGCGCTCGCAGTTAAGCGTCCGAGTGCGCCTGAATCAAGGTTTGCCGTGGCGTCGATTTCATCCTCCACCGCACTTGCGCCCAGTTGCAAGCTGGCCAAGCCGAGCGGCATTGCCGGTGCCGCGCCGAGCGCCAGATCGCCACTTTCGCGCTCGAGTTGCAGGCGGCCGTTGAGGCGCGGTGTCATCCCCAGTGTCCAGTCGCCGCGCAGCCGCAGGTTCGATCCGGTCGCCACCGGCACGCCGAGCACGGTGAGTATCGGCATTGCCGCCACCGCGCGCAGACTGCCGCGGCTGCTCCACGCCGACTGCTCGTAACGCAGTTCATCAAGGTTGAAGAGGCCGCCGAAGGCGCGCAGTCGTGCATCGGCCAGATTAACGTGTGCGCGTCCCAGCTTCAGGGTTGCCGGAGCAGCGAGCAGTATTTCGTTGTCGCCGCGGTTTTCGAGTTGGGTCAGCGTGCCGCGCCACTGCGGGTCTTGCCAGCCGCCTTGCAGTCGCGCCAGCGCGTTGAGGCCGCGACCGTTGGCGCGTAGTTCGATCTGGTGGGCGTCAAGGTGGCCGCTGCCGTTCGCCTGAAGGCTGGCCAGTTCAAGGCCGGCGGCCCGCAGCTGACGCGCATTGATGGTGAACTGTAACGGTGCATCGGGTGTGTTGAAGTTGAACGCACCGTCGGCTTCGATTGCGCCCAGCGTGTTGGTCTTTTGAAATTGCAGCGCTTCGCCACTGCCTTTGAAGCGTACCGCCGGTGTTTTCAGTGGTCCGCTGGTGGTGACGTGGGCAAACAGCCGGCCGCCGATGTGCGGATCGAGTTGCGCGAGCTGTGCAGCGTCGATCTGCCATTGCACCAGGTTATCGTCGCCGCCCTCGCTATTGACGCGCAGACGGTTGGCGCCTAGGGCCAGTGCCGCTTTTAAATTGCGCAGCCGGTCATCGGCGAATTGCATGTTGGCCTCACCGGAGAGCGCGACGCCGCGCCAGCGGCTGTCGGTGAGCTTGGCCGAGAGTTCAACGGCGGGGGCGGGTTGCAGCCGGCCGTGTGCCTCCAGCCCGGCGTTGAGCAGGGCGGCGGGCCAGTCGCCAAAAGCCGCCGGGTTCAGGCGCTCGATGCGCGCTTGTAGAGCAAAGGTCTGCGGTGCGGCGAGGGTCAACTCGCCGCTGGCGTTGAGCTTGCCGCCGCCCGCCTGCAGCTGCGCGTCGCGCAGGCGCACCACGCCGCCCTCATGACGCAAGTTCGCCTGCAACGCCAGCGATGCGTCATGCAGGTCCAGTGCAAGACTTTGTCCGCGGGCATCCACGTGCGCTTCGAGCAAACCGGCGAGCTGCGTGGGCCGCAGCTTGTCGTGCAGACCGTGCAGATCGAGTGCGGTGGCACGCAGCCGCCAGCGGCTGCCGTCAGCGGTGACGCGCGCATCGCCGGCGAGGCGGCCGGCTTCACCGAGGTCGGTCTGTAGTGCGCGCAGCGTCAGCACGCCATCGCTGTATGCAAAGTCGCTGCGCGCCGTGCGTAGCGGCAGGCGGTGCGCCGCAGGTCGTCCGGGCAGCGCGTTGTCTATGTGCAGCTGCCCGTTGAAGCCGCCGCTGGCGTTCATGCGTGCCGAGAGTGCGGCTTTCAAGGCGCTACGTGGCAGATCGGCCTGCAGTGTGGCGATGTCGAGGCCGGCGAGATTCAATTGCAGCGCGTCCAGCCACGCCGCAGCGAACGGCGCGAGTGTCAGGCGTCCACTGAGTGCGGCCCCTGCCACCCGGCCGCTGAGGGCTGCCTGCGGTGCGCGCAAATCACCGCCCAGCGCTAGCGTGATGGTGGCATCGGTGGCGGCGGGGGCTGTGCTGCCGGTGTTAATTTGCACGCGGCCGTCGAGTGCAAACGGTGTGCGCGTGGCCAGATTCAACTGCGCATCGAACGCCGCCCATGGTGTTTGTACTTGCAAATGCTCGATGCGGTAGGCGTCGCCGTTAGCCTGCAGGGCGGCGCGGATACCGGTGAAGGCGAGCGTCTCGCCACCGTTGTCGAGTTCCAGCCGCGGCAGACGCAAGGCTTGAATCTCGATGGCCAGCGGTGGTTTCAGATCGACCGGAAACTGTGGCGCTGCCTCACTCGCCGGCAGGCGCAGGCGCAGTGTTTCGGCACTGAGTTCGCCGAGCACCACGCTGCGTTTGAAGAGCGAGAGCGTCGACACACTGAGCACCGGTTGCAGGGCTTCGACGCGCAGGCCGTCGCTTTCAAACAGCACGCGCTCGGCGTGTAGACGGCCGAGCAGCGAACCGCCGGGGTTTTCAATCACCAGTGTGCCCGCCGAGAGTTGCACCAGCGAGGCGGCCATCCAGTGCACCGCGGTGGCGCTGCTGGTCGCCCACCATAGGGCGCCGCCGAACACTGCACTGAGCGCGATGGCGATCCATCTGCGCCAGCGTCGGGGTTGTGTGGCGGCCATCAGAACGACACGCCCGCTGAAAAATGCAGCCGCACAGTGCGGTCGTCACGGCCATAGGCGAGATCTAAGCGGAACGGTCCGACCGGGCTTTTTATACGGGCACCGAGGCCGTAGCCGAGCGCGGGGTGCAGACTGCGCACATCATCGCCGGCGTTGCCGGCATCGATAAAGGCGGCAATGCCGACATCACTTAAGATCCAATGAATATATTCCGCACTACTCACGATCAGGCTGCGCGCGCCGAACACCGTGTTGTTCTGTTTGACGCCGAGTGACTCGAAGTTGTAACCACGCACACTGGTGGCGCCACCGGTGCGAAACAGCATTGATTGCGGCACGCCCTCGGTCGAGTCGCTTATTACCCAGCCGGCTTCGCCGCGCAAGACGAGGTCATCACGCGGCCCGAGTTGGTGGTACCAGGCGGCGCGTCCGATCAGCCGGCCAAAGTTGCGTGTCGATAGCGCGGCCGGTGCGTAACCCACCTCGCCGTAGAGCATCGCGCCGTGCCGCGGTGACAACAGGCTGTCGGTGTTGCGCCAGGTGTGGCCGTAATCAAACAGTGTCGCGTAGACGTTGTCGGCAACCGTGGTGGTTGCGCTTTGTTGCGCGAAGCTTGCCGTCACGCCGAACGACGGCTGGCTGCGTTCGTCGATGGCGGTGCGGCGCGCGCGCAGCAAGGTCTCGCGCGTTTCCAGATTCTCGATATCGGTGTGGCGCAGGCGCGCGCCGATCTTGTCGGACCAGCCGGCGCTGTGTTCAGGCAGCTCGATGTTGGCCTCACCCGACTGGATGCGTGTGTCGAGATTGCCCAGCATGCGCAGGCGCCAGCCACGGCCGAGAAAATTATTGTCGCGATAATCGGCGCTGCCGCCGAACTGCGTGTCGGTGCTGTAGTTAAGTCCCAGCGTGATGCGTTTTTCCGGGGCCTCGATCACATTCACGCGCACCGGCACCACGCCGTCCTGTGCCGCTGCTGCATCGACGCTGACCTGCAGGCTGGCGAAATACTGGGTGGATACGAGACGCCGTTCAAAGCGGTTGAGCGCCTCGCGGTCATAGACGGCACCGCTCTCCACCGTCCACAGATTACGCACCATGGACGCGTCGTATTTGGAGAGCCCGCTGATCTGCAGTTCGCCAAAACGCAGAACCGCGCCACTGTCGATCTCCAGTGTCAGCGTGACACGCTGCGCTTGTGGATCCACCTCCGCGGCCGAGGCGGTGAGTTCCGCGCCCGCATAACGCTGGCTGCGCACGGTATTGACGACCTCGCGCTTGGCGCGTTCCCAATCGGTCTGCACAAAGGTTGCCCCTGCTGGCAGCATCCACTCCTTGCGTACACGCCCCATCAACGCGGCGTCGATTGCATCGCCGCTGGCGATGGCGCCGGTAAAGCGGATCTCGACTGCGCTGACCTTTGCCGGTTCGCCTGGCTCGACCGTCAAGCGCACCGTGCGTGCACCGTCGTTTTCTTCCATGGCATGGGTGACGGTCGGCGTGAAATAGCCGCGCGTGGCGAGAATATCGCGCAGCTGGTCGGCGGCTTCGGCGGCCAGACGTTCGAGTAATTCGGGGGTGAGTTTGTCGTAATCCTGCCAGCGTTGCAGATCGAGACTTTGACGCAAATCTTCAGTCATCAGCAGTGGTGCGTCGAGCTTTAACTTGAAGGTTACATAGGGATCATCCGCACGTACCCCGCCGATTGCACACAACAGCGCGCAGCACACCGCCAGCGCCCCGCGCAAAATGCGGCGTCGCCACGGCGCGGTAAAGGCTGCTGAAAAAATTGGTTTTAACACGCTCTCGATTGAACCACGCGGCAGCCTTGTATTAGCGCCGGTCGCCCCCCCATGTCTTGATGCAGATACCTGCCGTCCCCTGGCCTTGTTTGCGCCGCGCAAGCACCGCGGCGGTCACGATTATCGTCGAAGTTGGCGGGTCGCCGTCGCCGCTTAGCGCTCCGGGGCGCTTCTCTTCTCGTGCAGCAGGCTTGTCGCGTTGCCGGCGAGTATCAGCGCCGCACCGAGTATAAGCCAGAGGTCGATCGACTCGCCGTAATACAACCAGCCGAGCAATCCGATCAGCGGCAGGCGCATGAAATCCATCGGCACCACCACCGTGGCGTCGGCGCAGCCGAGCGCGTTGACCATGCAATAGTGCGCGCTGATACCGGTGACGCCGAGTACCACCACCCATGGCCACTGCGCGGCGGTCAGCGGTGTCCAGTGCGCGAGTGCGGGGGCCAGTGCCAGGACGAATTGCATGAATGACATCCAGAACAGGATGCACAGCGCTGAATCGCGCGATGAGAGTTTTTTTGTCACGATATGGGTGAGGCCGAAGGCCAGCGCGCCGATCAGCAAGGCCAGTGCCGCGGGCTCGATGATGGCGAGGCCGGGCCGCAGGATGACGAGAATGCCGGCGATGCCGAGGACCACCGCGGTGAGGCGTGCCGCGGTCAGGCGTTCGCGCAAAAAAATCGCCGCGAATACCGCCGTCCACAGCGGGGTGGTGAACTCGATGGCAAACACGGTGGCCAGTGGAATCAGCCCGATCGCATAAAACCAGCCGAGCTGGCCGCAGAAGTGAATCAGGTTGCGCGTTGCGTGCAGTTTTAAATGGGCGAGCCGCAACTGGGCGAAGCCGCTTTGCGCCAGCAGCAAGGTTACCAGCACCACGCCGAAGCTGCTGCGCACCACCAGCATCTGGAAGGTCCCCATATGGTGCGAGAGTTCGCGTGCCGCCACCGCCATCGCGGTAAAGGAAATGAGCGCGCCCGACATCCAGAGGACGCAGCGGGCGAGGGCAGAGCGGGGCGGGGACACGAAGAGTTTTGTTCTTGCAGGATGGGATGAGGCGCGATTGTCCAACAAAACCGGCGTGATCGCTTGTCACAACAACGGCCTCGGGTGGATTGGCCGCGTAGCCGCGTCGTTAATCGTTCGCGGCAAACATGCGGCGCAATGCGCTGCGCTTATTGCGCCTTACGATGCTGATTGCGCCTGACGGTGCTGTCACTCAAATGAAATTTTGGGGGGTTATGCTGGCGCAGATGAAAAAATACGCATGGCTTTTGACCGGCGCGGTGATGACTTTGTTCATCGGCCCGGGTTTTGATCTGGATGGCGGCTTGCGCTGCGGTCCGCCCATAGCGGCCGCTGCTGAAATTGCCGGCGTCAGATTACAAGACAACATTCAGCTCGACGGCCGCACGCTGCGTTTGAACGGCGCCGCTTTAAGGCGCTGGGGGCCAGCGCGGCTTTATGTGATTGGTCTCTACCTTGATGCCGAACGTCAGCCGGCGACACCTGTGCTCACCGCACCGGTCGCGCCGGAGCAGGTTGCCGGCGCCAAACGCATCAGCCTTACGCTGCTGCGCGATTTGACCGCGCGCCAGCTCAGTGACGCCCTGCATGAAGGGATACGCGATAACCACAGCAGCACGGAATTCAACCGATTGCTGCCGCGCATGGAACGTCTGAGCCGTGTCATGACTGAAG
>CAIWNB010000207.1 GCA_903913965.1 uncultured beta proteobacterium
CGCACCAAGAGCGGCAAGATCGTCGAACTGGCGGTGCGCAACGTGGTGCACGGCGATGTGGTGAAGAACGTCGAGGCACTGGCCAACCCTGAGGCGCTGGAACACTTCCGCGATCGAGCTGAATTGCAGAATTGAGAAGAGTGGGTGGCCGGATTATTTGGCGGACTATCCCTGCTCTCTGGTATGCCTAAAGTGAGTATTGTTGCTCACACAAAAACCACATAACCTTTTGAGGTATTGATCAGCTACAGAAGATGACGCGAAGCCTCGACGTTTGTGGCAAAAACTGGCCGGTTTAGTGATATGACAAGTTAATGCTGCGTTCGTGACAATTGCGGGAAACGGCAGTTCCAGCATATAAATGGATGTAGTCGGGAGGTCGTGGTGGATACACTCAGGGAACTGTACAACTGGAGTGAGCGAACGATTTGGAACACGCTCACCAGGAAGCTGATGAGCTTCTTGTTTCTGTTCTTGATAGACCTTTGCTACCTCGGCATTTATTCTATTCAGCGGAGTAACGTCAGCAAAGAACTGGAGTCCATTGGCGCCAGCAGAGCAATCATCGACCATATCGATGCCAATCTCGCGGAAGGGTTCGCCATCATGCTGGTGCTAACTGCCATAGCGCTGGCATGGACCATACTGCAGATTCTTTATATGCGTTTCCTGATAGTCAGGCCGATCAAAGCTATCAGTAATGTCTTCGACGAAATCGCGCGCGGCGAGGGCGATCTTTCGCACAATCTGCCTCTGCTCTCCCACGACGAACTGCGCACGCTGGCCGAAAGTTACAACCGCTTCTCCGACAAAATGCGGCAAATTATCGATGAAGTCCGCCGGAAGAGCGTCAGAATTGCACGCGAGGCCGTCGTGTCGAAGCGGAATGTTGCCGCCACGGCAAGTCGCGCCACTCGCCAGGGGGAGATTACTGAAGCAGTCTTTGGCTCGAGCAACGCCGCAACCAAAGCTATCAACGAAGTGGCGCATTCCACCGAAGTCATCTTCCATTCAACGGAAGCCAATCTCGATACCGCGAACCAGTCACTCGCCGAAATGCGCGACGTGGTCTTCAGGGTGCGGTCGGCGAATGAAAAAATGATGAAGTTCAACGAAACCGTTGGCAGTTTGGCGCAACGCTCGGAGAGCGTGCGCGAAATCGCTGCCCTGATCAAGGAGATCGCGGATCAGACCAACTTGCTGGCGCTCAACGCAGCCATCGAAGCAGCCCGTGCCGGTGAGGCCGGCCGCGGCTTTTCGGTGGTGGCGGACGAAGTGCGCAAACTTTCCGAGGGCGTGCATCTGGCAACCAAGGAAATAAACGAGAACATCAATGGAATGAGTCTGCTGGTCAAGGAGACCTTGGCGGAAAACGAATTGATCAAGACCGATATCAATCAAAGCGTCAAGGTGGTGGAGCGCTCTTCGGGAGAATTCGAAAAAATGGTCTCCGGTTTTGAACACACCAAGGACCAATTGAACCAGATCGCCACAGCAATGGACGAACTGACCGCAACCAACGCCCAGACGCATGACGCCGTCACCCTGGTACATGAGATCTCGGCTGAAGTCTCCAGCAGCATGCAGATCTCGGAAAAATCTGCGGTAACCCTGGCCGCCGCAACCGAGGCGGTTCAGGAACTGGTGTCCCGTTTCAAGATCGGCCAGGGTACGTTCGATAAAAATGTTCAACGAACCCATGATTTCCGTGACGAGATCGCCGGAAAGCTCACTGATCTGTCAAATTCGGGCGTCGATGTATGGGATCAGAACTACAAGCCTATCCCGAAGACCACGCCGCAAAAGTACGAGGTCAGCTACCTCAGATATTTCGAACAGCAGGTTCAACCGATTCTGGAAAAATACTTGGGGTTGCTGACCGGTGGCGCCTACGCGCTCATCACGGACGGCAAAGGCTATGCGGCGATACACAATGCCAAAGTTTCCAAACCGCTGACCGGCGATTACGAGGTCGATCTGATCGGGAACCGCACCCGCCGGATCTGGGACGACCCGACCGGTCAGCGCGCCGCAAAGAACACCATGCCCTTGCTACTGCAGACTTATGCCCGCGATACCGGGGAGATTCTTTCCGAGATAAATATGCCGATCCAGATCAATGGGCGATATTGGGGCAATGTTCGCGTCGGTTGCGACAGCAAAGTGCTGATGGAAGATTGAAGCAAAAGGGCCTGCGGCCCGGATCTTCCGAATTTCCTCAGACAGACGGGAGACCCGCGACCAGCGCGTTGTCGATGGCCGACGGTGACCCAAAGCACGAACTCGTAAGCGGCCTTTCAATCGGAGCCACCGATGTTTCCCGCCCGAACTTCGGTTGTGCAGCGGGAACGGTCGTTGGCGATTCCTATTGCATGATATTTGAGTGACTGGTGTCAGCAGTCAGCCAGACGGTTAAGATCCCCGGCCCGCGTTCACCTCGACTTTGAACAGGCGTACTATGGCGAAAGCGTTAAACACACTTTGATGATAGGGGTTCTCATGGCCGCCGGAAAAAACCGCAAGGGAATACAGCCCCACGGCTCGCGCC
>CAIWNB010000208.1 GCA_903913965.1 uncultured beta proteobacterium
ATCTTCGGCGGCAAACGACAGACGCAATGTAAAGTTGCCGAGCAGCGGTCGCAGTGCCGAGAGTCCGTTGGCGGGGTCGCGGATGGCGGCGATCAGGCGCGTCGCCTGCTCGACAAACCGCGCGTCATCGGTGCCCAGCGCCGGCAGCGCGTTTTCGATCATGCGCGCGAGCTGTTCGAGAAATTCGCTGTTCGACGTATCTGCTTTTCCAGCGGGTGTGGCGGCAGGCACTCCCGCCGCGGTGGTGGCGTTAGCCCCGGCATTGGCCGCATTGGCCGCATTGGCGTAAGCGACCAGAGCGTTTTGCAGATCGTGCCAGCTTTGTTGGGCGATGGCCGCGTCGAGCTGGGCGCGGTGCCGTTGCTGCAACGGTGTGCGCAGAGGTAGCGCCTGCACGATATGGCGCAGCGGATCGGCTGGAAACGGCGGTGGTTCAATGGTGCCGGACACCTCCTGATAGACGCTGCGGAAATTGGCCGGTGTCGGTACCAGTTTGCGCGTCATCAAAAGTTTGAGCGTATCGCGCGCGATCTCAGACGGTTTTTTTTCGGCAGTGCTCATGCGGATTCAATCATTCTGAACAATCATCAAGGCGTAGCGCCGGCCTGATTGTAGAACGCGCCTGCATCAGGTAAAGCAGTCAATAGAGCGGTAAAAGGAGGTCTGTTCGGGCGCCGGTTGGCCATCCGTTGAGGACGATGGTGCAGGGCGCTGGTGCTTATTTTCCGGCGCTGCGTATGCCGCGCGCTTCCAGCAGGGTTTTGAGCCGCGGTTCCGGTTTCCAGTAATTGGGGCCTTTGAGGAACTTGCCGTTGGCGTCATAAATCGGCTTGCCGTCGGCGCCGAGTTTGCTCTCGTTGCTGTCCATGATGACGTCGAGCACTTCTTCCAGCGGCAACCCGTATTTCAGCGCCTCGGAGCGGCAGTAGACGATGATGTCGCCCAGCACATCGGCGATCGCCACCGCCACCTCGGCGGCGCTGCCGCCGTTGTTGGCGAGGGCGACGATTTCATCGATCTCGTGCACCTCGTCCATCAGCGTTGCTTTGAATTTGGCGAGGCGTTCCGGCGTATCCGCCGGCAGGGTCGGCTGGTCATTGGCGGGCAGTTTGTACATCGCATTCATGGCAGCGATGCGTTCGGCGAAGGGTTTGTTCATGGTCGGGCCATTTGGATCGGTTAAAAATCAAACGCGGGTGAGGGCGAGGATGTTGTCGATGCCTGGCAGGCTTTCGAGAGACCAGAGTTGTTTCAGCAGCGCGTCGACACGGTCCGCTTGCAGATGCTTATTGGCGAGGCCACGGAATTTTTCCTCCATCTCGGCGTCGGTCATCGGATTTTTCGAATGGCCGCGGTGATATTCGACGCGCACCTTGTGACGCGCGCCGGATTTGAGCACGAGTTCAAGATCGCACAGGTTGATCTCGGCTTCGCGACGGTCGGCTTCCTCTGACGGAATGACTTTGACCTTGGCGACGAGGGCGAGCAGCTTTTCGTCGTGCAGATAGGGGTCTTCGTAATAGTTTTCGTCGAGCGAGCCGTACATGAAGATCACGCCGGTGGAATACGGCATGCTGTGATCGGCGGTTTCGTGGGTCTGCGGCCGCCATTTGTCGGGACTCGCCGCCATCACGTGGATGGCGCCGCGCGAGACGTTGAGATTGATTTCGGCGATTTCGTCGGCGTTCTTGATGAAGGCGCGCGCTTCCATCGCCGCCTGCGCCACCGTCTGTGAATACTGGCCGAGCGCGAAGCGTTTGGTGAACGCCAGTGTGATCCGCAACGGCGCGCTGCCCATCGCTGCAATCTTGAAGGCTTTCTTGTTATTGATGACGTTGAAGAAGCCGTCGCGCCCCTCGTACACTTCCTGCGGGCCCGTCATGCCGGCTTGCGCCATCTGCGCCGAAAAGATCGCCTTGCGGCTGGCGTCAGCGCAGGAATAGGACTTGAAGTTCGAGAGCGTACCGACGCGTCCCTGATTGAGCGCAGTGTTGGCGCCGACCGTGATGCCGATCGCATTGGTCAGTTGTTCTTTGGTGAGGCCCATCAGTTTTCCCGCGCCAACCACCGAGGCGAGGCCCAGCACCGTTGATTGGTCGAGACCCATCATGCGCGTCTTGAGCGGGTCAAGGATGCGGCCGAAGACTTCGTAGGTGAGCACCATGGCGGTGATCAGATCGCGCCCGCTTCTGCCGTTGAGTTCGGCGGGAGTGAGCAGTGCCGCCAGTGAATCACTGGGGTGGCCACTGCCGCCGGCGGCGATGTAGCCGTCGTTAAAGTCGAGGTAGCGGATCATCACGCCGTTGGCGAACACCGCCATTTCCGGCGTGGTCTTCTGGCCGGTGCACATGACCGTGGCCGGTTTTTTTGCGCTGACATGGTCGGCGAGTTTTTGCGCGATGCGTGCCGGCCCCGCGGTATGGCCGCCAATCGCACAGCCGATGGTGTCGAGAATGATGCGTTTGGTGGTGCGCACCACTTCCGGCGGAATATCTTCGTATTTCAGATTGAATGCGTAGTCGGCGATGGTTTGCGACAGGGTTGGTTGGTTGGCGACGGCCTGGCTCATACGGGGTCCTTCACTGTTGTTCTGCGCCATCACCGGCAGCGCCACGGCGGCACCTGCGGCTGCACCCGTCGTGGCAAGCTGTGTTAGAAACTGCCGGCGCGTACTGTTGGGTATTTGGTTTTCCTCGTTCGACATGGCGGCTCCCTGGCGGTGAATTTTTTTTAATTTTGCGAGGGGACTTTTTACCGCACATCTGCGCCACGCGCCAGCCTCGTTATGTGGCTGGCCCGTACTGTAATTTAGGCGTAGAGTTTGCGCCGCATCGGCAGAAGGCTGCATTGACGGCCACGCCATCACCGGGAGGAAACCATGGATCACCAATCAGTGCCACGCCGCGCATTTCTACAAACCATGAGTGTGCTGGGAGCCGCTGCAGCGGCAGGTTGCGCACAAACCGGAGGCACGCAGCCTGCCGCCGCGGCGAGGACTCAATACGACCCGTTCGCGCACTTTGAACTCAAGGTCAGCGAGGTTGAGTTTCGTCGCAATAGCAAGGGCCGCCAATTGATGGCGCGTATTTATCAACCGCAGGGTAACGGCCCCTTTCCGGTCATGCTCGATTTGCACGGTGGCGCCTGGAACAACAAGAACCGTCTTGCCGAAGAGCCGATGGATCGCGCGATTGCCGCCAGCGGCGTGCTGGTGGTGGCGATTGATCTGACGCTGGCCCCCGAGGCGCCGTATCCGGCCAGCCTGCAGGATGCCAACTACGGTGTGCGCTGGCTGAAGGCGAACGCCGTACGCTGGAACGGTGATGCGTCGAAGCTCGGTATCTACGGCAGTTCGACCGGCGGTCATCTCGCCGAGTTGATCGGCATGCGCCCCTTCGATCCGCGTTACAGTGCGATTCCGCTGCCAGAGGCGCCGGGCATTGATGCCACGGTGGCTTACATCGCAGCGCGCTCGCCAATCAGCGATCCGTATGCACGTTTTCTCAATGCCGAGGCGAAAAAACGCGAGAGCATGGTGAAGAGCACGCGCAACTATTTCGTGCCGTGGGAATCGATTTACGAAGCCAATCCGCAGCAGATCGTCGAGCGCGGCGAAAACTTCAACAAGTTGCCGATGCTGATCATGCAGGGTGCGCTCGATGACAATGTGATGCCGGCGGTGCAGGAAAAATTCGTCAAGACCTATCGCGCAGCCGGCGGCGATGTGGCGTTTACCATCTTCGAGGATAGCGAACACGAGTGGGTGGCCAAACCCGGTCCGCAAACCTTCCGTGCGCAGGAAATGGTCAAAGCTTTCATTGCACGCAACCTCGCACGCAACCTCGACCGTTGAGTAGTAATTCAAGGCGGCAGCCACGGCGCACCGCGGTGCGCCGTGGCGTTCCGGGTTGAACCGTATCAGGCGCGGCAGTAGTCGGTACGGATCCAGTTGCGCGGAAAGCGCGGTCCGCTGATGCCGGCGCGTTTGTCCTCGATGCGTTTCAAGAGATCGCGCACCTCGGTGTCGAACTGGGCGAGTGCTTTCGCGCTGCGCGAGCCGCGGTGTCCGCCGATGTCGTCGATATCAACGAGTTTCGCCACCGGGATCAGCGCTGCCGCCTCCAGGACGCCGCCTTCACGCGCCGGATGGAGTTGGTCGTGACAGTTGGGGAACATCACGACGCGCGCCTTGATCGAGCGCGCCGCCGCCGCGAAATCACCGTTGAAGCCCGGGGTGTCGCCGATGTTATGACTTTGGATCGCCCAGCTGCGATAGATCCAGTCGCGTGCTTGCACGTTATTGCCAACAGTTTTCGCATCGGCGGCAAACGACGCATGCACCTGTTCGCGCGTGGCGAATTCCTCTTCGTAGCCGGCGGCCGATGAACCGACCACACTCTGGATCTGCAGTCCGGCGCCGATGCCGGCGCGCGGTGGATCGTCGTTCGGATAGTTGCCATCGCGCCACTTCGGATCGACCATCACCACCTGGCGCACCGCCTCCCAGATGAAATTACCCTGACGGTTGGCGCGCGCCATCGGTGTCACCGGTATCGCCGCGTCCATGAAATCCGGATGGCTGACCGCCCATTGAAAGGTTTCGATGCCTCCCATCGAGCTGCCGGCGACCGCGACCAGATGACGAATGCCCAGACATTCGGTGAGCATGCGGTGTTCGGCGTTGACCATGTCGCGGATGTTAAAGCGCGGGAAGTTCATGTTCAGTCCGGAGCGCGTCGGCGAGGTGGTGGCGTCCGGATCCACCGAAGCCATGCCGAGCGTGTCGGGTTGCACGATGAAATATTTTTTGCTGTCGAAGGCGCGACCCGCACCCACCCAATAGCTTTGGCTGCCGCGATTGCCCTGCAGGCCGTGGATCGACAGGATCGCATTGCTTTTGGCAGCGTTGAGCGTGCCGAAGGTGATGTAGGTCATGCGGAAATTGCGTATGACTTCGCCGCTTTCCAGTTTCAGCTCGCCGAGCTGGCAGGTTTGTGGTGACGGCGATTGCGCTGCCGCCGGCAGTGCAACGGTGAGCGCCAGCAGGGCGCTGGCTATCCAGTGTTGGTACATGGTTGATCTCCTCCGGTCTGTTTTATTTGAGGTCGGCGACGAACTCGCGATAGACCTGCGGCAGTATGCCACCATGGCGGTAGGCTGTGAGCTCTTCGGCGGTATCGATGCAGGCTTCGACCGCCACATCAATGGCCGCACCGTCAGCGCGGTGGATGCGCAGCGTCAGTGTGGCGTGTGGTGCGAGCCCGCTGGCAATGCCGATGACATCAAAGGTTTCGCTGCCATCGAGTTGCAGGGCGCTGCGCGTGGTGGATTTGAATGCCAGCGGCAGCACGCCCATGCCGACGAGGTTGGAGCGATGAATTTTTTCGTAACTCTCGGCCACCACCGCGCGCACGCCGATCATCGCCGGGCCCTTCGCCGCCCAGTCGCGCGAGGAGCCCGCGCCGTATTCGCGGCCGGCGATGATGATGGCTGCTTCACCGCGGCTGCGATAGATCTCGGCTGCATCGAAGATGGCCAGCGTGTTGCCGTCGGGTTGCAGCTTGGTGTTACCGCCTTCGCTGCCGGGCAGCATTTCGTTTTTCAGGCGCGGTGCCGCCAGCGTCGCGCGCATCGCGACTTCGTGATTGCCCCGGCGGATGCCATAGCTGTGAAATTCCGACGCCGGTGTGTTGTGCGCGTGCAGATAACGGCCGGCCGGGCTGTCGCGGCTGATACGACCGGCGGGGGCGAGATGATCGGTGGTGATCATGTCGCCCAGGATGGCCAGCGGGCGCAGACCGTGCAGGTCGGTCAGCGCCGCCGGTGCAGCCGGCACATCGTCAAAGTACGTCGGGCGGCGCAGGAAGGTGCTGTTGTCGTCCCAGGCAAACAGCGCGTTGGCTTCCCCGCGCAGCGCCCGCCATTCGGGGGTGCCGTCGAACAAATGTTCGTAGCTGTCGCGATACATCTGTGGCGTCAGATTTGCCGCGAGCAGTGTGGCCACTTCGGCGGGCGCGGGCCACAGCTCGCGCAAATACACCGGCGCACCGTGGCTGTCATGACCCAGCGGCATGGTGGCCAGATCACAGGTGATGCTGCCGGCGATGGCATAGGCCACCACCAGCGGTGGCGAGGCGAGATAGGCGGCGCGTGCGAACGGATGCACGCGGCCTTCGAAGTTGCGGTTGCCCGAGAGCACGGCGACCGAGACGAGTTCATGTTCTTTAACCGCCGCTTCAATCTCCGTGGCCAGTGGCCCCGAGTTGCCGTTGCAGGTGGTGCAGCCAAAGCCCGCCAGCTGAAAGCCGAGTGCGGCGAGCGGATCATACAGTCCTGCGCGCTGCAGATAATCGAGCACCACCTTGGAGCCCGGCGCGAACGAGGTTTTGATCCACGGTTTCGCCGTCAGTCCGCGTGCCAAGGCGTTACGGGCGACGAGGCCGGCGGTGATCATGTTGGCGGGGTTGGAGGTATTGGTGCAGCTGGTGATGGCGGCGATCACGATGTCGCCGTCGCCGAGCGTGGCGCTGCCGCCGTCGAGTGTTACCCGCTTGCCGGGGGCGGCGCGACCGTCGCGCGCCAGGGTGTTCATTTCACGCGCGAAGCCGGCGGCGACTTCGCCCAGCGGCACGCGTTCCTGCGGCCGGCGTGGTCCGGCGAGGCAGGGTTCGACCTTCGACAGATCGAGTTCGATCATCGCGTCGTAGCGCGGCGTCACGGTATTGCCGTCGCGCCACAGGCCTTGCGCTTCTGCATAAGTACGCACGAGTCTCACGACTGCCGCCTCGCGGCCGGTGAACGCGAGGTAATCAAGACAGGCCTGATCGAGCGGAAAGTAGACGCAGGTGGCGCCGTATTCAGGCGCCATGTTGGCGATGGTGGCGCGCTCACTCACCAGCAGCGAGTCCAGGCCGTCGCCATAAAATTCAACGAATTTACCGACCACGCCGTGGCGCCGCATCTGCTGCGTAATGGTCAGCACCAGATCGGTGGCGGTGGTGCCGGCGGCGAGCGCGCCGGTGACACGCACGCCGACCACCTCGGGCACGCGCAGCGTCAGCGCGCGGCCCAGCATTGCCGCCTCGGCTTCGATGCCGCCGACACCCCAGCCCAACACGCCGATACCGTTGATCATGGGCGTATGGCTATCGTTGCAGACAAGGGTGTCGGGATAGGCCAGCGTGCTGCCGTCTGCCTCGCGCGTCCACACCACGCGTGCGAGGCGCTCGACGTTGATCTGGTGGACGATGCCGCTGTCGGGCGGCACTACGCGCAGATTGCGGAAGGCGCCCTGGCACCAGGCGAGAAAGGCAAAGCGTTCGCGGTTGCGCGCGTATTCGATCTCGACGTTGCGTTGCGCCGCGTCGGCGCGGCCGCTGATGTCGGCGACCAGCGAATGATCGATGACGAAATCGACCGGGATGCGCGGATTGACCGTCTGCGGGTCGCCGCCGGCGGCGGCCACTGCGTCGCGCAGCGCCGCCAGATCGACCATTACCGGCACGCCCAGCATGTCCTGCAGTAGCACACGCGCCGGCCAGAACGGAATTTCAATGCCGCGCTCGCCGCGGGCGAGGGCTGGCAGCATATCCGCACTGACCTCTGGCGAGGCGGCGTGACGCAGCAGGTTTTCGGCGAGGATGCGCAATGAAAACGGCAGCGTGGCGAGTCCCGCCAGCGCGGGTTGTGCGGCGGCGGCGCGCAGGCTGGCGTAGCGATGGCGCACGCCGTCGACGTCGAGGTCCTGCATGAACGGGTTGGGCGGATTCTTCACGGCGTTGGCTTTCTAGTAGGTTTGTTTTTTTACGCCCTCATTTTACGCTGTGCGGTTTGTGCGGCCCGGGTAACCCTTGCACGCATAGGGGTAATAGCGTTTGATGCTTGCGAAAAAAAGCCCGTCCTATGCGATCATTGGCACCCGTTCACAAAAAGGAGAAATGGCATGTCCATCCTGCAACCCGGCACGCCGGCACCGGCGTTTTCGCTGGCCGCCCATAGCGGCGACTCGTTCGCGCTATCCGCTTTTCATGGTCGCAAGACCGTGGTTTGTTTTCTGCCCTTCGCCTTCACCGGCGGCTGAAAGAATCAAGTCCTCGGGTTCCGTGAGAACTACGAAAAATTTCAGGCGATGAATGTGGAAATTCTGCAAATCAGCGCCGACACCATCCCCAGTTTAAAGACATGGGCGGAGCAACTGGGCGGTCTGCCGTTTCCTCTGCTGTCTGATTACTGGCCGCACGGTGCCGTGGGCAGCGCCTACGGCATCTTCAACACCGATCGTGGCATCGACGCGCGTTCGGTGTTTCTGCTTGATGCAAGCGGTGTGATCCGTTATTCGCATCTGTATCAACAGGGGACGATCCCCGAGAGCGCGGATCTGCTGCCGCGCCTCGCGGCGCTCTAGCGTCATCGCGCGGGCGGCAAGGCTGCCGTCCGCGCGCATTCCTGTATTGGAAATCCGTAGTTTCGACGGCGTGAAACGTCTTGCGGAAAGAGTTGCACCGCAACTCGCCGACTTCCCCCGCCCCGCCTGTGCGGCTCGGCGGCTCTCAGGTGGATGAAGTGCGGGGATGAAGTGCGGGGTTGTAGCCCCATTCTAGCGAGCGATTGACTCCAGCATCGCCTTCAACAGCGTTTCCGACTCGTGTGCGCCTGAAACGGCAAGCTTGCGGTTGAAGATGAAGAAGGGCACGCCGCTGACGCCACCGTTGCGGATTTGTTCGTCCTTGGCGAGGATCAGATCACGGTCTTCACCCGAAGCGAGCCAGTCCGCAAGCGCTACGCGCTCAAGACCGCCGCGCGCACCAATGTCGGCCAGCGTAGCGAGATCAGTCAGGTTGGCGCCTTCGATGAAGTATGCGCTAAAGAGACTCTCTGCCACCGCGTCTTCAGCCCCTTGATTGCCGGCGTAGTGCAGCAGACGGTGGGCATTGACTGTATTGGGCTGCACCTTGATTTTGTCAAAGGCGAAATCAATACCGACCGCTTTGCCGACCTGGGCGACGTGATCGTATTTGCGACCGCCACCGGGGCCGAACTTGCGTTCGATATATTCCTGACGCGAGATACCGGTATCCGGCAGATCGGGGTTCAGTTGAAACGGCAGCCAGCGCACGGCGGGCTTTTCCTCATCGGTGGCGCGTTCCTCGTAGATCCGCAGTGCGGCTTCGAGGCGGCGTTTGCCGATGAAACACCAGGGTCAAACGATATCGGAGACGATTTCGATCAGCAGCTTGGGTTGGTCATTCATGCGGGCACTCACAGGTTGTTCAAAAATAAGGCGCATTGAGTCTAACGCGGCGTGTGCTTGGCGTCGAGGCGCTTGAACGACGGCAGTGCGTCGCTTATATTCAGCTTCCTGCCGCGCCATCCTGTCGCGGTGCTCAACACCTGTCAGGCTTTAATGAATCAACAGCACACCCCGGTCAAAGCAGCGCCTTCGAGCAGCGGTCATGTCACCGCTGATGGTCTCAACTTGCATTTTCTCGACTATGGTGGCGCCGGCAGGCCGGCAATGTTGTGTGTGCACGGCGGTGCGGCGCATGCGCACTGGTTCGATTTTGTTGCCGCCGCGTTTACCGCGGACTATCACGTGCGTGCGCTCGATCAGCGCGGTCATGGCGACAGTGATTGGGCCGATCCACCCGAGTATTCAACGGCGCGCCTCGCCGCCGATCTGCATGAGGTTACTGAGCAGCTTGATCTGCGTGACTTTGTGCTGGTTGCCCATTCGATGGGCGGCATGGTGTCGCTCAATTACGCGGCGACCTATCCGGGCCGGCTGGGCCGCCTGGTCATCGTTGACTCGACCCTGCGGCTGACCGACGATCGTGCCGGCATGATGCGTGAGCGCGGTGCGCGGCAGAGCAGCTATGACACGCTCGATGATCTGGCGGCGCGTTACAAGCTCATGCCGTCGGGGTCTTCAGCACCGGCCGAGGTGGTTGGGCATATTGCGCGCCACGCGGGCCGCCAGTCGGCAGACGGGCGCTGGCGTCACAAGTTTGACCGCAACGTCTATGCGCAGCGCAACAGCATCGACGGCGTGTCGTGCTTTGCAAAAATCGCCGTACCGACGCTGCTGGTCAAGGGGGCGACAAGCGCACGCATTTCGCCGGAGATTTACGCCGAGGTGACGGCGGTTGCGCCGCATGTAGAACTCGTCGAGGTACATGGCAGTGATCATCACGTCACGCTCGATAATCCTGCGGCGTTCGTTGAGGTGGTTCAGGCGTTTCTAAAACGCCACGCTTAAACCGTTGTGTTGGCTTGATGCCGGAGCTGCCACGCCACAACAGCGGCGTGCCGACCTAACTGGTTTTCTGATAACCGCGCACTTCGGCAAACGGCGGGGCGCGATCGGGCTGCAGATCGACTTCGGCGCTGTTGAGGCAGATCTGCAGCATTGAGAAGTAACCGATCGAGCCGATCAGATCGACCACACCCTTTTCGCCGAAGATTGCTTTCGCCTCGGCAAAGGTTTTTTCGCTGACGAAATGGTTGCGCAAAATCTCCATGGCGAAGCTGTAGTAGACGCGCTCTGCGTCGGCTTCGAAGGCGGGCATACGATTCGCTGCCAGATCATTGATCACTGCCTCGCTGATGCCGGCGGCGCGCGCCTTGTCGACGTGGGCGTTCCATGAATACTGCGCATCCCAGAACCGCGCGGTGACGAGGATGCCGAACTCGCGCAACTTTTCAGGCAGCGCGGCGTCCCAGCGCATATAGCTGCTGAGCGGCGAGACCAGATTCATCAACTCCGGGCTGTGTAGCCAGACGCCGTAGGGGCCGGAGGCGCGTGTGCGTTTGGCGACGTGTTTGTCGTGCGCCTCGCGTTGGCGTGGCGTCATGTCGTTGTAATCGAGTTTCGGCAGTCGCATGGTTTACTTTCGGTGTTTGGCGTTGTTCAGTCGGGCGCGCGGCGCGTGTCGCTCAGGCAAAGCTGAACGCGCCGCCGTTCACATGCAGAATCTGGCCGGTGATATAGCCGCCGCCGGGGCCGCAGAGAAACCGCACCACCGAGGCGATTTCCCCGGGTTCGCCGCGGCGCCCCAGCGGGATCTGGCCTTTGGCGTCGGCGCGCTCACTGCGGTGCGCAGGCCGCGAGGTGTTGAAGCTGCCGGGTGAGACGCAGTTGACGCGGATGCCGTCGTCAGCGAGTTCTTTCGATAGCGCGCGCGTGAGGCCGACCAGCCCGTTCTTCGCTGTCGTGTTATGCGATTTGCGGTTACCACCGAGCAGCACCGCGTCGCCACCCAGGGTGATGATGTTGCCGCCTTTGTGTTCCAGCATTGATGGCAGGCAGGCCTTGATGCAGTGAAACGAGCCGTCGAGCGTGATCGACATGGTGTTGCGCCAGTCTTCGAAAGTCATGTCCTTGAAGAGAATCTCGCGGCGCTGTGAAGCATTAAGGACGAGGATGTCGATTTTGCCAAAGCGTTTGATGACGGCCTCGCCCATCGCGCTCACGGCGGCAGCGTCCGCAATGTCGGCGAGGAAGACGTCGGCCTCGCCGCCCGCCGCCCGAATTTCGCTCACCACCGCGTCGGCGTCTGCACGTGACCCCAGCGTGTTGACCGCAACCTTCGCACCAGCCTCAGCCAGCGCGAGCGAGATGGCGCGTCCGATATTTTTCGCGCCACCGGTGACGATTGCGACCTGACCGGCGAGTTCGCGCCCGGCTGCGGCTGGATGCTGGAGGGACATGCTGAATTCCTTTGCTTGCAGATGATGATGACGATACACGTTGGCGCGCAGACTGCCTTGCATTTTCTTGGTGGGTCCGGGCCGGCGGGCTATTATCCGCAGATTCAGCGGACGTATCTAGCAAAGGGCGTGATGATGAGAGTTGCAGCAGGCATGATACTGGTGGCGTGGTCGGGCGTTTTGCCTCTGCAAAATGTTTTCGCCGCCTGGCCGGAACGTCCGATTCGTATGATCGTGCCGTCGGCTTCCGGCGGGCAGCCCGATACGAATTCGCGGCTTATCGCCAGCGAGCTGGGCAAATCGCTGGGCCAGCAGGTGGTGGTCGATAACCGTCCGGGTGCTAGCAGTTCAATCGGCTTTGATGCCGTCGCCAAAGCGCAGCCCGACGGCTATACGATAGGTTACGGTGGCTTTCCGCTGGCGACCAATCAATCACTGCTCGCCAAGGTGCCATACAACATCAGCAGTGATTTCCGCATGCTGGTGCTGACGAATATTTCACCCAATCTCATCGCCATCACGCCGGCGTTGCCCGTCACCTCGGTGACCGAACTCATCGCCTACGCGCAGCGTAATCCGGATCAGTTGATGTTTGGTTCCGCCGGTAGCGGTAGCACCATGCATTTGAGTATGGAGTTGTTCAAGCTGATGACAGGCACGCGCATGGTTCACGTGCCGTACAAAGGTATGCAGCAGGTCATCACTGAAATCATCGGTAATCGCTTGCAGCTGATGTCGGATAACGTCACTTCGGTGCTGCCTCACGTCAGTGCCGGCCGTTTGCGTGCGCTGGGCGTGACTGCCGCAAAGCGTATCCCAATCGCGCCTGAGATTCCTACTGTCGCTGAAGCGGGCGTGCCGGGTTATGAAATCACGGCGTGGGGCGGTTATATGGCGCCCGCAGGGACCCCTGCGGCCATCGTCTCGAAACTCAATGCAGAGATTAACAAGGTGCTGGCCTCGCCGGCCATTCGCGAGCGCTGGCTGGCGCTGGGTATCGAGCCGGTCGGCGGTACGCCTGAGCGCTTTACCGCGCATGTCAAAGCTGAAACGGCAAAGTGGACGGATGTCATCAAGCGGGCGGGGATCAAGGCGGAGTATTGAGAG
>CAIWNB010000209.1 GCA_903913965.1 uncultured beta proteobacterium
ATTTGGTGCAATGCGCTGGGCTTATTGCACCCTACGCGCTATCTGGTGCAATGCGCTGCGCTTATTGCACCCTACGTGGATTACGGGGGGCTCCGTTTGGGTAGGGCGCAATAAGCAAAGCGCATTGCGCCGAATGACGATTCCGCTGAGGTCACCCGGGGAAATGCGCGTTGCCTACTGCATCCTGCGGAGTTAGTAAGACGTCAAGCCGCCATCCAGCAACAGCGTCTGCCCGGTAATGTAAGAACCGGACGGGCTGGCCAGATACACCGCGGCGCCGGCGATTTCTTCCGGCGTGCAGGTGCGCTTGAGCGGGATGCGCTCAACCATTTTTTCCAGATAGCCGGGGGTCTTGTCGGCGTATTCCTTGCGCGAGGCGGTCAACACCGTACCAGGTGCGATGGAGTTGACGCGAATCTGGTGTTCGGCCCATTCAATCGCCAGCATGCGTGTCATGTGCATGACCCCCGCTTTTGAGATGCCGTAGGTCGAGCGCAGCGCAAAGCCCAGCACGCCGTGGGTCGATGTAATGCTGATGATCGTGCCCGGCCGTTTGCCGCCAATCAGGTGGCGTCCCATCTGCTGGCACATGAAGAAGGTGCCGGTGAGATTGGTGTCCATGATCCCCGACCAGTCTTCGCGTGTGACATCCACCGCCATGCGCGGCATGGTGATGGCGGCGTTGTTGACCAGCACATCCAGCTGGCCGAAGGCGGCGATGGCGGTGGCGAAACCCGCTTCGATGCTGGCCTGCGAGGTGACATTGAGCTCCACCGGCACGGTGCGGGCGCCGGCGGCGGTGCAGCTGGCGATGACGTCGGCGAGCTTGTCTTTTTTGGTTGAAGACACCGCCAGATCATAGCCAGCGTTGGCAAAGCCCAGTGAGATCGCCGCGCCGATGCCTTGTGCCGCACCGGAGATGAAGGCAACAGGACGCGCCATTACTTGATCGCCTGCGGATTGATCGGCGAGCCGACCGCACCGGTAACCTGCAGCGGCGGCGCGAAGAACATGAACTCATAGACCTTGTCTTCGGCGCAGTCGGCGGCGAGATCGCGCAGGTAAAAAATTTCACCCATGGTGATGCCGATCATCGGGATCACGACCCAGTGCCAGGGCTGGCTGGCGTCCTTGGTTTCATTCGGCCGCACTTCGCAGCCCCAGGTGTCGGTGCAAATGGCGGCGATTTGTTTTTGGTGGATCCACTCCGCCGTTTCAAAGGCGAGGCCCGGCGCATCACCGCCGGCATAACCGCCCCACTCACCGCAGTCGAGGCGCTGTTCCATCTGGCCGGTGCGCACGATGACGAAGTCGCCGCGCTTGATCTCCACGCCCTGTGCTTTGGCGCAGGCGTCGAGGTCTTCATTGGTGATGGCGGTGCCGTCTTCGAGATAAGGTTTGCCGACATGACGTGCGACGTCGAGCAGCACGCCACGGCCGACCATGCGGTCTTTGACCATGTGGATGCCGTTTTTCTGTGCGCCGTTTGAATCGACGAGGCGGGCGTCGTAGCCGTTCCACATTTTGTCGTCGTAGAAAATGTGGCCAAGCGCATCCCACTGCGTGCCGCATTGCAGCGGCAGCGAGACCATGTCGTCGGCGTAACGCAGGCCGCCCTTGTCCTGATTGCCGGCGACGGCGTCGGTGCCGGTGGCGAGCATGGTGTGGATTGGATTGAAGCGGTTACCCCAGAGGCCTTTCTGCGGGCCGAATTTGTCGAAGTTAAGCCCCAGCGAGAACGACTTGCCGCGCTTGATCAGCTTGCCGGCGTTAACGATGTCTTCGGGCTGGATATAGTTGAGTGTGCCGGCTTCGTCATCCGGGCCCCACTTGCCCCAGTTCTTGCATTTCTCGGCGGTGGCGCGGAGGTGCTTGATGTCGAACATCTTGGCGTCGTAACGGCGTGGCATGGTGAATTCTCCTCAGTGTTGTTCGGAATGATGTTTACAGTTTATGACGATGAATTGAGATTTTTTAGCGGGCGGTCCAGCCGCCGTCGATGATGAGAGAAGTGCCGGTCATCAGTGAGGCCGCGGGGGATGCCGTGAACAGCACCGCACCGACGACTTCATCAAGCTGGCCGAGCCGGCCCAGCGGAATACGCTCGTGCACCCATTGGCTGAATTCGCCCTTGGCGAACATCGGCGCGGTCATCGGTGTTTCGACGAAGGTCGGTGCCACCGAATTGACGCGGATGTTCTGCGGCGCCAATTCGACGCCCAGCGCTTTGGTCAGGCCTTCGATCGCATGTTTGGTCATGCAGTAGACGGTGCGATTCTCCGCGCCGACGTGGCCCATTTGCGAGGTGATGTTGACGATGGCGCCGCCGCGCGTTTTGCGCTCGGCGTTTTCCAGCATCTTGCGGGTCGCCGCCTGCGCGACGATAAACATGCTGCGCACATTCAGATTCATCACGCGGTCGAGACGTTCTTCGCTCACGTTGACGAAGGGCTCGGGCAGATTCATGCCGGCGTTGTTGACGAGGATGTCGAGCGACGGAATCGCCGCGACCATTTTGTTGACGGCTGCAGCATCGGTAACGTCGCAGGGCGCAGCATGTGCACGTCCGCCGGCGGCCTTGATTTCAGTAGCCAGCGTGTCCAGTTCGGACGCCGTGCGCGAGGTCAGCCAGACTTCGGCGCCGGCCTGCGCGAATGCGATCGCCACGCTGCGACCGATGCCGCGTCCCGCGCCCGTGATCAGGGCGACGCGGCCGTCGAGACGAAAGCGGGTCAGCGGATCATGCGGCACGTGATTAGCTGCGCTCACTGCGCTGATCCCCCCATCCTGTCCTGCCCCCGCAAGGGGGGAAGGAACCCAGGCAGATGCGCCGCGCCATCCTTCTCCCTCACCCCTTGTGGGGGAGGGTAGGGGTGGGGGGCAGACACCGTGCCCATTGCCGATAACATCAAGTTCTGCAATTTGTTATTTCTTCGCACCCAGCCCGACATTCTGCCCGCCGTAGCGACGCAATCTGAGATCGGCCTGTTCCTTATGGCCCCAGAAGCGTTCAATCGCGCAGAGGCGCGAGCAGTATTCACCGACCACCACGCTCGCTTGCGGTGTGACCTCCTGATAGGTGCAGGTCTTGATGAATTTGCCGACCCACAGGCCGCCGGTATAACGCGCTGCACCCATCGTCGGCAGCGTGTGGTTGGTGCCGATGACTTTGTCACCGTACGAGACATTGGTCTCCGGGCCGAGGAAGAGTGCACCAAAATTTTTCATGTGTTGCAGGAAGTAGCGCGGCTCTTTGGTCAGCACTTCGACATGCTCGGCGGCGAGTTTGTCGGCTTCCATCACCGCTTCTTCGAGCGAATCGACGAGGATGATTTCACCGTAGTCGCGCCACGCCACACTGGCGACATCGGCGGTCGGCAGCACTTTCAACTGGCGCTCGATCTCCGCCGGCAGGCCCTCGGCGATTTTGCGCGAGGTGGTGATGCAGATGGCCGGGCTGTTGGGGCCGTGTTCGGCTTGTCCGAGCAAATCGGTGGCGATGATTTCGACGTCCGAGGTTTCGTCGGCAATGACGAGAATTTCAGTGGGGCCGGCAAAGAGATCGATGCCGACACGACCGAACAACTGGCGCTTGGCTTCAGCGACATAGGCGTTGCCCGGGCCGCACAGCATATCGACCGGTGCGATGGTTTCGGTGCCGAGTGCCATGGCGACCACCGCCTGCACACCACCCAACACATAGATTTCATCGGCGCCGGCCAGCACCATGGCAGCGATGGTTTCGGCATGCGGCTCGCCCTGATTGGGCGGCGTGCAGGCGATGACGCGACGCACGCCGGCGGTACGCGCAGTGACAATGCTCATATGCGCCGAGGCGACCATCGGATAGCGGCCGCCGGGGACGTAACAGCCGACGCTGTCGACCGGAATATTTTTGTGGCCGAGCTTCACGCCGGGCAGGGTTTCAACTTCGATGTCCTTGATGGCATTACGCTGGTGTTGCGCGAAGTTACGGATTTGCGCCTGCGCAAACTTGATGTCGGCAATGGTCTCCGGTTTGACCTTGGCCATGATCGCATCGAGATCTGACTGCGAGAGGCGGAAACTCGCCGGCGACCATTTGTCGAATTGCGCCGACAGATCGCGCACCGCGGCATCACCGCGTTTCTTGATGTCGTCCATGATGCTCTCGACGGTGGATCTGACCTTGGCGTCGATCGCGTCGGTCACGGTTTGATCAAGTCGTTTCTTCAGAAAAGTTGCCATGTCGTTTACCACTTATGCTGGTTACGCTGTAGTTGCGAGGGGAAAGACGCTGCAGGCGCGTCATCGGAGAGGGCAAAGTTTAAGGTGTTTGGGCGGCAGCGGCAAACCCGCGCTGGTGGTGTTTTGCCGGCGGCCTGCGCGGTCTGCAACGGTGGCACGTGCTATGCCTTTCCAGTATGCTATTTTTTGTATACCAGAATAGCCCAATATTCTGGTGCGACGGGGTGATTCGCTGTTTAATGTCGCCCTGATCAGCCGGTGCCGCCGCCTTTCGAGGGTGGCTGCCGGCGCGCATAGAGGAGCCGTCATGAATCAAACGCTGGGTGTCGTCAGTCCTGAGGGGCTGGCGCTGGGTAGCACGAAGGGCATCAGCCCGCATCTCGACACGCTCGAAGGCAAGACTATCGGCGAGGTCTACAACAACCACTTCAAGGGCGAGCTGATGTTTCACACCTATCGCCGCCTCTTCAAGGAAAAATATCCCGGCGTCAAAATCATTCCGTATACCGAGTTCCCCATCGTTTACGTCGGTGGTGACCCCGCGACACAGCGCAAGATTGCGCAACAGGTCGCCGCACTGGCGAAGGAACGCGGCTGTGATGCGCTGATCACCGGCAACGGTGGTTGAGGCACCTGCACACCGGCCTCGGCGAGGCCGGCAATTGAAGCAGAAAAACTGGGCATCCCCAGCGTAGTCATCACCACCACCGGCTTTACCTCGATCGCGAAAGCGGTGGCGAAGGCCGAGGGCATGTCGAATATGCGGGTCGGTGAATATCCCGGCGCGGTTGGCGTGCACGCGGACGAACTGGTGGTCAAAAACGTCGAGGAGGTGTTGTTCGGCCGCATCGTCGATTGCCTGACCAAGCCGCAGAGCGGTGAAATTGCGCAGGCGGCTGCGGCCAAACCCGCCGACGCCATCATTTACGAAGGCAGTTTCGACGAGGTGAATGCGTATTTCCGCGCCCAGCAGTGGACCGATGAACTGCCGATCATTCCGCCGACACGCGAACGTATCGAGGCCTTCCTCAAATATACCGATCGCAAACCATTTGAACGCATTGCGGTGCTGCCGCAAGCCAATCTCGAAGCCGTGCCGTGGAACATCGCCGCCAATGCGGTGATGGCGGGCTGTAGTCCGGAGTGCATGCCGTTGTTGATCGCCGCCGTTGAGGCGCTGGCCGATAACGAATACAACCTCAGTAACATCGGCACGACATGGGGTGTTTTGCCCTTCCTGCTGATCAACGGGCCGGCGATCCAGAAAATGGGTATCGAGAACGGCGGGCAGATGATTTCAAAGGGGGCCAATCCGGCCATTGGGCGCGCGCTTGGGCTCATCATCAAAAACATCGCCGGCTATAAACTCGGTCGCAATTACATGGGTACCTTCGGTTACCCGATGAACTTCACCATTGCCGAGAACGAAGCCGAGTCGCCGTGGGCGCCGTATCAAGTCGAGCACGGGTTCAAAAAAGAGGACAGCACGGTGACCGCCTGTGCGACCGTGACCTGGGGCTGGCCGCCGGCGATTTATGGCACCGTGGACAAAACCGCGGCGCAGACGGCGCTGGAGTTTCTCAGCATCGAACTGACCAAGAAGCCCTGCCTGGCGCGTCTTGCCGAACGCGGGCCCAAGGGCTTTCGCAACATGATCACCATCATGATTGCGCCACCGGTGGCGAAGTCACTGGCCGACGAGGGCTATAGCAAGGACAAAATCCGCGACTACCTCTACGAGCACGCACGGGTGCCGTTTCGCGAACTCGAGTTCCTGCTCAAATACGGGCATTCTGAAGCGTTCACCATCCGCGATGCGGTCGACCGCGGCATCTATCCGCCGGAATACCTGGTGAAGGAAGACGAGTTGGTACGCATTCTGCCGGGGCCCGAGGTGATCAATCTCGTGGTGTGCGGCGATCCGCATCGCAATCGCGTGATGGTGTTGTGGGGCGGCTACGTTAATCCGGTGACGCGAAAAATGGACTTTCCGACGCGTTGATTCAGACTGCAAGCGCAAAGGCTGCCGCCACGATGAAACTGTCCGGACTTCGCTGTGTTCTTGAAGTGCACCGCTGCGGCAATCACATTTCTGCGGCGGCCGAGGCGCTGCATACCTCGCAGCCGGGCATCAGCAAGCAGATCCAGCAGATTGAAGCGGAGATCGGCTTTCCGGTGTTTCAGCGTAAGCGCAACCGGGTGGTTGGCCTGACCGAGCCGGGGCGAGAAGTGATCGCCATCGCGCAGCGCATCCTCAATGATGTCGACAGTCTGCAAACCCTGCGCGACGATTATCTGGATCGCGCCGAGGGCCGTTTGACGATTGCCACCACCCATACCTATGCGCGCTATGTGCTGCCGAAGGTGGTCGAGCGTTTCATCAAACAATACCCCGGCGTGCGCCTGAGTTTGCAGCAGGGCAACCCGACGCAGATCTGCGAAGCGGTGGAGTCGGGCGAGGCCGATATCGCGATCGGTACCGAAACCATGCGGCCGTTTCCGGGGCTTGCCATGCTGCCGTGTTTTCCGGTGGCGCGCAGCGTCATCGCCAAGAAGGGACATGCCATTCTGCGCGCAAAAAAATTGACGCTGCAGGAAATTGCGCGCCATCCGATCATTTCGCATGACCGCGTGCGCAGCGGCAGCTGGAAGGTGATGGACGCGTTTCACAAACAGGGTATCGAGCCGAACGTGATTTTCGGCGCGGTTGACGCCGATGTGTGCAAGACTTATGTCGAACTCGGCCTCGGTATCGCCATCCTCGCCACGGTTGCGGTCGATCCCAAACACGACCATGATCTGCGCGCGCGCGATGTCAGTCATCTGTTTGAGTCGAGCACGACCTATGTCTCGCTGCGGCGGAACACTTATTTGCGGCGTTATGCCGGCCACTTCATCGGCCTGCTGGCACCGGAGTTGACCCCCGAGGTCATCCGCGGAGAATTACGCCGGCCGCTATTGTTGGAAAAAACGCCAACGGCAAAAGTGCCAACGGTAAAAACCGCGCGTGCGAAAGCGGCGGGCGGGTAACGATCAACACAGGCGGAAAGAGAAAATGAAAACACTGGCATACAGCATATTCACCGCAGCCGGCATTACGCTGGCCGGCGGTGTGCAGGCACAGCAGGACTATCCGAACAAACCGGTGCGTATTGTTTATCCGTTTGCGGCGGGCGGCGGCGGTGATCTGGTGTCGCGCACGCTGGCCGCCGAATTGGGACGTGATCTGAAAGAGACCTTCATCATCGACAATCGCACCGGCGGCAACGGCAACATCGGCACCGATATCGTCGCCCGCGCCAACCCCGACGGGTACACGCTGCTGGTAACCACCAATGCCACCATCGTCATCAATCCACAGCTGTTCAAAAAAGTCGTGACGTACGATCCTGTAAAGGATTTTTCGCCCATCAGTCTGGTCGCCTCGCAGCCTTTCGTGCTGGTGCTGCATCCGTCGGTGCCGGTGAAAACGGTGCCCGAACTGATTGCACTGGCGAAAGCCAAACCCGGCACGCTTAACTACGGTTCGTCGGGTTCCGGCGGCGGGGCGCATCTGGCCGGTGAAATGTTAAAGACCTTCGCCCATATCGACATCACGCACATTCCGTTCAAGGGCAGTAACCCGGCGCTGATCGCGCTCACCGGTGGCCAGATCCAGTTCATGTTTGTCGCGGCACTCGCGGCGATGCCGTTGGTCGAGCAGGGACGCTTGCGTGCGATCGCGGTGTCGACCGGCAAACGCAGCCCGGCGCTGCCGACGTTGCCGGCGGTGGCCGAGTTTCCGGGGCTGGAAACCTTCCAGTCAGATCTCTGGTACGGGTTTCTGGCGCCGGCGAAAACGCCGCAGGCCATCATCGACAAACTCAACGCGGCAACCCGTGCGGCAGTGCAACGTGCCGAGGTGAAGAACCGCATTGAACCGAGCGGCACTGTGCTGATTGGCAACTCGCCCAAGGAATTCGGGCAAATCATTCGCGATGATCTGGCGCGCTGGGGCAAGGTTATTACCTCGGCCAAGGTCACGCCGGAATATTGAGGCGCGGAGATTTTTCATGAATAACGAACCCGCCCGCTGGGATGCCACGGTCGAAGCCCTCTTGGCCTACGCACAGGGCGTGCGCTACGACGCGTTATCGCCAGCCGTGGTGCATGAAACGAAGCGCCGTGTGATCGATACCTTCGCCAGCGCGCTGGGCGCGTATGCAGAACCGGTGAGCGTGATGTCGCGCGCGCTGGCGGCACGCACGCGCTCCGATCAGCCCGCACGCGTCTGGGGCAGCGGGATTGTCACCACGCCGGAACTGGCCGCGTTTGCCAATGGCGTGATGGTCCGCTCGCTGGACGTCAGCGATACCTATCTCGGCCGCAGTCGCGGGCATCCGAGCGACATGACGCCGGGCCTTATCGCGCTGGCTGAAGTTATGCACGCCGACGGCAAAGCCTTGATCGAGGCGATCTCGCTCGCCTATGACATCTATTGCAGTTTCTGCCAGGCGGTGGACGTCAATGCAAAAGGCTGGGATCAGCCGCTATATACGGTGCTTGGCTGTGCGCTGGGTGCGGCACGCTTGCTGCGGCTTGATGCCGAGGCTACCGGCCATGCGCTGTCATTGGCGCTGACGCCGAATATGGCGCTGGCGCAGGCGCGTCGTGGCAGCCTGTCGAGCTGGAAGGGCTGCGCCGGGGCGAATGCGACACGCAATGCGGTGTTTGCTGCGCTGCTGGCAAAAGAAGGTTTTACCGGGCCCACCGCGGTGTTCGATGGCAGCGGTGGTTTGTGGGAGGCGATCGGCCGCAGCGAGTGGCCGCTGCCGGCGGCGCCGATGATTCCGTTGACGCATACGAAGAGTCTGCCGGTGTGTTATCACGGCCAGTCGGCGGTCTTTGCCGCCATCGAATTGCGTGAGCGTATCAAGCTCGACGCGCTCGACGACATCGCCGAGATCCACGCCGAGGGGTATGGCGCGGCGGTGTTCATGATGGGGGCGGATGCCTCGCGCTGGGCGCCGGCGACGCGTGAAACGGCCGATCACAGTCTGCCGTACTGCATTGCCATCGCGCTGCTCGATGGTGCGGTGACCAGTGCATCATTCGCCGCTGCGCGTCTGCATGATCCGGCGGTTGTTGCGCTGATGCAGAAGGTCAAAGTGTCGGAAGATCCGGCGCTCTCGGCGCGCTATCCGGAGGGTGCGCCCGGACGCGTTACCATTCGTTTGAAATCGGGCGCAACGCAGTGGCTTGAAATTAGATATCCGCGCGGCCATGAAAAAAATCCGATGAGCGACGCCGAGATCGAACAAAAATTCCATACGATGTGCGCGGGGCGCCTTGATGGCGAACGGCGTACTGCGGCATTGGTGCTGTTGCGGCGCTTGGAAACGGTTGGCGATGTGAGTGAAGTGACCGCCTTGTTTGCGGTGGCGTGATCATTACAAAAAACTGAAACGGGTCAGAGGAGAAATTCAGGTGTCGACTGAAAAATCATTGCTGCCGGGCGCGACGCGCGATCTGGCGGCGTTTGCATCGAATCTGCGCTTTGCAGACATTCCACACGAAGCGGTCGAGCGTATGAAGCTCTCGGTGCTGGACAGCATCGGCTGCTGTTTGTTCGGCGCCACGCTGCCGTGGACGCGCAAGGTCGCCACGCTTGCCAGGGCCGAGGGCGCCGCCCCCGTGGCCTCGCTCGCCGGCATGGGCGAGAAGACCTCGATTGCGCTGGCGGCGCTGGTCAACGGCACCGGCGGTCACGCCTTTGAGCTCGACGACATCCACAAGGAATCCATCATTCATGCCGGTTCGATCGCCACACCGATCGCGTTGGCCTTTGCCGAGCAGCAGGGTGGTGCGCCGGGGCGTGACATTATCACCGCGATGATCGCCGGTTATGAAGTCGGTCACCGCGTCGGTAATGCGGCGACCATGAGCCTGTTCTTCCGCGGCTTTCACCCGCAGGGCACCTCGGGCACCTTCGTCGCCGCCGCCACTGCGGCGCGCGCACTCGGCCTCGATGCGGCGCGCTTTCAGCATGCGCTGGGGATGTGCGGTTCGCAGGCCGGCGGTTTGATGGCGGCACAGGAAGGCGCGATGGTGAAACGCTTACACAGCGGGCGTGCGGCGCAAAGCGGCGTTTATTCGGCGCTGTTGGCGCAAGACGATTTCACCGGCATCAGTGATGCGCTGGAAGCTGGCTACGGCGGTTATCTCAGCAGCTATTCGGACAAGCCCGCGCCGGCACGTCTGACCGATGGTCTGGGCACGACATGGGAAACGCTCAATGTCGGCTACAAACCGCATGCGAGTGTCACCAGCATCCACACCGCGCTCGACGGCCTCGCCGATATCCTGCGCGAGAACACGCTGACTGCCGATGATGTGGCGACGATGGCAGTCGGTCTCTCGCCGATGACGCATGTGCATTGCGCCTGGGAATACAAGGCGCAGGGTGTGACCGCCGCGCAGATGAACCTGTATTACGGACTGGCGGTGATTGCCATCGACGGTATGGCGTTTACCGATCAGTATCGCGAAGACCGTCTGCACGATCCGCGCATACTCGATTTCATCCCGCGTATCACTGCCAGTGTCGACGCCGAGATCGAGGCAATGGGCGCGCCGTTCCGCCATGCCGCACGCGTCAAGGTCAGTACGCGCGACGGCCGCAGTTTCGAGAAGCTGATTCTGCATCGCCGCGGCAGCCCCGAGGCACCGCTCAAACCGCAGGACATTGAATACAAGTTCCGCCATGTCGTGCGTTCCTGCATCCCGGAAGCACGCATGCTGCGCATCGTGGATCTGGTGCGTCAACTGGAGCAGCTTGAAAACACGCGCGAGCTGCTTGAGCTCGTTGCCGCCCCCACTGTTTAACACTTGATCGAACCGGAAGGCCTTGCCATGTCAGTCAAAAAATCCGCTGTGAAACCCACTATTGCGGCGCAGCTTGCCGTTCATCACGCTGGCCTGTCGTATCGGCAGATCACGCCCGACGGCCGTCATGCCATGAAGCGCCTGCTGCTCGATTACATCGGCGTGGCGATCGCCGGCAGCCAGAGCGAGAGCGGTGTGATCGCACGTGAATTCGCCGCGCAACAGGGCAAGGCCGCGCAGGCCACCTTGATCGGCGGCCATGGTCGCGTGCCGATGGCCGCGGCGGCGTTTGCCAATGCGATTTCCTGCCACAGTATCGAACTCGATGACATTGATGTGCTCGCACTGTTTCATTTCAGTCCGCCGGTGTTTTCGCCGGCACTGGCGGTGGCCGAGGCGGTTGGCGCCAACGGCCGCGAACTGATCACCGCGCTGGCCTCGGGCTGTGAAGTCATGGAGCGTGTCAGTCAGGCGGCGAACAATGATTTGCGTAACCGCGCTTTTCACACCACACCGACCTGCGGCGTGTTCGGTGCGACAGCGGCGGCGGCGAGTCTGCTCAAACTCTCGCCGGCCAAACTCACTTCTGCCTTCGGGCTGGCCGGCGCGCAGGCTTCGGGTCTGATGGAAATGTACGGGCCGTCGATGCAGAAGCGTTTCAATCCGGGGCCGGCGGCGCGTAACGGCGTTACCGCGGCGCACATGGCGCAGCTCGGCTTCACCGGTGCTGACACCATCTTCGAAGGTGAGCGCGGTTTTCTGCGCGCCTTTGCCGGTCGTGAAAAAGCCGGTGCCGAAATCCTGCGCGGTCTGGGTAAACCGTTCGAGCTGCGCATCGAATTCAAACCGTATTCTTGTGCGCGGCCGATCCATAACGCGATTGATTGCGCGCTGGAGATCAAAGCGAAACACGCGCCCGCGCTCGACAAGATCCGCAGTATCGTCGTCAAACGCCATCCCGACTGGGCGCTCTATCACCAGAACATGGCGCCGCGCACGTATCACGAGGCGCAGGTCAGTCTGCCGTATTCGGTGGCGATCGCGCTGATCGAAGGCAAAGCGTTGCTGGCGCAATACACCAATAGCAAGCTCGGCAACAAGGCGGTACGCCGCCTGATGGATTTGACGCGCATCGAAACCGATCCGCGTTTGCCGCGCGGCGTGTCCTGCCATACGACGATGACCATGGTTTCCGGCGAAAAATATGTGTCGCAGGTTGATTTCCCCAAGGGCTCGATTGAGAACCCGATGAGCGACGACGAATTGCGCGGCAAGTTTGAGAGCCTCGCCATCCCGGTGATCGGCGAAATGCGCGCCGCGCAGATTTGCGATGTGGTGTCGCGCATCGAGCGCTGCGCCAACGTTGGCGAATTGATGCGTCTGACCGGCGTGCCGGCACGTCGTAAGCGCGGCTGATGTTGCCGCTGCGTGCAGCGCTCGGTGCCGCCTGCGTGGTGTGCGCGGCGCTGGCTTCCGCCGACAGCCTTGCGCAGGGTTATCCGCTGCGTCCAGTGCGGCTGGTCGTGCCCTATCCGCCCGGTGGGGCGACTGACTTCACCGCACGCGAGATCGCGCAGGCATTGAGCGCCTCCATGGGGCAGCAGTTCGTCGTCGACAATCGCAGTGGTGCCGCCGGTACGATGGGGCATCATATTGTGGCGAAGGCGGCGCCCGACGGTTACACGCTGGTAGTCGGCACCTTTGGCGGGCTGGTCAGCGGCCCGGCTTTGATGGGCGCGCAGATTCCCTACGACCCGCTCAAGGATTTCGCGCCGATCGGGCTGGTGGTGCATTCGCCTTGGGCGCTGGTGGTGAATCCGAATCTGCCGGCGAAAAACGTGCGTGAATTGATCGACATCGCGAAGGCGGCGCCCGGCCACTATCAATACGCGTCCACCGGTACCGGTACGCCCAATCATCTGGGCATGGTCTTGTTACTGGTCAACGCCAACATCAATATGCTGCACGTGCCTTATCGCAGCTCCGGCCAGATCACGATTGATCTGATCAGCGGCCAGGTGCAAAGCGCGTTCTCCGGTGTGCCGCAAATTATGCCGCATGTAAAAACCGGCCGTCTGCGCGCCATCGGCGTTGGGCATCCGCAGCGTTTGAATGCGCTGCCCGAGGTGCAGGCGATTGCAGAAGTGGTGCCGGGTTTTAATAACTCCGGCTACTACGGTTTGCTGGCGCCACCACAAACCCCGCGCGTGTTGATCGAGCGACTTAATACCGAGCTGAAAAAAGCCTTTAACGCACCCGACATGGTCAAGCGTTTGGAGAGTAACGGGCTGGTCACCGCGACGGGTACGCCGCAGCAATTCGGTGAGCTGATCGGCAAGGATCTCGCCTTGTGGCGCAAGGTGATCAAGACGGCGGGTGTGACGCCGGATTGAGGGCGGCGGATTCGAGGATTGCCAATGCCGGAGCGCGCCCCGAACTGATCGTCGCCGTGGGGCGTAGGCGAGGACGGAGATCGATTGCCGGCGCTTTGAATCGCGGAATGCGCTAGGTTTCTTCGGGCACCAAAAGCAAAGGGACGCCTTTGCGTCCCTTTGCTTTTTCCGGTGACGGAGAGTTACGCGGCTTTGACCGCATCCCCCGCGCCGTCGCCGGCGATGCGTCCGAACACCGAGCCTGAAACCAGGCCGGTGCCTGCCGCATAGTTGAAGTAGAAAATACCGCCGACCATTTCGCCGGCCGCATACAGGCCCGGGATCGGGTGCATGTTGACGTCGAGGACCTGGCCGTTTTCGTGGTTGATGCGCAAACCGCCGAAGGTGAAGGTAATGCCGCAGGTCACGTGATAGGCCTCAAACGGTGCCGTGTCGAGGACGATGGCCCAGTTCGATTTCTGTGGCTCGATGCCGACCGTGCAGCGACCGTCTTTGACTGCATGGTTGAACGGCACCTCGGTTTTGATCGACGCGTTGTATTCCTTGATGGTCTTGAGGAATTGCGCCGCGTTGACCCCTTCGAGCTTGCCGGCGAGTTCTTCCAGCGTATTCGCCGTGACCTTGGTCACCTGCTTGTCGTTGTACTCGGGGCGCAGCAGCGGCTTGGCCTTGGCGTCGAACACCTGATAGGCGAATTGCTCGGTCTGCTTCAATACTTCGGCGCCGTATTTGGCGTAGGTGTAGTTGTAGAACTCGATGCCCTCATCGACGAAGCGTTTGCCCTCGGCGTTGATCATCAGCGACAGCGGAAAGCTGTGGCGGTATGAACTCTCGGGAATATTCAGGTCGCCGACTTCCGGGGCGTGACGCTCCCAGGACACGGCGTGGCGGCCCGACCAGTTGCCGTAGGGGCAGGCACCGATGGCCAGTGCCATGTTCAGGCCGTCGCCCATATTGAAGCGCGTGCCGCGGACTTTCGCCAGTTCCCAGCCCGGCCCGAGGTATTTGGTACGCATTTCCGGATTGGCTTCGAAACCGCCGCAGCCGAGGATCACTGCCTTGGCGTGGTATTCGAGTTGTTTGCCCTTGCACTTGGCTTTGACGCCGAGCACTTTTTCACCGTCATAGATCAATTCAGTGGCGCGTGTTTCGTAATAAATATCGACGCCTTTTTTTACCGCGGTGTTGGCCAGTGCCTCGACCAGACCCGGGCCGCCGCCGGCCATCCACAACGGCATACGGCCGAAAAATTTGCGTTTGCCGTTGACCATCCCGGACTGGAAGCGGTAGTTCGGCAGGAAGCGCGCACCCTGCGAACGCACCCACACCATGGTGTCCAGGCTTTTGGTGATCAGCGTTTCGCTGAGGTTCGGGTCGGTGCGGAAATTGGTGACGCGATAGAGGTCATCGTAGAACTCGTCGATGGTGTTGCTTTCCCAATCGACGGTATCAACTTCCTCGGGCGGAATGTCGGTGAGCTTCTGCAGATCCTTGACGCCATCGTAGGCGAAGCGCATCACGCCACCGGCGAATCGGCTATTACCGCCGGATTCTTCTTCCGGTGCGGCCTCGAGTATGGCGACGCTCACGCCTTTGTCTCGTGCTGCGAGAGCCGCGCATAACGCGGCGTTACCCTTGCCAACCACAATCACATCGTATTGTTGCACGGCGAATTCCTTAACTGGTTTGTTCAAAATAGGGCGACGATTTTAGCATTGACCGCCGGAGGCGAAAAATCGCTGCCTCCTTTCAGGCTGCACTGATGCCGATACTTTTGCGCAGGGCGGCGATGGAATCCAGCGCCGAACGCTTGAGCCAGCGCTTGCGCTGCCCGATCGGCGTGTTGTTGATCTCGGGGTTAACCTTCAATGCGACAAACACCGGACCCGGACGCGACAATATGCCTTCGATCTGGTTTTCGAACGTTTCCAGATTGTCGAAGGCATAGGCATTGGGATAACCCGCGCCCTGCGCCAGCGTATCGTATTTGACCGCCTTGGCGTTCGGCACGGGCTGGCCGCCGGTGGTGGCATAGCACTCGTTGTCGAGCATAAAGTGGTAAAGATTCGCCGGCTTCTGTTCGGCGATGGTGGCCAGCACACCCATGGCCATCATGATGTCGCCTTCGGAATCAAACAGCACGACGCGGCGTTGTGGTTGCGCAAGCGCAAGACCCAGCGCAAACGAAGCGTGTCCGCCCATCGCCGGGTCACCCAGTGGCACGTCCAGATCGGGCTGGTCGCTGATGTTGACCCAGTGGCGGCCGCCGCGGCCGGGTATGACGATGGCGTCGCCGCGATGGCGG
>CAIWNB010000210.1 GCA_903913965.1 uncultured beta proteobacterium
ACGCGGCGCAACCTCGAGATTTCGGAAACCATCCGCGGCGAAACATCGCCCACCCTGCTCTCGCTGTTTGACACCTGCGCCACCGGCATGGGCAGCCGCCTCCTGCGCCACACACTGCACCATCCGCTACGCGATCACGCGCCATCGCGTCAGCGACTGGCCGCGGTGAGTCTGCTGGCCGGCGACGGCGCACTGGCCGCGCGTGCGCTGCGTGATTCTCTCAAGGGCTGCGTGGACGTCGAGCGCATCACCGCGCGCATCGCCCTCAAGAGTGCGCGGCCGCGCGACCTCTCGGGTCTGCGCGACACACTGGCGCAACTGCCGGAGATCTCGTCGCAGCTCTCGCGTCTGGGCCGGCCTCGCTTGCAGGAACTGGCTGACGACGCCAGGCCGCTGGAGGGCGTTTATTCACTACTCGCGCGGGCAGTGATCAGTGAACCGGCGTCCGTATTGCGCGAAGGTGGCGTGATCAATGACGGCTACGACACCGAGCTCGACGAGCTGCGCGGGATCCAAAACAACTGCGGTCAGTTTCTGCTCGACCTCGAAGCGCGTGAACGCGCCAGAAGCGGCATCGCCACACTTAAAGTCGAATACAACCGCGTACACGGTTTCTACATCGAGGTGACGCGCGCACAATCGGAAAATGTGCCCGACGACTACCGACGCCGGCAGACCCTGAAAAATGCTGAACGCTATATCACCCCGGAACTGAAGACCTTCGAAGACAAGGCGTTGTCGGCGCAGGACCGCGCACTGGCACGCGAGAAATGGCTCTACGACCAGCTGCTCGACAGCCTCGCACCGCAGATCGGCGCCTTGCAGCGGGTGGCTGCAGCACTTGCCGAAATCGATCTACTGACGACCTTCGCCGAACGCGCGCAAACGCTATCGCTGTGCGAGCCCGAGCTGGTCGAGACAGCGCTGATTGAAATCGAGGGTGGAAGACACCCGGTGGTCGAACAACAAATCGATCACTTCGTCGCCAACGACACACGACTCACGGCGGCGCGACAAATGTTGCTGGTCACCGGCCCTAACATGGGTGGCAAGTCGACTTATATGCGGCAGGTTGCCTTGATCGCCCTGCTCGCGCATTGCGGCTCTTTTGTGCCGGCCAAACGCGCCACGGTAGGCGCGCTCGACCGTATCTTTACGCGCATTGGCGCGGCGGATGATCTGGCCGGCGGCCGTTCTACCTTCATGGTGGAAATGACCGAGGCTGCTTACATCCTGCATCACGGCACAGCGGCGAGCCTGGTGCTGATGGATGAAATCGGCCGCGGCACTTCCACCTTCGACGGCCTTGCGCTGGCGTGGGCGATCGCCCGCCAGCTGCTGGACGTCAACAAATGCCTGACCCTGTTTGCCACGCATTACTTTGAGCTCACCCACCTCGCGCAGGAATTCAAGCAGGCGATCAACGTGCATCTCGACGCCGTCGAACACAAGGATCGCATCGTCTTCCTGCACAGCGTTGAGGAAGGGCCCGCCAACCAAAGTTACGGCCTGCAGGTCGCGCAGCTGGCAGGCATCCCGTCAGCCGTCATACGCGCGGCGAAAAAACATCTCGCGACACTGGAACAAGACAGCCTCGCCCGCGACCGCCAGCCTGATCTTTTCAGCGCAACGCCAGTGGCGGCACCGCAACCCGAACCGGCATGCGATCCGGCGCTGCTGGAAAAACTGCGTGTGCTGGACCCGGACACCCTGACGCCGAAACAGGCGCTCGACGCGCTCTACGACCTGCGCCGTCTGCTAAACGACTAGGCATGCGAACCGCGCTTGCCCTGCTGGCGCTGCTCGTCTGCACAACGGCGCGCGGCGACTTTAGCTTTGCCCTGCTCGGTGACACGCCTTACGGCGCGGGGGAAGAAATAGCCTTCATCAACATGTTGGAGGAGATCAATCGCACTGAGGCGGCCTTCGTGGTGCATGTGGGCGACTTCAAGAACGGCTGGACCTCCTGTGGCGATGCGGTGTTTGATCAACGTCGAACCTTGTTCGAAGCGTCGCATCATCCGTTTATTTATATTCCCGGCGACAACGAATGGAGCGACTGCTCACGCCTGTTTGCCGGCGGTTATGAACCACTCGAACGACTCGATGCACTGCGGCAGCGCTTTTTCCGCGGCACGCAGAGCATGGGACTCAACAAGCTAACACTCTCGCGGCAAAGCGACACCCCTGCAGCGCCCTTTTATCCGGAACATATGCGCTGGCAAGTGGAGGACATACAGTTTGTCACGCTAAACATTCCGGGCGGCAACAACAATGAGGCGATGCCGAAAGAGTCTGCGGGACGCACGGCTGCGGCCATTGACTGGCTGCGCCAGGCGTTTACCTTGGCGCACGCGCAAAACAGCCGCGGCATCGTCGTCATGATGCAGGCCAATCCTTTCCTGCGTTCGGGTCATCCACGCCGCGGCCATGAGAAATTACTGGCGGCACTCGCCCAGGAAACCGCAGGCTTTGATGGCAGTGTGCTGCTCGGACATGGCGACACACATGTCTATCGCGTCGATCATCCGCTCAAACATCCGGTGAGCGGCAAGCCACTAAACAATTTCACACGCGCCGAAGTATTCGGCAGTCCGGATGTGAACTGGCTAAGGGTCAGCGTATCGAGGGTATCGGAAAGCGGCGGCCGGATCCGTTTTGCAATCAGTCCCGGCCGCTAGTTACAGCAAAGGCTAGTGATGGTGGCCGTGTTCGCCGTGCACGTGGCCGTGTTCCATTTCCTCCTCGGTGGGGGCGCGCACGCCCTCGATCGTGCCCTGAAAACGCAGCGCCATGCCGGCTAACGGATGGTTGCCGTCGACCACCACCTTGCCGTCGGCAATATCGGTGATGGTATACACCACCGTCGTCTCGCCGTCTTCGGAACCGCCCTCAAAGCGCATGCCGACTTCGATATCGTTGGGAAATTTATCCACCGGCTCGATCTGCACCAGTGACTCATCGTAATCCCCAAACGCGTCAGCAGGCTGCAGATAAACGTCGCAGGTGTCACCGGTTTTTTTACCCTCGAGTGCCGCTTCGATCAGCGGAAACATGCCCTGGTGCCCGCCGTGCAGATACTCCAGCGGCTCGTCTGTTTTTTCCAGTAACTCCCCTTCCGAATTACGCAACTCGTATTGCAGCTTGACCACCATGTCTTGTGCGACTTGCATTTGCCCTGACTCCTTTATGTGTGCAATACGTTGCCGGCTGCTTCAACGTTTTTCGAACCAGTGTTGCTTGTTGAATACTGGCGCTCTCCAGCCACCTGATCCGGGAACAAATGTTCCGAGGATTGCGGCCGGGCCGCTTGTCGGCGCCACCGGGGTATTGCGCGGATTGTAACAAAGGAATTTGCGATGGCGTCGCGGGTTTTACAAAGAGATTGCGCGCAAGGTGTCTGCTCTCGCGTCGCTCGGGAAACTGTGCAGCTATAATGAAAAAATGAAAAAAAATCCGTTGGGCACTTACAACATCGCCGGCTTTTTACGCGATTGCTGGCAAAAAAAACCCTTGGTATTGCGCGGCATCGCACCCGTACTGGCCGACGCTCTGCGCCGCGACGACCTGATTGATCTGGCCTGCCGCGATGACGCCGAGTCGCGCCTGATCATCGGCAGCGGCCGGCGCTGGGAAGTCAGACATGGTCCGTTTCGCAAACGCGACTTTGCCGGACTGCCGGCACGCCGCTGGACGCTGCTGGTCAACGGTGTGGACACGCTGGTGCCGGCGGCACGGCAATTGCAAAACGACTTCGGCTTCATACCCTATGCACGACAAGATGACGTGATGGTCAGTTACGCCGCGCCGGGCGGCGGCGTCGGCCCGCACTTCGATAGTTATGATGTTTTTTTGCTGCAAGGCGCAGGTACGCGACGCTGGCAGATCAGTAACCAGCGCGATCTGTCACTGCTTGAAGATGCGCCACTCAAAATTCTCAGCCGTTTTCGCGCCCAACAGGACTGGCGCATGCAGAGCGGCGATCTGCTGTATCTGCCGCCGCATCATGCCCACCACGGCGTCGCCATTAGCGAATGCCTGACCTGGTCGATCGGTATGCGCGCGCCAACCCAGCGCGAAATTGGCTCTGAATTTTTGGATTATCTACAGGACCAGTTGCAAGACGGTGAGGTCTACCGCGACCCTGGCCTGAAGCCGCAGGCGCACCGCGCCGAAATCGGCCCACAAATGCAAAAAGCGCTGCGCCGCATGGTCGAGCGCATACGCTGGGGGGATACCGATATCGACCGCTGTATTGGCCAGATGCTGAGTGAACCACGGCAAAACGTGGTGTTTAGCCCCGAGCCCCCCATCAACACCCAAGTATTCTCAGATGAGTTAGTTAAACGCGGCCTGCAGCTAGATTTAAAAACCAGACTCCTCTTTGACCGCAAGCTGTTTTTCATCAACGGCGAAGCCGTATCAATCACGGCGAGCGATACCAAATTGTTCCGCCGGCTAGCCGATGAGCGCGCCTTGGCGGCTGGCCAGGGTATTAGCCACAAAGCCCGCGTGTTGCTGCAATGCTGGCATGAAGCGGGCTACGTTCACTTTGGCGATGCGCCCAAAACAGTCGTTGCGCGTCGCAGTCCGCAGCAACGCTCTACGGCTCGACGCAAACCAGGCTAAGGCATGTCACAGGATCGCGCCAAAATCGCGCCTATCGAACGCAAGCTTGAAGGAAACGCTGCTTACGAGGAGGCACTCGACGAACTCCTCGACACGGCAGCACAGACGGTAAAAATTTTCGACCGCCAACTGACAGCGGCATTCAACACCCCGCGCCGTTTTGAGGCGATGCGCCGCTTGCTGCTCGCCAACCGCAACCATCGCATTCAAATCGTGTTGCATGAAACCACCAATCTTGTTCGCGATTGTCCGCGCCTGATCATACTGCTGCGTCAATTTACTCATGGCATTACGATTCGCCAGACCATACCCACTGCACGCAACGTTTACGATCCGTTTGCCATCGCTGATACGGGCGGACACATACACCGTTTTCATTACAACAATATTCGCGGTTTGGCGTTATACGGTGATACTGCCGCCACACATGCACTGCTACAGCGTTTTGCCGCGCTTCATGAAGCATCAAGCCCCGCAAGCCTGGGTATTCAGGCCGCAAGATTGTGAACACCCTGCTTGAAAATACGTGTGTACTGGAATTTCGATTGGGTTCGGCATACAATTCCGCTCCGACGCGCCTGCCCTGACAACAGCTTCAAAGCTTTATCTGCCAGAGACAGAATTCGCATCTAATGAATCCCGTTTAACTTTTTGAGGACTTACCATGACACGTGCCCTTCTGATTTCCGCCATCCTCGCACTTGGCCTGACCGCCTGCGGTCAAAAACCCGCTCCCGCACCGCAAGCGCCGGCTACTCCGGCACCGGCCGCCACCCCGGCACCGGAAGCAGCACCGGCAGCCGCACCGGCTCCTGAGGCCGCCAAAGATGCAGCCGCCGATGCAGCCAAAGGTGGCGAAATGGCCAAGGATGCAGTGAAGAAGTAATCGCAGCACTGGGTAATAAAAAAGCCGGCCTTGGTGCCGGCTTTTTTATTTTTATCCAGCTAAACATAACTATCTTTATATTTCCCGCCAACTGAATCCTTGTGACTGGTCGGCAACACAGATCCAGTCTTCTTCGCAAACCAATACCGCCGCCAGTGCGGCGACGGCAAGTTCAGACCGGTTGTTCTTTTGACTCAAATGCGCGGCAATAATGTGCTTGAGCCTGCTGCGATCCAGCGACGACAACAAGCCGGCTGCAGCGTCGTTCGAGAGATGGCCAAAACGCCCGCCGATGCGCTGCTTGAGTTTTTCCGGGTAACTGCTGTTTTGCAACAGCGCCGGATCATGATTACATTCCAGCACGAATGCATCGAGCCGGTTCAGGACCTCACGCATATGAACGGTCTGAGAACCTGCATCGGTGAGCAGACCCAGACGCACATTGCCGTCACCAAACACAAACTGCGAAGGCTCTCGCGCATCATGCGGAACCGTATAAGGCTCGACTTCGATGGCGTTAATGGCAAAGCGCTGGTGACAGTCGAAAATGTGCACGTCGGCAACACCCGACAGCGTCGTCACCGAGGCCTGCAGCGTGCCGTAGGTGAGCCAGACCGGCTTTTTGAATTTACGCGCAAAACGACCGACTCCGCCGACATGGTCATCGTGTTCGTGGGTGACGAGAATGGCGTCGATTGATTCGGCTTCAATTCCCAAGCGGGCCAGACGGGCAACGGTATCGGCAAGGCCAAACCCGCAATCGACAAGCAGTCTGGTGCCACCGGACTCGACGACCAGACCATTTCCCTCACTGCCACTGCCAAGCGAGGCAAAACGCATCAGAAAAAAACGCCGCAGCGAATAAACGCGACCGCCTGCGCTGACGGCGCGTCAACACACAACTGAATCACTTCAGCTGATCGTAGAGCAGCGTCAGTATGCGGTCTGCGGTCGCCGACTTTTCAGCAGTCCCATCCTTGGCGAGAACACTGATCTCACTAAGAGCGCCGGCCTCATTGACCTGGACACGATACTGCTCGGGGGTCGCCTTCTTTTCAGACTTGCTAAAAGGATTCAGCTTGGAAAAAAAGCCTTGTGACTCCGCCTTGTTATCCGCATCGGAATCAATGTAACGGACAAAATACGTTCCCTTGGAGCGATCCCTGTCCTCGACCATGAAACCAATGCGATCCAACGCGAGCCCGACGCGCCGCCAGGCGCGATCAAACTGGTCATCAACCGAAAGCTGCAGTGCACCGTCCTTGCCCTTGACAATTGAAGCCCGCAGCACTGGCTTGGCGGTGGCCGCCATTTCAGCCTTGGCAACATCTTCCTTAACGCCGAAACGCGTCATCAGGCGGCGCAACATTTCAGCCTCAAGCTCCGGATCTGGCGGTCGCGGCTGCCAAGCGGTTTGCGCGTTTACGATATTGCCCGTGGTATAGACTTCTTCCATGCCACGATGGCTGATATAGATCTCTGTCGTGCCAGGCTCCGCGCCGCGCTCCAGACGGGTGCGGTACTTATCCCGCTCCGAGGTTGAATAAACACTGCCGAGCAAGCGGGAGAGCGTATTACGAATCACCCCGTCGTCGATCTTCGCACGCCGCTCGGCCCAATCGGTTTCCAACACACCGGCCTGGGGAAGCTCCACCGTCAAATTGAGACCAACCTCCTGCCAGAATTGTTTGACCACAGACCACACCGCATCTGGCTCCCCCTTCACCACCAGCCAGCGCTGCGAACCCGAGCGCTGGATACGGGCATTGGGCAGGTCCGGCAACACCTTTCCTGCACCAACGGTGCCGCCCTGCGCGCCACGATCCCGATTGTATTCAGAGGCGGAGGTCGCCTTGCCCCCGGCATTCAGATCCGGCACGGCAAATCGATCGTCAGCCCCGGGCTTGGTCAGATCAGGCGGTATCTCCAGAGGCGGCAGCTTGGCACTTTGCGACTTGTAATCAACCTTGTCAGAACGGAAATCTGACAAACCACCGCAGGCTGCAAGTAGCAGTGGCAACAAACAAACGCCTATTCTGATTAACTCGATACGCTTCATGGTGAGACCTTTTCTACGCTACGTGTTAATGCCTGCCTGCGACATCGCAGCCAGCACCCGGTCGAAGTAAGTTTCAGACAGCGGGGTAAGCGGCAGCCGTATCGCGTTGCCGATCTGTTTGGTTTGCGCCAGCGCCCATTTAACCGGTATCGGATTGGCCTCAACAAAAAGATGTCGGTGCAATCCCAGCAGCCGGTTATTCAATTCGCGTGCACGCGGGATGTCCTGCCTCAGTGCTGCGGCGCACATCTCGTGCATCAAGCGCGGCGCCACGTTTGCCGTGACCGAGATCACACCGTGACCGCCAAGCAACATCATCGCCAGTGCGGTCGCGTCGTCTCCGCTGTAGACGGAAAAGCCAGCCGGAATCTGCCGCAGCAGATCACTGCCGCGCTCGAGGTTGCCAGTGGCGTCCTTGAGTCCGACGACGTTGGGAATCTGCGCCAGGCGCAAGGTCGTCTCGTTCGACAAATCAGCCACCGTGCGGCCCGGCACGTTATAGAGGATTTGGGGAATATCCACCGCTTCGGCAATCGCGCGAAAGTGCTGGTAGAGCCCTTCCTGGGTCGGCTTGTTGTAATAGGGAACCACCGAGAGACTCATATCGGCGCCGACCTGCTTGGCATATGCCGAAAGCTCTATCGCTTCCCGCGTGGAATTCGCCCCCGTCCCGGCAATGATCGGTACTCGACGGTTACCATGCTCAACGGCCGTCTTGATCAGTAAATGATGTTCATCACAGTCAACCGTCGGCGACTCGCCGGTGGTGCCAACGACCACTATACCGTCGGTGCCCTCGCTGATATGCCAGTCCATTAATTTGCGGAAAGCATCCAGGTCCAGACTACCGTCCTCATGCATCGGCGTAACGATCGCCACCACACTGCCGCTCAGCGCTGCCATCTGTCGGTTTTCCTGAAAAATTAGTCAACAACCCATTAATTAAGCTGGGATTCTACCGCATTCGGTAATCTCCCAACCAACCGCTCTCACCGGGCTTGCACGCGGCTATTCAGGCTAGCCCGAACGCCGGATGGATGCCTGCGCCGACCCGGCATGACACTACGACAGGTTCACGCTTTTCTGCGGTTCAACGCCGCGCCGCACCGCGCAAATCCGCTGCATCATGGCGGGTTTCGGATCATCGACGTAAAGATCCTCGAAAGCCAGCACCTGCAACTGTCCACGCACCGCTTCCAGCAATTCACCCGACTGCAGCAGGAACTCCGGATTGCGCGGTCTGCCGTAACGTTCGTTGCCGATGGCAAAAGTCTCGTAGATTAAAACCCCGTGTGGCGCCACTGCGCCGACCATGGCCTGCAGCAAAGGACGGTGCAGGTAGCGGGTCACAATCACCGCATCAAATTGCCGGCCGAAAAACGGCCACGACGCGCCTTCAAGGTCGGCCTCCATAGTGCTGACATGATCGACAGCCGCCAGACCAGCGAGGACCGCCCCATCAATATCGACCGCCAATACCTGACAACCGCGGGCGGCCAGATAACGCGCGTGCCGCCCGCTACCGCAGGCGATATCCAGAACGCTACCAGCGGCAGCAATCATCGGAGCGAAACGGCATACCCACGCCGAGGGCGGTTCCGGTTGCGCGACGGCCATCACGATTTAACGCTGCCGTTCCAGCAACCCGGCGTGATCAGCAAACGCGGACATTCTTGAACTGCCACGGATCGCTCGCGTCGACCTCCTCGGGGAATAACTGGCCGCGGTCTTCGAGCGGCGTCCAATCCGTATAAGTACCGCCGACACTGCCAAGATAAGGATTGG